>CAZYGM010000222.1:4222-5494 GCA_964647015.1 uncultured Planctomycetales bacterium | reverse complement strand
TCCGCGTTGCCCACGCCGGCGATCAGCACGACTTCGCTGTCGTCCAGCCGGGCCCCCGGCGGCGCCGTCACGTAGAGCGCTAACGGGCCGGCGAACGGATTCTCCAGCGCATCCGGTGTTGTATTCATGACGGTCGCCAGGCGCGCTTTCAGGCTCTTGGCGGCGGCCGACCAGTCGAACGGGCCGCTCTGGAGGTCGGCGTCCGTAAAGGACTGGTAGGCCACGGTCTTTTGCGCGTCCGTGACCAGGCGCGCCGTGTCGCTGATGCCCAGGTAGAAGATGGCGTGCGCCGGCACCCACTCCGCCGGATCGGGCTGCGACTGCTTGGGAGGCTGTGCCAGTACGGCCGGCCCAGCCAGCACCAGCAATACTACGGCTACGAGGGTGTGTGTTCGCTTCATGACTGCTCTCTTCTCTGCGTATGGATTACGGTACTAGTCGGTCACTTAAGGTCGGGCGGAGCCGCCGGATCCTGGCGGTCCGCGGGCGGCGGGTAACGATAGCCGGCTTCAGAGCTTTCGCTGTTGTAGGTAAACGCGTCGCGGTTGCGCAGGAAGTCGATCACGTAACGGATCGGTATCGCGAAGTTCAGCCCCTCGGCCGCCAGAATTCCCATGTTTGTCACACCGACCACTTCGCCGCGCATGTTGAACAGCGGTCCGCCCGAATTGCCCGGGTTAATCTGCGTGGTGGTCTGCACGTAGGTGAGGCCCTGCAGCGCCCGGTTGCGCTTGCTGACGATACCCTGTGAGACGCTGCGTTCCAGGCCCAGCGGGTTGCCGATCGCGAAAACGCGATCGCCGTCGCGCAGCCCGTCTTCCGCGGACAGGTACACAATCACCGGCGTGTAATCGGCCGGCAGGTTCACCCGCAACAGGGCGACGTCCAGAAACGGATTCGTCGCCACGATGTCCACGTCCTCGAAGCGCTGCCGCCGAAACTCCGCCCCCACCTTGCGGAACACCGTCACGGCGATTCTGGTCTCGCCCTCGATAACATGGAAGTTCGTGATTACATGGCCGGCGGTGCTGATGAAGAAGCCGCTGCCGCGTGCCCCCGGCACCGAAACGAGCACGACGCCCTCGCCGAACCGCTGCGCGAGTTGCTTGACGGTCTGCTCCGGTAGTTGCGCCCGGCTGTACAGGTCGTCGGTGGCCTGAATGGCCTCTACATCCACGCTGGCGTCGCCGCCGCTGTCCAGCAGGATCTCCTGAATCTGCTCGCGCGGAATCGACAGCAGCTCAAAACCCAGGTCCACCACCACGCGCTCCG
>CAZYGM010000222.1:0-4122 GCA_964647015.1 uncultured Planctomycetales bacterium | reverse complement strand
TGCTCGCGCGGAATCGACAGCAGCTCAAAACCCAGGTCCACCACCACGCGCTCCGGGAACTCGCGCAGGACTTCGGCGTGGACGCGCTGCCCGCCCTTCAGCACGATCACCTCGCCCGCCGCGCCCGGCAACAGCCCGGCCACCAGCAACAACACCGCCAAGACCCCGCGTGTCATCCTGAACCCTCACCGCAAAAGGTAGCAGTTCCGCCGCATCAATAAGCATGGTAGAAGCGCGGGAGCATCCGGACAAGCCTACGGAGTTCGTAGGATCCTGTGCCCCGGGGGGGCGCCGCGCCGCCCGGGCCGGTGACGACCGGCCGGCCGACCGCTACCATTGTCACCGGTTCGCTCGGCCCAGACCCGCCGGGAGCATGCCCATGAACGACGAGCCCACCAGCCGCCACGCCGATCCCGGCCAGATCGCCGCCGCCATTCGGGCCGGCGCCCTGGGAGCGCTGCTGGCCGGCGGAATCTGCCTGTTCTTCGGCTTCCAATGGCTGATTGATGCCCCCGGCTCGGCCTCAGAGCAGGCCACACCCGTCTGGTTCGCCATTGACCATGTCTTCCAATGGGCCTTGCGCGTCATCGGCGTCGCGTTCCTAGTAGTCGCGGGCCTGGCGGCGCTGGGCCGCCGCAGTGCCGCCCTGCTGGAGACGGCGGTCGAATCAGCCTTCACCGTCCTGATGCTGGCCATGGCAATCGAAACCTTCGCCGAGGCTCGCGCCGACGGCCATTTCGACAGCACCGTCATCCTGCTTCTGATTCTCGCGGCGCTGGGCTACAGCGCCGCCCGGCGCTCGTGGCGCCTATGCCGACAGATTGGCGGTCAGCCAACCGGTGACGACCGGCCGGCCTGAAGCGTCGGTCGCGGCCGCCTCACTCCGCCCGCTGCAACTCGTCCAGAAACGCCGCCGAATGATTGGCCCATTTCTGCGCTTCGGCCGGTGTGACCAGCTTCTGCCTGACCAGCAGCGCGAGCGAACGCTCCAGCGTCAGCATGCGCTCCTCGGGGATGTCGCGTGTGCGGCTCTGAAGCTGGCTGTAGATCTGTTCGAGCTTCAGCAGGCGGATGAGGTTCGAGACGGCGTAGTTGTTGTTGAGAATCTCCATGGCGACGACGCGTCCCTGGCCGTCCAGCCGCGGCACCAGCTTCTGCGAGATAACGTGGCTCAGCCCCAGTGAGAGCTGGTTGGCGACCTCGTCGTGCTGGCCGGCCGGGAACATGTCGAGCACGCGCGTGATGGTTCCGCGCGCGTCGCGCGTGTGCAGCGTCGAGAAGACCAGGTGGCCGGTTTCAGCCGCGGTCAGGGTCCAGGCGGCCGACTCGCGGTCGCGCATCTCGCCCACGAAGATGACGTCCGGGTCTTCGCGCAGGCAGTCGCGCAAGCCGCGCTCGTAGCTGGGCACGTCGCGGCCCACCTCGCGTTGCGAGATGAGCGCCTGCTGGCCGGCCAGCAGGTATTCGATCGGGTCTTCGAGCGTGATGATGCGGCAGGGGCGCGTGCCGGCGATGTGGTTGATCAGCGACGCAATCGTGGTGGACTTGCCGGCGCCGGTGATGCCGGTCACCAGCACCAGGCCCTGCTGCTTGCGGATAATGTCCTGCCAGACGCCGTTGGGGAACCCGATCGCCTCGACCGCCGGCGGGCGGGATTCCAGGGCCCGCACCGCGAGCACCAGCCCGTCCGTGTCATGAAAGCAGTTCAGGCGGAACTGCATCTGGCCGCTGATCAGCGAGCTGTCCACCGCCCGGACGCTGTCCAGCGTTTCCCATTCACGCGCGCTCAGGAGCACGCGCGCCAGTGCCGCCACCGTCGCTACATCCAACGGCGGGCCCTTCATCCGCTGCAAGCTGCCGTCAACGCGGTACACCGGCGGGGCCCCCACCTTCAAGTGCAGATCGGATACGCGCATGGACCCGTGACGGACGAAGTAGTCCAGCAGGTCGCGCATGCTCAGCCGCCGCTGCTCATTGACAGCGTACAGTGGCGTTTCCAGCGTGGCCTGCTCGCTCACTTCAGCTTCTCCAGCCGCCGCCGACAGCACGCCGGACACAAGCGCGCGCCCGTCGGCAAATGTGCGACGCGCTCATGCACGCGTCCACACTCGTCACACAGTCCGCGGGCCGTCGGCGGACCGGCCGGGCGGCGCCAGCGCCGCTGCGCCCGGCGGCGACGAATCTGCCAGATGCCGGCGCGCATGGCCGTAATCATCAGCAGGACGGACAGGAACACTCCGCCCGCCAGAACGACGGCTCCGATGATCAGCCAGAGGTTCAGCCCAAACGTCTGCGGATCCACCTGGGCCGGAAACACGCCGTCACTCTCATCCGGTTCCAATCCACACCGCCCGCGCCGCCCGGCAGTAACCGGGCGGGCAGCGTGGCTGATTCCGTGTGGGCGGCCCCACGGGCACGGTTTCATCCGACCGCCCGAAAGGGATTACGATTTTCGCGCCGGGCACCCGTAAGGCCGATGGTGGAAAGCGGGCTTCTCACGCCGGCGCTGACGCCGCATAATCACCCGCATGTCCCCCAACCGTGTCGGGATTGCCGGCCCAGCGCTCTGCGGCACAGCCCTGCTGCTGGTTGGGGTCGGTTGCGTGCCGCTGGCGGGCAACAGCCCGCCGGCCGAGCTTGAGTTGACGTTTAACACTGGCCGCGCCGTCGCCCCGGCCGGGGGGGCCGAGCCCGCGGTGTTCGCCTCCGAGTCCATATTTGAGGAGATCCCGGGCCGAATCGGCAGTCATGCTCCGACGCTGACTGCCTTTCCCGACGGTGAGTTGCTGGCGGCCTGGTACTCATACGTTGGTCCGCACGAGCTGGACGGGGCCGCCATCTACACCGCCCGCCGGCGGGCCGGCGAAACCGCCTGGCAGCCGCCGGCGTTGCTGGTCGATCGACCGCAAGCCGACGGCAATCCGGTCCTATACAGCGAAGGCGCGGAAGTCTGGTTGTTCCAGGCGGTTGTGTCGGCCGGCTGGAGCAGCGCTTGTATTGAGGTGCAGCACTCTGCGGACCGCGGCGCGACCTGGACGCCGCCGACAACCATCGCCGGCCCGCTGGGGGCCAACGTCCGCCACCCACCGATCCGCACCGCCGACGGGGCCCTGCTGTTGCCGGCTTACGATGATTTGTGGCAGCGGTCGCTGTTCTTTCGCTCGACGGACGGCGGGACTTGGGCGCTGGCGGCGACCGTGGCGACGCCGGCGCCAACCCAGAACTTGCAGCCTTCCGTAGCGCGCCTGGCCGGCGGTCGGCTGCTGGCCGTAATGCGCAACGCCGGCACGGGCTGGCTGTGGGTCACGGCTTCGGACGATGACGGCTGCTCGTGGTCGTCGCCGCGCGACAGTGGCTTTCCCAACCCGGGCAGTCCGGCCGTCCTGTTGACGCTGCACAGCGGCAACCTGGTGCTGGTCTTAAACGACGACAACGCGCGGCGTACGCCGCTCTCGATCACGCTATCGCCCGACGAGGGCGTAACATGGACGACGCCGCGCGTGCTGGCGGACGGCGCGGGGCAGTACGCCTACCCGGCCGCCGTGCAGACGCCGGACGGCCTGGTGCACGTCGTCTACTCGCACGATCGCACGCACATCGCCCACATAACGGTTAACGAAGCCTGGATCGTGGCCATTGATATGACTGCCCCATGAGCCCAGCGCACCCGCGCGCCGGCCTACAGAAGTTGCCAGGCGGCGAAGGTCGCCAACGATAGGATTCCCAGCAGGATCCCCGCGATGGCCCGGCCCGGCGGACGGTGCCCGGCACCCAGCCGCAGGCTGAACAGCCCCAGCAAGATCGCCAGCACGGCCGGCAGCAGCAACAGGCACAATGGCAGCGACACGATCCCCAGCACGAGCGCGGCGGTTGCCCGCGAGCTGACGCGCAGCGACCCCACCGTCGTGGCCGCGTCAATGGTGAAGGGGGTTCCGCACGACGGGCAACTGTCCGCCTCCACATCACAGCAAGTGCCGCACCGTCGACACTCGATCACACAGGTCCCGTCCGGCTGCCGCACGAGGCGGGGGGCGCCGGCTCCATCAGCGGCGTACGCATGCGCCGGGGCGCGTACGCCGCACTCACCCTCCAGCACCACGCATTCGCGCGGCTGCTCCGAGC
>CAZYGM010000221.1:0-5539 GCA_964647015.1 uncultured Planctomycetales bacterium | reverse complement strand
ACAGTCCGCATGCGACGGCGGCGGGATTCAAACTCAATCAGCCTGGGGGTACCGCGCGATGATCTGCTCTAGCACTCCCGTCACCTGCGCCCGTAGCGCAACGGCCGGGCCATCATTCTGTATCAGGAACTCCGCTCGCGAGCGCTTCGCTTCCGCTGGCTCCTGGCAGCGCTCACGCCGTTGCAGTTGTCCCTCGTCCCAACCACGCGCCTGGTGCAGGCGCCGCAGCCGCTCGGCCCGGCTCGCCTCCACGAACACGACGAAGTCACACAGGCTAGCGAGATTGCTTTCGAACAACAGCGGGGAATCTAAGATGACGGCCTTGACCGTGCGATCTTTACCAGCCGCATCTATAATAGTGTCGTGCATTTCGACAATCAAGGGGTGAACCAGTTCTTCAAGCCGCCGCCGCTGCCCCGCATCTTCAAACACGATGCTCGCAATCCGCTTGCGGTCCGGACGCCCATCAGCCCCGACAACCTCGCTACCCCACCATTCCCGCAGTTGCGTCAGAACTTCCGGCCGGGCCAACACCTCGTGGTTCAGACGGTCCGAGTCAATCACCACGCAGCCCAACCGCTCAAACTCGCGCGCCACGCTGCTCTTCCCCGCTCCAATCCCGCCACACAACCCGACAATCGGCTTCCCAAACCCCATAGCATCAAAGCCCAGACCCCGTGGCCAAGGCGAAATCCGCCGGATTCCTGCTCAGGAATTAGCTGCTAGCGGCAAGCCGGACGACACCTGACCGCCCGGGCCGGCTCCAAAGGACCAAGTGAGCCGGTGAATGTTGACCCCAGTCTCGCCCATCCGCACCCGCTTGTCAATCCCGTCCCTGCCAGTAAAGTATCGGTTTCCAACCTCTGCCCGGAGCAGCCATGCAACGACCTGCACGCGTCCTGATCTCGAAAATCGGCCTCGACGGCCACGACCGCGGCGCCAAACTCATCGTCCGAAACCTCCGCGACGCCGGCATGGAGGTCATCTATACCGGACTCTGGCAGACCCCCGCCTCAACCGTCCAGGCCGCCATCCAGGAGGACGTCGACGTCCTCGGCGTCAGCCTCCTCTCGGCCGCTCACATGACCATCATGCCCGAGGTCAAACGCCTCTGTGACCAAGCCGGCGCTACCGACCTCCCCCTCGTCGTCGGCGGCATCATCCCCGAGGACGACACCCGTGCCCTCACCAACGACGGCATCGCCGGCGTCTTCACACCCGGCACCCCCATGGCCACCGTCGTTGACGCCGTCCGTTCACTCGCCAACCGCCGCCAGCAGCAGCGCGCCGCCCAGCAGACACCCCCCAGCATCAGCTCCATGCGCGGCCTCGGCCAGGCCATCACCTGGATCGCCTCCGGACGCGACCCCCAGGCCCTCAAACTCCCCGCGCCGCGGCAACCCTCCGTCTGCATCGGCGTCACCGGCTCCCCCGGCGTCGGCAAGAGCACCTTCATTGGCAAGCTTGCCACCAACCTCCAGGATCGCGGCCACCGCGTCGGCGTCGTCGCCGTCGATCCTACCAGCCCCATCACCGGCGGATCGCTCCTCGGCGACCGACTACGCATGATGGCCGCCGAACCACGCGACACCCTCTTCGTCCGCAGCCTTTCTTCCGCCGGCCAGGCCGGCGGCCTCGCGCCCCACTGCGCAGATATTGCGCAACTGCTCGCCAGCGCCGGCTACCAGATCATCCTCGTGGAGACCGTCGGCGCCGGCCAGAACGACACCCAGGTCCGCGCCCTGGCTGACGACGTCCTCCTACTCCTCATGCCCGGCGCCGGCGACTCCGTCCAGTTCGCCAAGGCCGGCGTCGTCGAGATCGCCACCGGCTTCGTCGTCAACAAGGCCGACCTCCCCGGGGCCGACGCCACCATCCGCCAGCTCAAGGAAGCACTCGACGACCACCGCCCCGTATGGAGCGTCAGTTCCCTGCGCGGCGAAGGCCTGGACCCCCTCTGCGAATGGATCGAATCCCGCCTTCGCAGTTAGAGACCTTCAGCAAGCCACCGCCGCCGGGCCGTCGAAGCCTGCGCATTGTCGTGGTTTGTCAGGCTACTGGCCCAAGTCGGCCGGCAAGTCGGCGCAGTCGATCAGGACACCGTTCTGATAGCACAGCCGTTCGGTGCCGCCGGTGTTGAGATAGCTGCCGACCAGCCAGCCGGCGACGGCCGATACCGTGTTGGTGCCCCACAGCAACTGGTTGCAGCCCGTGGTGGTTACCATCAAGGCGATCAGGATCAGAATCGTTCCCAGCTTGGCGACGGTTTGTCGTTTCACGGTCTTCCTTTCAAGTTCAGCGGTTGCGGCCGGGCACCGCGCGCCGCGCAACAGGCCACCACCGGCCGGGGAGCGGCAACACGCATGGTCGCCGCCCCTGGCAGGCCTGATATCAGTTACGGTGGTGGCGACGCCGCAGGGCCAACAGGCCGAACGTCAGCAACAGCGGTGAGACCAGACCGATCATACCGCACGCATAGAACGGGACGACGGTCTCGACGATCTCCCAGTACACGTCCTCGACGCCGACGCTGGAGTCCGCCTGGGCCTCAACCGCAGTCGGCTCTTCGTCGCACGAAGCCGACGCGCTGAGCGTCACGGTGCCGGAGGCCGTCGCTCTGAATACCAGTTCCAGCTCGAGGCTTTCCGCGGCCGGCAAATCGCCCAACTCGATGACAACGTCGTCCCCGTCGACGGCGGCGTTGAGCGGCGCCGCCTGCCCCGCCTCCGGACCGACCAGCCACGCCCCCACGAACTCGGTAATCGGCGGCACCGGGAACCGCAGCACGACATTCGTCGCGTCGCCGTCGCCAACGTTGGAGACCGTCACCGTGAAGCCGATTTCTTCGCCAACGTTGACGACCTGGTCCGCCGCGACGATGGCGACCTGCAGTTCGGGCGCGGCATCGTCGGCCGGCGGACTGGTCGAGAGGGCCTCGCCCACCGCACTTTCGTTGAGCGGTCCGTTCCAGACGCGCAGGCGCTGCACGGTCCCGCTGGGCGTCCATTCGTGGCTCGTGGCCGTGTCATCACAGAAGAAGATGAACTGGTACTTCCCGCTCTCGGTAACTGGGACCGAGGCGTCCGTGGGATCGGCCTCTTCGTACACCTTGGTGACGCTGCCCTCGTCGTCCACGATGTAGACTCTTATGACGTCGTCCGAGCTGCGCGAGAAGATGAAGTCGTAGAACGTATCGATCGCGAACGTGACGGAAGCACTGGCGCCAAATGGGTAGAACACCAGGGTGCCGTTCAGGAAGTACAGGCCATTGTCATCCCCCATTCCTTTGAACGACACGATCTTCCGATAGCCGGTGACGCTCCCGTACTTCACTCGAAATCCCAACGAGTAGCTCTGCGGGTCGTCCAGCAGGCCGGTCTCCAGCTTCAGCCCCCCGCCCGGATTCGTATCCGCCGTCCACGACCAGCCGTCAGCTCCATATGCCGACGTCGCAATGTTGGCGAATTCCTCCAACGCCACGCCGGTCCCCAGCGTGTCCGTCAGAGTGCCGTCGAAGTCGTACTGGTGCAGCAGCTCGGCCGCCTGCACGTGCCCAGCCGCTCCGGTCAGGGCCAGCAGCAACGCCACGCTCCGCAAGACGGCCGGCCCGGCCCCACCGCTGCAAGACCGGGTTCGGGCAGACATCTTTCTCATGAGTTTCTCCCAGGAAATCGGCCAGTGTTCTGACGGTGAGTCCTGTTATGCGTAACCAGCGTCGCTTGTCGGCACCCTGCTCGACGGCAGGTCACCGGCCGCCACGGGGGCCAAGCGCAAACCGCGCAGCCACTGGTGCCATCCATTTGATAAGCGTGCCGCACGCGCGGTTCGGATAGGGATTCCGCCGCACAAGTCCTGCGACACACGCTACTATCGGGTCGTCAATTCAGCGCGCTTGACAGTTTCCACACGCCATCTGGATGACCCCGGCCGCCCCGCTGTCGCGCACCCCCTTGCCACGCCCTGCGGTGACAATCGCCCGTCCGGTGTAGCCCCCGCCCGACCTGACGCCGCGCACACTGTCCCTGCCCCTCCGAGCACACGACATCCTCAGACCCGCGCGCGAATCACCGCCCGAGTACGTCCTGTTCGAACGTGCCGCAGACTCGAGCGGCCGGCAGCGTGGCGGCGTGCTACTCGGCTGCCAGCAGCACGTTGACCGCCTTCACCAGGACGTTGACCGTATCGCCCTTCTTGATGCCCAGCTCGTCCAGCGATTCCAGCGTCATCACCGAGCACATCCGAACACCGGCCGGCACCTCGACCTTCACCTGGCACATCACGGCGCCGCGCTTGATCTCCGTGACCTTGGCCTGAATCTGGTTACGCGCTCCATACTTCATGTTGGCTCTCCTTCTGCACCTGTCCCGCGAGTCCGACCGCCCGGACCCATCCATCGGCGCACATGGTAGAACCCACCACCCCGCAGTGCGAGCCACGCCGCGGCCCGGACTAATTCCAGAACACGATTCCAGCGGGTTAGCGCTGGCCGCCACCGCCCGTCAGCACCCGCACAAACGGATCAATATCAAAGCTGTTCACCAGGCCGTCGGCGTTCACATCCGCCAGCACCGGGTCACAGCCGGGGTTAGCCAGCCAGTACCCGGCGAACGGCGGGTCGTCGCCGGCGCTCGTCAGCGCCAGCACGAACGGATCAACGTCGAAGCTGTTGACCAGGCCGTCGCAATTGAGATCGCCAAAGCCACGCGCGCCAAATTCGTAGGCCCCCATGTCAACGCGCGGTGTGCCGTCGTCGTCGCCGTCCCATATGCGCACGTGCCCATCGAGCTCAATGTCGCCGGCCGCCGGCTGAAAGTCCGGGTCGCCCGCGTCGATGCAGGGCGAGCCCGAGCCAAGCCGGTAGTCATTGTCCTGCCACGTCTCGTCATCGTCGTCCCGTCCGTCCGCATCAACAAAGAGCGGATCGGCGTCAATGTTGCCGACGCCCGCCCAGCCGCCCTGCACCGCGGAATACGTGACCACCGGGCCGCCGGCCGAAACGTGAATCTCCTCCGGCGTGTCAGACCACAGGATGCAGTTGGCCACGGTTGGATTCGCTTCGTAAGAACACAAGATAGCCCCGCCGCTGAGGGCTGAGTTGCCGACGACGGTGCAGTTGACCAACGCCGGATGGGCGGCGAACTCGCAGCACACGGCGCCGCCCTGGTCGGCGGCCGTGTTGCCGCTGATGATGCAGTTCGTCAGCGTCGGGCTCGATTCATAGCAGCGTACCCCGCCGCCGCTCCGGGTGGCCGTGTTCCCCGCAATTACGCAGTTGACCAGCCACGGATTGGCGTTCGACAGGCAATCCAGGCCACCGCCATAAGCCGCGCCATTGTCGCTAATCACACAAGCGGTCACCGCCGCCGCGGCATCATCGCAGAAGATACCGCCGCCGCAGTTATCCGACGTGTTGCCCGTGATCGTGCAGCCGGTCAACGTCGGGTTCGACCCATACCGACTGCACACGCCGCCGCCGTTCCATCCGCCCACGTTGTTCGCGATCATGCAGTTGATCAGCGTCGGCGCGGCATTGCGGCAA
>CAZYGM010000220.1:0-5603 GCA_964647015.1 uncultured Planctomycetales bacterium | reverse complement strand
GCGTCGGCACCGGCCTGGGTCTGTCGATGGTCCACGGTATAGTCACCGACCACGGGGGCTGGCTGGAGCTGGAGTCAGAGCCGAGTGTGGGCACCACCGTCTCTTTCTGGCTTCCGCTGGCCACGGGGGAGGTCGAGTCCGCGCCGGCCGCGCATGAACCGGCGGCAGCGGATACACCGCCGGGAGCCGGCGTACTGCTCGTAGAAGACAACGACATGGTGCGGTCGGCCGTGGCACGCTCCCTCCGCGGGGCCGGTTACGCGGTCTTGGAGGCCGCCGACGGTGTGGAAGGGCTCAGGACGTACAACGCCAACGCGGGCACGATCAAGATTGTCGTGGCCGACATGGAGCTGCCGCATATGAACGGCCTCGAGTGCCTGGATCGCATTCGCGCCCTGGCTCCCAAGGTGCACGGTCTAATTATCACCGGGTGTATTGAGACCCCCGGATACAGCCCGGCCGACCTGCTGCAACGCTATCCAGTGCTCGCCAAGCCGTTCAAGATCGCAGAGCTGCGCAACTTGCTCGACCGCCTGATCCGCGGAGACAAGCCTCTCCACCGCTGAGCCACGCCGACGGGCACACCCGCCCACGGCCCCTCAGACCGCGCCCCGAATCAGCCGTCGCCACCACGCCCGCACCAACAGTATCGCCGGCAACGATCCAACCACCACCCACAACCAGGGCAGTGGATCCCACTCCCCAGTCGCGACATAACGCCAATCGACCACATGCAGCGCCGGCACGCTCAGCACCCACACCACCAGCCACCCCGGCGGCCGATATGCCAGCCCCGGCACAACCCACACAAAGTACCACGGATAGGCCACCGGGCTCAGCAGCACGCCGGCCCCCGCCAGCAGCCACGCGTCCGACCACACCTCTTCACCACGCCGCCACACCAAGCCCACACCCAACCCGGCCAGCACACCAATCACGATGAGGGTCGGCACAAGACGCCACCCGGGAAAACACATCCGCAGAAGCTCAAACACCACGTCGTTGAACGTCCATGACTCGGCAAACACGCGCGCCGTTGCCAGCGCGGCGGGAAGCTCACTCCGGTAGGGGATCCAGCCGGCCAGTACAACCAGCGCCGCCGTACCCAGGAATGCCCCGGCGCAGCGCCGCCGCCACGCCACTCCCGCCAGCAGCAATATCAAAGCCCCCGGCCACAGGTACTTCACGTTGAACGCCAGTCCCAGCGCCCCGCCCGCCACGTGCGGCCGACCACGCTCAAACGCCGCCAGCGCTACCAGGACCAACGCCGCCCCAACCAGGTCGAGGTGCCCGCCCTCATAACACTCGATCAGCAGCAACGGACACCACAGCACCCCCGCCAGATGCACCGCCCCCAGCCCACGCCGCCTGAGCACCAGCCACGCCCCGGCCGCTAGCAGCCCGTCAAAGCACAGTAGCAGCACCTTCCACCCCAGCAGCGCGCCCCCGAACAAGGCCGCGTTCAGCACAAACAACATCTGCCCCACCGGCGGGTAAATGCTCGGCAGTTGCTGATGAACCTCCGGACGCCGCACCGCCCACGCCAACGCAGGAAACTCCGCCGCCACGCCATCCAGCTCCGGCGCGGCCGGCGCCAGTGCGTACGGACTCAAGCCCCGCAGTTGAACCACGCCCTCCCACATGTACCGGTGCACGTCCGGGCTCGTCGCCGGCTGCAGCGGCAACAGCGTCATCCGAAACACCACCGCCGCCGCCAGCACAGTGATCGTCGCCCCACGCGAAGCGCGTTCGCGGCCGGCTGATCGCAGGCACCACAGCACACGCACATAAGCCGCCCCACCCACCCCATAAGCCAGCAGCACCAGTCCGACCTGCTCGGCCGGCGAGCGCGCGGCGTGAATCAGGACCAGGACCGCCTCGATGAGCAGCGCGCACGGCAGCAGCATCCAGACCAGATCAATTGACGACCGTGTAGCGGCTCTCATCGGCGCCGGCCCCGCAGGTGTACCACGCCGGTAATCCTAGCCGGGTTCGCCGCTTGCCGCGATGCGCGGCCGACCCCCGCCTCAGACGAGCTACGCGGCCCCCGCTGGAACTCGGTCACGACATCAAAAGACCGGGCCCCTCGATTGAAGGGCCCGGCCACGCACTCTGTCCTGCAAATGAGGGCGAAAGACCGTGATCAACTCCGCCGCAGGCGGAGCACAACCGCGCCGAGCACCAGCAGCGCGATGCTGGCCGGTTCCGGAACAACCTCGCCGTAAACGCGGTACGCGAAGTCGGTCGCATACGGGATGCGCTTGCTGGGGTCGTCCGGGTCGGGAATCTTGAGGTAATCAACTATGTCGATCCACTCGGGCTGGAAGAAGAAGTTGCTTTGCATCACGCCCATCTCACCAGCACCGAAATCGACGCCACCGCCGGTCGTCAGCATGAAGTGCTGACCGCGGTTATTGCCCACCACGCGGACGGCGAAGTAGTAGTGCCCGGCCGGCAGCGTCACTTCCGGAACCGTCACGCTGCCTTCATACACCGGCAGACCCCAAAGCGTCTCACCCCCGGACTCACCAGTCCGCTGCGCAAACTCGTCCATCGGGATGTTCGTGAACTCCGCTACCGGCATCGTACCCGGAGCGATCGGCCGACCACGCTCCTCCACCGGGTTCCGCGGCAGGATGATGACGTCGACCGTCTCCCAGACGGCCCCCGGACCGGTCAACAGCACGCCAATCCAGCTCAATCGCTGAATCTTGTACTCGATCCCCACCGGGACAACGATGTCATCCCCCGCCCACGACTCCGACACGATGGTCCGACGCTCCGAGCTCTGCGCCGCTACACCGTCGTACGGAAATGCCCAGCCCGGCTCAGTGGGATTGCCAAGGTAGTTGTCTTGCAGGATTATTTCGGCGACTGCCGCCGTGCTGCACACCATCAGCAGTGCCGTAAGACCACAAATCCTGATCATTTGAGGACTCCTTTGCCCTTCCTCGCCGCGGGCACACACCCGCCGCCTTCTCGAGCTAGCTGTCGAGTCCGCCTGAACCATACTCGCTCCGGCTTGGCATACGGCCAACCGGCCGCGCTTGCGTGTTCCCTTCATGTGCGGAAGCCGTGTGGCGCGACTCGCCGCGCACCGGCATCCGATTCCGACGGCCCAGATTCTGCTAACACATCTTCTTAGGCGCGCTCCAGGCACGTTTCAAATCACGATCCCTAAGATTCCCAATTTTCTACCCCTCCCGAGTCCCCTATCGGACCACCCCCCTTACACGGGCCCCGCCACCACCTTTTTGACCACCCCAGTTCCCTGCCCGCCGCTCCACCTGTATGATGGAACATGCCGAAGTGGCGTGGCCCAGGAGCCCGTCCCATAACCACTCCCGCCTCACGGGACACATTCGGCGACGGCCCGACTCCCGCACAGTCAGGCCCACCCCCGAATCCGCCCACGACGCGTGGCAGGCCTATGGGACAGACGCTCCGCCGCGTCCATGGGCGGCTAGCTCAGTTGGCTAGAGCATCTCGCTTACACCGAGAAGGTCGTGGGTTCGAGTCCCCCGCCGCCCATCTCCTTAATCGACAACAACTTACGGGCAACCGCCCGCACGCGCACGAAGCGCTGCCCACCCCATCCCCCAGCCGCGCCCGATTATCCCCCGACGCTCCGGTAGAACCAGCACCGCGCCCCGCAGGAACCGCAACTGTGAAGGAGCACTTCTTCTGAGCCCCCCACCACCAACACGGGCCGGGCAAGGGCCTCGCAGCCCTCACCCGGCCCGCCACATGACCTGACCCAATACTCTGCGGCCGTCAGAACCCGCCGCTACTCAAACTCCCCGCCCTCCCAGGGCGGGGCCGGGGGCGGGTCACAACGCCTATCTTTCAACCGCCCTGTTCTCGGCTCGCTCCGCCGGACGCCGGTCTTGGGATAAGTTCTCCGCCGCTACTCAAACTCCGCCAGCAGCGCCGCCATATCAGCACCCGCCGGCGTACCGGCAAATTCTTCAACAGCCGCCGCCAGATCCGCCACAAATACCGCCAATTCCTCCGGCGAAAGCTCCGCCACAATCCACGCGGCCAGTTCGGCGACATCCACGCCATCCTCGCCGGCCGACCGCTCGCCGGCGCCATCCTCATCCTCCGCGCCGCCGTCCTCCTCGGACGCCCAGTCGTCGCCCTCACCTTCGCCGCGCCCACCGCCGCCATCCCGCCCGCCGCACGACGGCTGCACAATCATGTTGTCCAGGAACTTGGCGAGCTCCACGTTGCTGAGCACGCCGTCGCAATTGCTATCCATGAGCGGGTCATACGTGCTCGACCCGCCGGCAATCGCCGCCTGAAGCTGCGCCAACTCGATGTTCGAAATCACGCAATCCCCATTCCAGTCGCCGTACAGCGTTCTGACCGCCGGAATGATCAACTCGTCAAGTGACGGGTCGCTCTGCAGCGTGACGATCATCGGTGTGGAGGCGCCGTCCGCCCAGTACCGCACAGTCCCATTGATCACGCGATCACCCGAGTAGTGGATCGCCCCTTCGCCTTCGTAGAAGTCAAGCTTCCGATCATCTCCGACGTACACGTCGTCGAACCATCCCGTCGCCGTCGGCCACCCATGCTCCGAGTTCTCGTACAGATTCCTCATTGCCGTCGGCGCGGCCGCAGACACAGTGTCCGGCAGCGTGAGAACCCGGAACGCACCCACGCAGGGCACATCCGCGAAATGCGGCGGATTCAAAGACGCCGACTGCCACGGCGAGATCAACTCGATGACCTGTTGCGCACCCCCCGGATCGTTGATCGCGTGCGCCGTGACGTCAACGCCACGCGTGTCCCATCCCTCATACACAAACCGCTGTCTGAAGTCGCTCGCGATGTGCAGCTCGCAGCGCAGGTCGAGATTCAGGCTAGCGTCGCTAACCCCCTCTGCGACACTGATGCGCGTGTTGTCGCCAAAGTACATGCGACCGACCGGCGCATCCGTCGAGCCCCCGCCGAACTGATTAGCCCTGGTGCCGTCGCTGCCATACGCGAGATCGTGCTCCGGGCCATTTGGAAATGTGAAAATCAGTGGATCCGCACGCATCTCTGCGATTCCCACCTCTGAACCGTCCAGCAGTATTATGTGCAGCGCCCGCGTCCCGTCGGCATACATCTCCTCGAACGCCGCGCTCCCGCCAGACATATTCCACGTGCCCCAAGGCCGGCTCAGCCCCCCGGCTTCCACGCTGCCCCCATAGACGCCCCAGTCGGGCGTGCCATCCAGCCCCGCTGCTCCTGAGATTCCCCCGCTGGCGGTCACCGTCGCGCCCGTTTCCACGTTGAAGCCGCAGTCCTCCAGCGAACCAGCGGTCACGCTGGCCGCCTCGCCTACTTGAAACCGGCTCCGGCTAATGGTTGTCGGTCCCGTCAGACTGCCGTTGTCCGCTAACGCAAAGACGCAATCGTTGATTACGCCGACATTCACGACGCTACCTGCTGCTACCGTGACCTCGGAGTCCTCGATTCTCTCTGCATCCATGTGGCAATTCTCATTCACCGTGATCGTGGCACCCTTGATGGCGCCACTCGCCACCAGATCCGTCGCGCTCCCCGCCGGCGTCTCCTCCATGACAACCGTTACATTCGCAAGATCGCGCAAT
>CAZYGM010000219.1:0-5606 GCA_964647015.1 uncultured Planctomycetales bacterium | reverse complement strand
CGGACGCGCAACTCCTGCTTGGACAGCCGGGTCAGCCACTCGTCATAGACCGTTGAACCGTCGGCCGCGTCCTGCAGGTACGCGCTGAGTGCGACCGCCAGCAGGGCTTCGGCGGCTGCGGCGTGGCGGCGGTCCTGGTGACGGCTGAGGATACGGAAGGCGAAGAAGGCCGGCAGCCCGATCGAGACCACCAGCAGCACGACCAGAACAATAGCCCGGCCTTCCAGACTGGCCGGCAGCCACCGTCGCAATTTGCCGCACCGACGCTCCATCACCGTTTGTATCGGTCTGGAGCCGGGCGGCGTTCAGCGGCGCGCTAGGCGCTCGCCGCCAAGGGAGCCGGAGCGGGCTCATCCGGCACGGTGCGGCGACGGAGTTGCAGAGCCTCCATCGGCGGCAGGTCGTCCAGATCGACCAAGCCAAAGACATCGAGGAACTTCCTCGTCGTCCCGTACAACAGGGGCCGGCCAACGACTTCCGCTCGCCCGATGACCCTGACCAGGCCCATCTCACGCAGGCGGTTCAGTACGTCGCCGCAGGCCACGCCGCGAATCGCCTCGACGTCGGCCCGGATGATCGGCTGCTTGTAAGCCACGATCGCCAGCGTCTCCAGCGCCGCACCCGTCAGCCGTGTCTGGCTGCGGTGCTTGTTGAGCTTGGCAAGCCATTCGTCGTACTGCGGCTGCGTCATCATCTGGTAGCCGCGGGCGATATGCTCGATGCGGAACGTGAGCCCGGCCGCCACGTACTTGTCATTGAGGTCCGCGATGGCCAGACGCACCTCGGTGACCGAACACCCGCCCACCAGGTCGGCCAGCCGTGCCGCACTCAACGGCGCGTCCGAGGCAAACAGCAGCGCCTCGACGATCTTATCCAAAGGGGCGTCGGTTGGTGCGGACATCGCCTCCTGCCCGTACGGTGCGGCGACCACATCTTCGCTGGTGGCAAGTGGCTCTTCGGCGGGAATCGATTCCCCCACGGCCAGCGAAGGGTCTGCTTCGACCCGGTCGAGAACCAACAACTCGTCATCCATGACGCTTATCTCCTCGCTGAAACCCATTTAATCATACCACGCCCCGCCACTGAGGTCCAGGCGGCCGGCAGGAACTTCCACGCCCCATGTCGTTTGCGGGAGCCATGCGGGTATGGCAGACTACAGTCGTGTTAAGCCCAGTTCGGCGCCGCAGTGCGGCGCTGGCCTGGAGCGCAGCCTGGCCGCATCACGATCGCCAGGTACCGCCGAATGGAAGAGGAACAATGCCCGCGACCTGTATTAACCTCAAGCAAGCCCAACTCGTCGTCGTGGATCTCCAGGAGAAGATGCTCCCGCACGTGGCCGAGCATGAGCAGGTATTGGCGCAAGCCGTGCGCATGCTCCGGGCGGCCGTCGAGATGCAGTTGCCCATCACGATCTCCGAACAGTATGTCCGCGGCCTGGGCCCGACCGTCGGCGACATAGTGGCGGCGGCCGAAGACGCGCGCGAAGCCGTACGACTCGAGAAGATGTCCTTCAGCCTGCTGCGCGACCAGAACCTGCGCGAGCGTATCGTCGGACTGCGGCGGCCCCAGGTGCTGCTGGTGGGCGTGGAAACGCACGTCTGCGTTCAGCAGACGGCGCTGGACCTGCTGGGTGTCTCGCTGCGGCCGGTTGTGCTCGCGGACGCGGTCGGCTCCCGGCGTCCCACCGACCGAGCCATCGCCCTTGACCGCATGCGCAGCGCCGAGGCGATTGTAACAACAGTGGAATCCGCCATTTTCGAATTGCTGGAGGTTTCCGGGACCGAACTCTTTAAACGACTGTTGCCGATTGTGCGCTGACACCATGCCAAACCACGACGACCGCGATGAGATCAACGACTTGCCTTGGGAGGCACAGGAGGCCCTCGAAGACCCTGAAGGCCCCCAGGAGTGCGATCTCCTTGCCCCGGACGACGAAGTTGACACGGTCCCCTGTCCCAATTGCGGCGCGGAGATTCCGGACATAGCTGACCACTGCCCCCACTGTGGTGAATGGGTTGTTCTGGGTGTTGATAGTCCGTTGTCCAACCGCACACTGCTAATCGCCGCAGTGGTCTTTCTGGCTCTGCTGCTCGTCGTCTATCTCACTCTTTGACAAGGCCTTGCGGCCATTATTCGACCCCCATGCCTGATCGCGGCAGACGCATCAACTCGGCCCACCACCGAGCGGCTCGCGTGGCAGGTTAAGCGGTTCATCCGGGTTGTACGGGAAGTCGATCAGCTTCTCGCCTACCGGCAGCTTGCCGGAACGCAGCAGTTCCTCGATATACGGCCGGCAACTCCCGCACCCCGTGCAGCAGGTCGTGGCCTTGCTGAGCTCCTCGACGGTCCGGATGCCGTGGCGACGGGCGTAGGCCAGCAGGGCGGCGAAACTCAGGTTGCGGCACTCGCAGCGCGTCTTCATGGTCGTGGTCAAGTATAGCGGGTACTGCCTGCACCGGTTGCCCGCCAAGGGGTGTCGGGGGCCAATTTTCGCCTATTCTTCGAGTAAGTGGTCCGTTATGATAGCATGGTAGTCACGCGCAGGCTCGCCGGCGCCCGTCAGTTCCAGTTCTTCCGGCGGGCTGTGCTGGAGTTCTGTAGCCGCGGATAGGCGGCGGGAGAGAAGTGCGCAGCAGGGTATACCGCTGCGGGGGCGGTCCGACATCGGGCTGATCCGCGCACGCCTGCCGCTCGTGCTCGGCGCCGCGCGTCCGGTCGGCAGTTGCTGACCGAAGAGCCTGTTTAGGAGAGACCAATGCGCGAAGCACAGTCTTACGGACTGCGGCTCAGGATACCCGGGGCCGCGGTCATGCTTCTCGTGTTGGCGGGTGCTGGGTATGGCAGTTCGGTGAACGTGGACGCCACCAAGGGGGCCGCCGATGTGATTGTGCTTCGCTACACGTTTGACCCCCCCGCCATGACGCCGGTCATGATCGACGGTACGGAGTGTCTCGCCCTCGCGTTGGCGGGGGAGAGCCGACTGAAGGAAGTTGGGGCCCCGGACTTGCCGCGCGTCTGTCGCAGCGTGCATGTCCCCAGCGCGGGTCAGGTTACGCTGGAGGTTCTGGACGCCGAGTACTACGAGTTGGCCGCGCCGCCGGTGGTGCCGTCGCGGGGATTTATCCCGCGCAGCGTCAACCCCACGGACGTCCCGTACCAGTTCGGCCCCGTGTACGACAGCGGCGCCCTATTCCCGGCAGAGGTTGCCGTCCTGCACCGGCCCTACGTCATGCGCGCTCGGCGGGGCGTCGTGGTGGAGGTGCGCCCGGTGCAGTATGACGCCGGTCGGGGCGTACTGCGCATCTACACCGAGCTGGCGGTAGCCGTCGTTACGAGCGGCAGCGGCGGCATCAACTGCCTGGACGATGACGTCCAGAAGAGCAAGGCCACGGCCAGCTTCGAGTTCATCTATCGCCAGCAGTTCGTCAATTACCAACCGCCGGGCGGGCTCTACGGTCCGCTGAACGAAGCGGGTGAGTTGCTGATCATCTGCCACGACCAGTGGGTGACGAACGTGGAGCCGCTGGCGGCGCACAAGAACTCCATCGGCATCCCCACGACAATCGTCGGCACTGCCCAGATCCCGGGCGGCGTCTCGCCGGCCGCCATCAAGAGCTACATCAGTAGCTTCTACGGCACACACAACCTGGCTTTCGTGCTCCTGGTCGGAGATGCCGCCCAAGTCCCCAGCATGACCGCAGTGGCAACGGCGTCGGACATTCGCTATGCGCAGATTACGGGCGACGACGATTACCCGGAAGTAATCATCGGCCGCTTCTCAGCGGAGAACCCCGGTGACGTGGACACCCAGGTGCAGCGCACGATCGCGTACGAAAACCTGCCGGCCACGGCCCAGGACTGGTTCTGGCGCGGCACGGGCATCGCATCCGGCCAGGGACCGGGCGACGACGGCGAGATGGACGACGAGCACCTGGACTACATTCGCGCCGATCTGCTGGCCTACGGCTTGACCCTGGTTGATCAGATCTACGATCCGGGCGCCACGGCCGAGGCGGTTGTGGCCGCCCTCAATGCCGGCCGCGGCGTCGTCAACTACTGCGGCCATGGGGGCAAGAACGGCTGGAGCACAACTGGGTTCTCGATCACCCACATTGACTCCCTCGTCAACGACAACATGCTGCCCTTCGTCATCTCGGTGGCCTGCAACACCGGGGAGTTTCACACCGGCACGTGCTTCGGCGAAGCCTGGCTGCGGGCGAACAACGATGCGGCCCCGACCGGCGGCATTGGCTGTTACGCCTCAAGCAACAGCCAGCCCTGGGATCCGCCCATGGAAGCCCAGGATGAGTTCAATGCGCTCTTAGTCACGGAAAGCTACTTCAGCTTTGGGGCCCTGTGCTTCGCCGGCGGGTGTTCGATGATGCAGGCCTACCCGGGTGACGGCGACACCTGGGGCAACGGCCACGCCGCCTTCAACACCTGGCACATCTTCGGCGACCCCTCGCTGCGCGTTGTGGGCGCAGCCCAGCCGCCCAGCGGCATGCGCGTTTGGCCGACCACACTGTTCCGGGCGACCGGACCGTTCGGCGGCCCCTTCACGCCGGGTTCGCAGGCGTACACGCTCAAGAACTGCGATGACGCTGAGATGGCCTTCACGGTCTCCACGTCCGCGGCCTGGCTCGATCTGAGCACCACGGGGGGCACACTGGCCCCGGACGCCGAAGTCGAAATCATCGTCTCAATCAATGTCGTCGCCGGCGAACTTGACAGCGGCCGTCACGAAGCCACCGTCACCTTCGCGAACCAGACCACTCATGAGGGCGACACCTCGTGCGCGGCGATACTCGACGTCGGCGAGCTGGCCTGCGCGTACGCCTTTACGCTCGACGCCGATCCCGGCTGGCTGACTACCGGCGAATGGGCTTTCGGCGTGCCGACCGGCCGAGGCGGCAGCGCCCACGGCGCGCCCGATCCCGTCGGTGCCGCCACGGGTGCTTACGTCTACGGCGTGAACCTGAGCGGCGACTACTCCACGGACGTGGGCGGGCCGCATTATCTCCGGACGGCGGCGATCGATTGCTCCCAGCTTTTCGACGTCAGCTTGCGTTTCCAGCGCTGGCTCAACACGGACTTCCAGCCCTGGGTCAATGCCACCGTCGAGGTCTCCAGCGACGGCACAAACTGGACGGAGCTCTGGGCGAACGGCGGCCTGGAGATTGCGGACTCCTGCTGGAACACGCAGGTACTGGGAGTGTCCGCCGTCGCCGACGGCCAGCCGACGGTCTACATCCGCTGGGGCCATGAAGTGGTTGACTGCGATGCCTGGCCGTATTCAGGCTGGAACATCGACGACGTCGAGATCTGGGGCATCGTGCAGTCCGGTGCCCACGACCCGGGCGACCTGAACTGCGACGGAGCAGTCAACGCGTTTGACATCGACCCGTTCGTCCTGGCGCTTTCCGACCCGGCGGCCTACGCCGCGCTACATCCGGACTGCAACCGGCAACTGGCGGACTGCAACGGCGACGGCCTGGTGAACGCCTTCGACATCGACGCCCTTGTCTTGTTGCTGACCGGCGCCTGATCCGCACCGCGCCGACCTGACCTCCATAACGGCGGCTTGCGAAACTCCGCACTTACCTCGG
>CAZYGM010000218.1:0-5626 GCA_964647015.1 uncultured Planctomycetales bacterium | reverse complement strand
CACCCCATTGGCCCCGCCCCGACTCATCCGCACGCCATTGGCGTAGCGAAACGTCAGCGTCTCGTAGTCCTTGCCGTCCGGCGGATGAATCTCCACCGGCCCGCTGCCATCCATGCCCAGGCCCCATTGCGCGATGTCGAAGTGGTGCGCCCCCCAGTCCGTCGTCATGCCGCCCGAGTGATCGCGTATTAGGCGCCACCCACCCGAGTAATCCCCGCTGCACCGCTCAGCGTTGTAAGGCTGCCACGGAGCCGGCCCGAGCCAGCGCTCCCAGTCGAGCCCATCCGGAACCGGTTCAGACGGCAGGTATGCCTCGCCTGACGGCTGCCCGATCCCCACGTGAACCGCCTTGACCTCCCCGATGCGCCCGCTGCGCACCAGCTCGCACGCATAGCGGAAATTGTCACTGGAGCGCTGCTGACTGCCGGTCTGGAAGACCGTGTCGTAGCGCCGCGCCGCCGCCACCATCTCGCGCGCCTCGCGAATAGTCAACGAAAGCGGCTTCTCGCAGTACACGTCCTTCCCCGCCCGGCAGGCCGCAATCGCAATGATAGCATGCCAATGGTCCGGCACGGCAATCAGCACGGCGTCAATATCGTCACGCGCCAACACCGCCTCATACTCGTTGTACGCCGCACAGCCGCCGGCCGAACGCCCACCGCCCGCGGCCGCGTAGTGCTCGTCGATCCGTGCGGCGGCCTTGGCACGCTGCCAACTCTTAACGTCCGCTACGGCCAGGATCTGCACATCCGGGTGCTCGAGCAGCGTGGCCACGTGCCCCATGCCCATGTTGCCGACGCCGATGATGCCGATCGTGATGCGCTCACCGGCCGCCACCCGGCCCCCGCCCCCCAGGGCTGCGGCCGGCACGAAATAGGGCGCCGCCAGCGCCGCGGCCGCACCCTTAAGAAACTGTCGGCGTGTGGTCCCGTTCGTTTTCGGCATGGCGCGCGCTCCAGGGCAGAACGCCGCGCCGCCACATGCGGCGGCGGCTCGCTGCGCACGATACCCGCCGCCGGCCGCCACCGGAATGCCCCGCCCGACTGCAGACGTCCGCCTCGGACTACTTGGCGCCGCCGTTCTCCCCGTTCTTCAGGCCGAAGAACCGCAGTTGCCGCCGCTCAAAGACGTCCTTCTCGAACGTCGGATCTATGGGGATGGGATACTCACCGGTAAAGCAGGCGTGGCAAAACCGACTGCCGGCCTGCTGCATGGCCCCCAACATGCCTTCCAGCGACAGGTACGCCAGCGAGTCCACGTTCAGATAGGCGCGGATCTCCTCGACCGTGCGGCCGTGGGCGACCAACTCCTGCTTGCTGGGAAAGTCGATGCCGTAGTAGCAGGGGTGCTTGACCGGCGGGCTGGCAACCCGCAGGTGAATCTCGCGCGCCCCCGCCTTGCGCAGCGACTCCATCTTGCCGCGCGTCGTCGTGCCCCGCACAATCGAGTCCTCCACCACCACTAGGCGCTTGCCGGCCACGCTGGCCCGAATCGGGTTCAGCTTCATGCGCACCGTCAGGTCACGCACCGACTGCGTCGGCTGAATGAACGAGCGCCCGACGTAGTGGTTGGTCGTGAAACCGCGCTCGATGGGCAGGCCCGACTCCTCGTGAAAACCCATGGCCGCACAGCGGGCACAGTTCGGCACGGCAATGACCAGGTCGGCATCCGCCGGCGCCTCGCGCGCCAGCGCCCGCCCCATCTCCTTGCGGGCCTGGTGCACATTCTCACCGAACACCTGGCTGGACGGATCCGCGAAGTACACGTGCTCGAAGATGCAGTGGGCCGGCCGCGCCTCCTGCGGGTTAACAAAGCGGCGCGACTCCATCCCGTTCACCGTCAGCGTGACGATCTCGCCGGGCTCCACATCACGCACGTATTCCGCGTCAACAATGTCCAAAGCACAGGTCTCGCTGGCCACAATCCAGGCGTCGCCCAGCCGGCCCAGACACAGCGGCCGGTTCCCCGACGGATCACGCACCGCCTTAATGCGGTCCGGATAGGCCAGCAACAGGCAATACGACCCGCGCAAACAGCGCAACACCGCCGCCAACGCGTCCGGCTGCTCCACAAATTGCTTGTCCGCCAGCAGGTGCAGAATCACCTCCGTGTCGGAGGTCGAGGTGAAAATGTGTCCGTGTTCCTCGTGCACGCGACGGATCTCCGCCGCATTGACGAGATTCCCGTTGTGACAGATGGCCACCTGGCCGATCGAGCAGGAAACCAGCAGCGGCTGAGTATTCGACGCACTGCACGAGCCGGTGGTCGAATAGCGCACATGGCCAATCGCCAGCTTGCCCGCGGCCTCGCTCAACTCGCGCTGACAAATGGCATCCGTCACCAAGCCCATGCCGGCCACCCGCCGCACACGCTCCCCGTCCGCCACGCAGATGCCGGCCGACTCCTGGCCACGATGTTGCTGTGCGTAGAGCCCCAGGTAGGTCAACTGAGCCGCATCAGGGTGCCCGGCTATTCCGAACAGCCCACAGTAATGCCGTACTTCAGCCTGCATTCAATATCTATAGCGGCTCCACCGCCGCACCGCAACGCCCCGGAACCCAACCACGCCCGAACCGCCCCATTGACCCACGCCGCCGGTGGCCGATAATGGCCGCCAAGCGAGATTCAAGACTCCGTCAGAGAGCAATTGGTGCGGCCAGGTCTGCAACGCTTACGGTGCTACTGCGATACCCGCGGCCCGGCCGGGTGGCGATCGGCCGCCCGCCTGCTGTTACTGTCCGCCGTAATCCTCCTGGCCTCGCCCGCAAACGCCCAACTTGATATTGAAGAGCCGCTACTGCCCCAAGACGTCAGCGAGCAGGACGTCGACATGTCCGGCCGCTACGCACGCCAGTGGCGCCAGGACGACGGAACTCTCGTCGTCCAGTTCACCGGCGGCTTCACGCTGACCATGGGCCGCCGCCACCTGTCGGCCAACGACGCCGTCGTCTGGATCACGCCCCGCCACGCCACGCCCGACCACCCCAAGTACTACGAGCTGACGGTCTACCTCTCCGGCGACGCGCAAGTGCAGGAGTTCGGCGGAACGACCATGGCGGATCGCGTCCTGCTGGTCAGCAACCTCCGAACCCACGGCCGCATCGCCAAGAGTCATGACGCCCACTCGCCGGAGTCGAACGAGCAGTCGGCCCTCTACCAACAGGCCCAGCACGACCGGGCCGCGATTGAAGCCGGCCTGCCGCTGGCGCCGGAACCCCCCGCGCCGCCCGAAGTCGAACCCCTGGTTGTGGCTCCCGTCGTCCGCCCGGACCGGCCGCCCGCCGTAATCCGCTACAACCTGCCCAACGTCGAGCCGGCGGAGACACCCGACGGCCTGCCCGTCTACGTCGTAACCCGCACCGCCCAGCAGCGCGTCTACTTCGGCCGGGCCGGCGGCCCCGACAGCGCCATGCTCGAAATCCAGGCCGACAATGCCGTCATCTTCCCCGGCGAGCGCTTCGCACGCGGCCTGCTCGGCACCGCGGTCGCCGGCGAACAGCGCGAGCCGGCGGATGCCGACTACCCCACGCCCGTCGCCCAGCCGGCGGCCACGCCCGCCGCAGCCGACTCGACCACCGGTCTGCCCGCCCTGGAAGCCGGTATCCGCGGCGTTTACCTCGAAGGCGACGTGTTGCTGTCGCTGGGCACCAGCTTCGTCCGCGCCAGCCGCTTGTACTACGACTTCGAGCGTGACCGCGCCCTGATCCTCGACGCCGTCTTCCGCACCGACATTCCGGAACGCAACATCCCCCTGTATGTCCGGGCCGCTGAGATCCGCCAGCTCTCCGCCACCGAGTACTACGCCGAGGACGCGCGCATCACCACCAGCGAGTTCCACACGCCGCACTACCACGTCGGCGTCGAACGCATCCGGCTGCGCGACCTCACGCCGCGCGACGCCGGCGGCCGACCGGCCGGCAAGCTGGCCGGCCAGTACGAACTCCACAACGCCACCGTCAACGTCGAGACGTTTCCGATCCTCTGGTGGCCCTATGCCCGCGGCCCCTTCGAGACCAGCGAAACCGGCCTGCGGCGCCTGCGCACCGGCCACAGCAGCCAGTTCGGCGCCGAAATCGAAACCTCCTGGCATCTGTTCAACCTGCTCGGCGTCGAAACCCCACCCGGCTATGACGCCACCACCCGCTTCGACTACTTCTCCCAGCGCGGCCCCGCCACCGGCATCGACGTGGACTATCAGCGCGAAGACCACTTCGGCCTGCTGCGCAACTACTACATCTTCGACGAGGGCGAGGACCACCTCGGCGTGCTGCGCCGCCACGAGCGCGAGCCGGACAGCAAGCACCGCGGCCGGGCCCTGTGGCGCCACCGCCACTACCTGCCCGACGACTGGGAAGTCACCTTCGAGGCCAGCTACATCAGCGACCCGAACTTCCTCGAGGAATATGAGCGCGCCGAGTTCAACGAGGGCAAGGAGCAGGAAACACTCGTCTATCTGAAACGCGCCCGCGAGGTGGACGCGATCAGCCTGCTGGCCAACTGGCGGCTCCTCGATTCCCTCACGCAGACCGAGCACCTGCCCGAGCTGGCCTACCGCCGCATCGGCGACACCTTCCTCTCACCGCTGGTCATGTACCACGAATCGCGCGTCGGCGGCGTCCGCTACCGCCCGGACGATCGTTACCCCGTGCGCCGCTGGCTGCGCGGTGAGCCCGGCCCGACCGACCTGACCTTCCGCACCGACCTGCGCCAGGAAGTCGAACTCCCGCTCAAGCTCGCCGCCCTGAACATCGTCCCCTTCGCCACCTGGCGCGCCTCCCATTGGGACGGCCAGCCCGGCAACGACGGCCACGTCTGGCGCGGCATGGGCATCTACGGCCTGCGCGGCAGCACGGTCTTCAGCCGCGTGTTCGACGATGTCGAGTCCGAACTGCTCGACATCCACCGGCTGCGACACATCGTCAAGCCGGAATTCGTCGCCTGGTGGGCGCACAGCAACACGCGCAGCGAAAGCCTCACCCCCTTCGATTACGGCATCGAGACCATCGACGACTTCTACGGCTGCATGGTCGCCCTGCGACAAACCTGGCAGACCCAACGCGGCGCCGAGACCGACCGCCGCACCGTCGATCTGCTGACCTTGAATCTCGAAACCGGCCTCTTCGGCGACGCCCACGGCCGAAACCAGATATCCAACGGCTGGGTCAACCCGCTGCGCCCGGAGAACAGCCGCACGCGCAACTACGCCGCCGGCGACCTGATCTACCGCCTCAGCGACACGACCAGCTTGCTGTACGAATTCAACGTCGATCTGAACGACTGGAGCCTCGACCGCCACAACGTCGCCGTCGCCGTCGAGCGGTCGCCCAGATTGGCGTACGTGCTCGGCTACCGCCACGCCGGCGATATCGACCTCGAACTGGTCGGCGGCGGCTGGAACTACAAGCTCACCGAGAAGCACATCACGTCCGTGCGCATGTGGTTCGACATCGATCGCGGCGACTTCGGCGAGGTCGCCCTCGCCTATGTCCGCAAGCTGCCCCGCTGGTATGTCGCGATCAGCGTCGAATACGACCGCATCGACGACGACTTGTCCGTCTCGCTGTCCGTCTGGCCCGAGGGCGTCCCCGAGTGGACCGTCGGCTCGCGCCGCTACACCCGCCTCGGC
>CAZYGM010000217.1:0-5631 GCA_964647015.1 uncultured Planctomycetales bacterium | reverse complement strand
ACCCGGTGCAGCACGAGTTGGGGGCGCGCATCATTGACTTCCTGGACGACACGGGGCGGCTGAGCACGCCGTTGGAGGAGATCGCGCGCGAGTTGCCTGAGCCGCCCGCGCCGGGGGCGCTGGAGAGCGCGCTGCGGACGGTGCAACAGCTTGATCCGCCGGGCATCGCGGCGCGCGATCTGCAGGAGTGTCTGCTCTTACAGCTCAAGGCCTTGCCGGGGGACACGGAGTTGGAGCGCCGCATCATCGCGGAGCATTTCGGCGACTTGCAGAGAAACCGGCTGCCGGCAATTGGGAAGGCCCTGGGGGTGGACTTGTCCGATGTGCGCGCGGCGCTGGACGTGATTGTGCGCCTTTCGCTACGGCCGGGGCTGGAGGTGGGCGAGCAGCAGGTGCCGCCGATTGTGCCAGACATTATCGTTGAATACAACGAGAAAGAGGACCGCTACGACGTGCGCCTGACGCGGGGGAATGCGCGGGAGCTGCGGATTTCGCCCGAGTTTCGCGAGGCGCTCGAGCGGGCGGGCAAGGACAAGAAGTCGCGGGAATTCATCACGCAGAAGATCCAGGCGGCCAACGCGATTATCGACGCGGTGAAGTACCGGCGCGATCGGCTGCTGGACGTGGCCAAGGCCGTGGTCGAGGCGCAGCGCGAGTTTCTGGATCATGGCGAGCAGCATCTGAAAGTGCTGCGGATGAGCGACCTGGCGGCGCGGTTCGGCTGCGATCCCTCGACTATCAGCCGCACGGTTGATGAAAAGTACATGCAGACGCCGCGGGGCGTGTACCCGCTCCGGCGATTCTTCACGGGCGGGACGGAGTCGGGCAATGGGGAGGTGCTGGGTTGGGACAGCATCAAGGCCAAGGTCCAGGAGATCGTGGACCGGGAAGACAAGCGGAACCCGCTCAGCGACGACGAGATCGTGGTGCGGCTGAAGGAGCTGGGCATCGTGATCAAGCGGCGGACGGTCGCGAAGTACCGGGCACAGCTCGACATTCCAACGGCCCGGCAGCGGCGACAGTACTAGCATGCCTGTGCCGCCGAGCTTGTGCAGGTCACGTGGGGAACCATACGATTAGAGCATGACCACGGGTCGTGAGCAGGAGCCGCGCTGTCCGCGCTGCGGGTACATGCTGCGCGGCTTGCCGGGCCTGCGCTGTCCGGAATGCGGCCTGGCGTTCACGGCGGAGGAACTGGCCAGCGGGCTGCTGCGCGATAACAGGGCGACGTGGCTGGACGGGGTTGACCCGTGGCGGCCGGTGCAGGTGCTGATCCGCAGCGCGTATGAGCTCATGCGCGGCATTGCACGGCCACGCCGGCTGCTGCTGACGGTGGACGTAAACGGACCGGTGGCGCCGGCGGTGCTTATGTTGGTGTGTGGCATCGGCCGGCTGTGGCTGCTGACGGGGGTGTTGGCGGCGCTGGCGGTGTGGTTGCGTACGGATACGAGTCCGGCGGCGTCGCTGCGGACGGGGCTGCTGTTGTGGGGGCCGGTGGTGACGGGGACGGCGCTATTCGTGATGGCGGGGCCGCTGCTGCTGATTCTACGGGGCGACGTGATGCGGGTGGCGCGGCCGACGCGGCGGCAGCGCTGGCGGCTGGGCTGTTATGTGGCGCCGGTGCTCGCGTCGTACGGGTGTCTGCCGGCGGCGGGCAGTCTGTGCCTGCTGGCGGAGGCGAATCTGTCCGTACCGGTCATGAGCGCATCGGCAGCGCTGGTGGTGGCTGTGTTCGTGGTGCAGGGGTGGCGGTGGAAGACTGGTGCGGTGTTGGCGGTGTGCGTGTGTTGGGTGGCGTTGGCGGCGGTGTTGTGTGCGAAGCTGCTGCCGGCGACGCTGGTGCCGCCTTGGTGGGTATACGGGTTGTGAGGCCGCGGGAGACCGCAGACGCGTGGCGGGGCCGATGAGTCTGCCGAGCTACATTGTCAGAAAGTGCCAACCGGAAGCTACCGGCGCCAGCCGGCGCCAATTCGTCTTGTCTTTCTAGCTTTTCTATTTTGCGCGGCTATGCTTGAGGGTGTCGCACCGGCGGGCGGCCCGCGGGTGCGGCAGGTCCCAGGAGAGATGCCGTGCTCAAGACCACGCGCGAACGCATTGCCGGGCTGTTCCGTTCGGTCGGCTCGCTGTTGCCGGGCCGGACCGGGCCGGCGAATGGAACAGGGGCGGTCGTGCGGCCCTGGCGGCAGGACGGCCAGCGCACTTACCCAACCGTCGGGCTGACGCCCGCTCGGCTGCTGACTTACTTGCAGGCGGCCGACGGCGGCTCGCCGCAGATGCAGTACGAGCTGTTTGGCGACATGCTGGCCCGCTGGCCGCGGTTGGCGGCAGTCGAGGCTACCCGCCGGCTGGCGCTGACCGGCCTGGACTGGGAACTGCTGCCGGGACAAGGCGCCGCGAACGCGACGGGGAACGCGCGGTTTGACGAGGTCGTTGAGTTCTGTCGGGACACTCTCTTCTCCCTCGACCGCTTCCGCGAGGTGCTGGGCCATCTGGCCACGGCCGTTGGCTTCGGCCTCGCGGTGGCGGAGCTGGTGTGGGCGGGCGGCCGGCTGGTGGACATCGTGCCGGTACCGCACGGGCGGCTGTGCGGAGATCCGCAGGAGCCCTGGCGACTGCGGATTCTTACGGAAGAGGAGCCCGGCCGCGGGGTGGCACTGGATGAGTATCCCAACAAGTGGGTGGTGCATCGGCCGCGGGCGCTGGTGGGGCGTCCGTTCGAGGGGGGCCTGCTGCGGGCGTCGGCGCTGCTGTATTTGGCCCAGAACCTGAGCTTCAAGGACTGGCTGACATATTCGCAGATTGCCGGGATGCCGGTGCGGGTGGCGCAGTTCGAGCCGGGCACGCCCGAGGCGGACAAGCGTGAACTGCTGCGGATGCTGGAGGCGTTGGGCACGGATGCGGTGGCGGCGTTTGGGAAGAACGTTGAGCTTAAGTTCATGGAGCCGCGCCGGGGGGACGCGGGGCCGTACAAGCCGCTGCAGGAGTACTGCAACACCGAGGTGACGATTCTGTGGCTGGGGCAGCATCTGACTACGGACATCAAGCTGTCGGGTTCGCGGGCGGCGGCCGAGGTGCATGACCGGGTGCGGGAGGACTTGCTGGTTGAGGACATCTGTGCCGAGGCGCAGACGCTGCGGCGCGACCTGCTGACGCCGTTGGTGCGGGCGCGCTTTGGGGACGACGTGCCGGTGCCGGTGTTCCGGCGGTCGTTGATCCAGTCGGTGGATACGAAGGTGCTGGCGGAGACGCTGGCGGTGGCGGTGAAGGAGTTGGGGCTGGCGGTGCCGGCGCGGTGGGTACACCAGGCGTTGGGGATTCCGGAGCCGGCGGCGGACGAAGTTGTACTGGGAGCGGGGAACAGGTCATGAACGAAGTGCGCGACAAGAGCAAGCGGAAGACAGCGCAGCGGCCGGCGCGGCTGACGGTGCGGCGGGCGCGGCCGAGCGACCTGGTGCCGCTGAGTTTCTTCTTCGATGCCCTGCTGCGGCGGGACTACTTCATGCGGCGCGGGCAATTGCAGGCCATGCTGGCGAGCGAGCACCACGAAGTGTACGTGGCCGAGCTGGACACGATCCTGGTGGGGGCGGCGATCACGACGCGCGGGACGCAACTGGTTAACACGCTGGTGCATCCGGCGTATCGGCGGCTGGGGATCGGGCGGGCATTGGTGGAACAGAGCGGCGCCGAGTCCGTGCGGGCGAAGCTGGATATGAGCGCCGGCGATCCGCGGCGGTTCTACGAAGCGCTGGGGTTTGAGCCGACCGGGCGGCGCAACGGCAAGGGGAACATCGAGTTGCTGGAGCTGCGTGCGGGTCGGGCGAAGTCGCCATCGGCGATTGGCGGCGCTGCGGGCAAGACGCAGTCGGAGCGTGCGGGTACTGGCAGGTCAAAGGGCGCGTAAGTCACAGAACGGAGGCTAGAGCATTGGAAACGGTAGACACGGAGCACGGAGCGGAACAGGTGGCAGCGCTGGGCGACGTGGCGCGAGCGCAGATCTGCGCGCGGTTGGAGGCCGCCCGGGAACTGGCGGGCGGTGACCTGGTGGGCCAGGTGGCCGAGTTGCGCGAGCTGCTGAACGACGTCATCGATCGCGCGGATGCGCTGGAGACGGTTCACTCGGCGACGGCGGGCGGCGCGTCGTGCCGCAGCACGCTGTCGTGCCGGGAGATCCTGGCGACGGATGAGCGTGGCCCGCGGACGGAGTTTCTACTGATACCGTTCGGGCAGGTGCGGGTTGAGCGGCCGCAGGCCGGCGGGGACTTCGTGTTCACGCAGGAGCACGCCGAGGCGGCCGTACGCTGGTTCGAGCGCATGGGGCGGAAGCTGGCGATCGACTATGAACACCAGAGTTTCGAGCAGTTCAATCGGCGGCCGGACGGTTTGCGGCCGGCGGCGGGGTGGATCGGCGGGCTCGAGATTCGCGCGGACGGGCTGTGGGCCGTGGACGTCACCTGGACGGACCGGGCCCGGGAACTGCTCTCGTCGGGTGAGTATCGCTACTTCTCGCCGGTGATCTTCTGGACGGATGAAGACTATACAACGCTGGCGGCCCTCGGCCCGGTGGCGTTGACGAACGATCCGGCGATGTGCGGCGTGCGGCCGCTGGCGGCGGCGCGGCGGCTGGATGAGTCCGACGGTACGGACGAGCAGGCTGACGAAGAGCGCTTGCTCGACGCGGCGGCGGAGCAGGTGGTCGAGCAGATGCTGCGGACGGAACTTGAGGCGGCGCGGGCCGAGGTGGCCGTGCTGCGAGGGCGGTTGCAGGCGCAGGCGGCGGACGCGTTCGTCGAGCGCGGGATGCGGGTGGGGAAGATCGTGGACGCCACGAGCATGGACTGGCGGGCGGACTACCTGCGTGACGCGGAGGGGGCGGAAGAGAAGCTGACGCGGGCGGCCGCGGTGCTGCCGCCGGGGCGCCTGGTGGCGCTGAATCAGCAGGGCATGGTAGCGGCATTGGGCGCGCTGGAAGGGCGCTTCGCGCGGGAGGCGGAGGCGTATCGGCGGTGGGGCATCGGGCCGGAGGACTTGCGGGCTTACGAGCGGGCCGTGGCCGACGGGCGTGTCCGGCGGGTCGGCGCGCCGGGTTGACCGGGCGTGCCGGCCGAGCGGGGCGAGATTGAACGAACAAGACAGGAGAAGCAAGCATGGCACTGACGAATGATCGGGACGTGGTGTTGTACGCGTCACAGGAGCTGATCGACATTCCCGTTGACGACGGGGTGACGATCTACAAGGGCGCCTTCGTGGGGCGCAACCGCGCGAGCGGGTATGCGCGCGGGCTGGTGGCCGGCGACGAATTCCTGGGGGTGGCGTACAAGCAGGCGAACAATGCTGGGGCCGGGCACGTGGCGGGCGGCATCAACGTGCGGCTGCACCAGGCGGTTGACGTGGTGCACACGTTGACGGGCGTGACGGCGGCGGACGTCGGGCGGGAGGTGTACGCCAGTGATGACGAGACGCTGACGCTTACGCCGACGGGTAACAGTCCGGTCGGGCGGGTGGCGGCAGTGGAGGGCGTGAACACGGCACGGGTGCGTTGTCAGCCGGTGGGCGGGCTGAGCGGGCTGCTGAGCAATCTGCCGGTGGTTGCGCTGGCCGACGCCAGTGCGACGCTGACGCTGGATCACATGA
>CAZYGM010000216.1:0-5671 GCA_964647015.1 uncultured Planctomycetales bacterium | reverse complement strand
CGCGACGCACGCCTGCTGCCGGAAGCGTACCTGTACGGCTTCGCCTGGACCCTGCTCACGACGCAGGCCCGGCAGGCATACTTGATGGGCCAGTACCCGCGTACCGGCGACCCGCGCTACTTCCCGCTGGCGTTTGCCATCAAGACACCCGTCGCCACGCTCCTGGTGCTTCTGGCCGGGCTGGTGGCGCTCGCGCGCTGTTGGCGGCGGCCGGGATTCAACCACCTGCTGTTGCTGGGTCTGCTGACGTTTGGCGTCGTGTATGGCCTGACGGCCGTCTTCAGCCGCATCAACATCGGGCATCGGCACATCCTGCCCTTCTACCCCGTGTTGTTCGTGCTGGCCGGCGTGGCCGCTGTCTGGTGGACCTGGCGGCCGGCCCGCTGGCTGACCGGAGCGGCGATCGTCTGGCTCGCGGCGGCAAACCTGTGGATTCACCCGCACTACCTGGCGTACTTCAACGAGCTGATCGGCGGGCCCGCCAACGGCCACAAGTATCTGGCGGACAGTAACATCGACTGGGGGCAGGATCTGCTGCGGCTGGCGGCGTATGGCCGGAAGCACCCGGACGAGCCGATTCACCTGGCATACTTCGGTTCGGTTAGCCCGGCGCACTACGGCATCCGTTGCGCCGCCCTGCCGAGCAATTGGCCGTTCGGCCCGCGCAGCGACTTATCGCCCGGCACTTATGTTGTCAGCGTTACGCAACTCCTGGGCGTGTATGACCCGGCGGTGCGCGACGAGTTCTGGCGGGAGCGCGCCCGGGCCTACGCGGGGCTTTATGAGCGCTGCACACAGCCGCCGCCGCCTGAGCAGACGGCCGAAGAGCAGCGCCAGTGGGCAGAGCTGCAGCGGGAGTTTGACGAGGCCCGCCGGCGCCGGCTGCTCAACGGCCTGCAACACCGTGTGCCGGATGAGCGCATCGGCTACTCGCTGTTCCTGTATCGCTTGACGGCGGAGGATATTGCGGAGTTGATACGGCCGTGAAGTCGGGGCCCGTTGTCACCAGCCGATAATACTGTACCCGGCGTCCACGTAGTGGACTTCGCCGGTCACCCCGCTGGAAAGGTCGCTGAGGAGGTAGAGGCCGCTCTTGCCGACGTCGTCGCCTTCGACGTTGCGGGCCAGGGGGGCCTTGGTTGGGTAGTGGTCGAGGATCTTGGAGAAGCCGGTGACGCCGGCGCTGGAAAGGGTCCGCAAGGGTCCGGCCGAGAGGGCATTGACGCGGACGTTCTTGGCGCGGCCCAGCTCAGCGGCGAGGTAGCGGACGCTGGATTCGAGGGCGGCCTTGCAGACGCCCATGACGTTGTAGCCGGGGACCATGCGTACTGAACCGAGGTAGGTCAGGGTGAGAATGGACGCGCCGTTGGCCAAGTGCGTCAGCGCGTGCTGGCAAAGCGCGACCAGCGAGTAGACGCTGATTTCCATGGCCTGAAGGAAGTCGGCCCGGCTGGTCTGGTAATAGGGGTAAGTGAGCGCGTCGCGGCTGGCGAACGCGATGGCGTGAACGATGAAGTCGAGCGGGCCCATGGCGGCGTGGGCCTGCTCGAAGACGGCCTTGATCTGCTGGTCGTCGCTGACGTCGCACGGCACGATCAACTTGGCGCCGATGGGCTCGGCCAACAGGCGCACGCGACGTTCCATCTTGGGGTTGGGCAGGTGGTTGAAAGCCAGTGAGGCACCCTGCTGGTGCGCATGCTGAGCGATGTGCCAGGCGAGCGAGTGGTCGTTCGCCACGCCAAAGACAAACCCCTGCTTGCCGTCCATCAGACCCATGGTCTGCTCCTGCATTTCTATCGCTTAGAGCGGCGGCGCGGTCGGCCCGAACCAGCGGGAAGCTACCCGCGCCGCTGCTTGCGGGCAAGGCGCCGGGCCCTCCGGCGCTTGACGCTGCCACGGTCGGCTGCTACCGTGCGAAGTCTTTCCAGCGAGCGATTGTCGGAGTCAAATTGTGCCGTACGACAGCATTGTATGCGTCAAGCAGGTGCCCGACACTGCGAATATCACCGGCGAGGCCATGAAGGCTGACGGTACGGTGAACCGGGCGGCCCTGCCGACCGTGTTCAATCCCGACGACCTGCACGCGCTCGAGGTCGCGCTGCGCGTCCGCGACCAGTACGGCGGCACGGTCACCGTTATCTCGATGGGCCCGCCGAAGGCTGGCGACGTGTTGCGCGAGTGCCTGTTCCGCGGGGCCGACCGCGTCATTCTGCTGACCGATCGGCGGGCCGCGGCCAGCGACACGTTGGCAACCAGCTACATCCTGAGCTGTGCGGTACGGAAGGTCGGGCGCTACGACTTCGTCTTCTGCGGCCGACAGGCAATCGACGGTGACACGGCCCAGGTGGGACCGCAGTGTGCCGAGAAGCTCGGCCTGCCGCAGGTGACGTACCTCGAGGAGGTAGTCGAGCTGCGCGACCAGACCGCCCGCTTGCGGCGCAACGTGGGTAACGGCTGGGAGCTGGTCGAGGTGCGGCTGCCAGTGCTGGTGACCGTGCTGGACACGGCCGGGCTGGTGCGGCCGCCGGCGGCCAAGCGCGTGGCGCGCTTCAAGCGGGCCCGGACGCCCAGTGAGCTGCTGATCGAGGTATCACGCGAGAACCCGGACGCGCGGGATGAAGACAAGGAGCGCGAGGCGCTGCGGCGGGCCGAGGGGCTGCGGGCGCGCGGGCTGGTGCTGGACGAGTGGAACCTGGACGACATCGGGGCGGATCTCCAGTGGTGCGGCCTCTCGGGCTCGCCGACGAAGGTGCACCGGGTGCAGTCGATCGTTCTGACCAAGCAGGGTTACACCGAAATCCCGCCCACGGAGGCGGGCGTCCGCCGGCTCATCCAGGAACTTATCGTGGACCACACGCTGGGATGAGCGCGGGCGACGACGCCGGGCCACAAGTAACCGGCAAGCAATGACCATTAGCGAGGCCAACGGCTAATCATGATCGGAGTCAATCGCAACGGGGAAGTCTGGGTCTTCGCGGAGCAGGAGGACGGCGCGCTGCACGACGTCGCGCTCGAGCTCTGCGGCCGAGCCCGGCAACTGGCCGACCGGCTGGGTGTGCAGGTCGGCGCCGTGCTGGCCGGCTGGAACATCCGGGAGCTGGCCTACCGCCTGATCGCCCACGGAGCGGACAAGGTCTACCTCGTCGAGCACCGCAAGCTGGATCACTACCAGACGCAGCCATATGCCCGCGTCATGTGCGAGCTGATCGGCCGGCACCAGCCGCAAGTCGTCATCTACGGGGCGACGCCGCTGGGCCGCGACTTGGCCCCGCGCATCGCGTCGGAGATGAAGGCCGGCCTCACGGCCGATTGCACGGCCCTGGAGGTCGCCGACGTCACCGATCCGAAGACCAAGACGGTTCACCGCAACCTGTTGCTGCAAATCCGCCCGGCCTTCGGCGGGAACATCATCGCCACCATCGTGAACTACGATCGCTGGCCGCAGATGGCGACGGTGCGCGAGGGCGTGATGCCATTGCTCGACCCGGATCCGCGGCGCAAGGGTGAGATCGTGGCCGAAGACGTCGCGCTGCGCGACGAGGACTTCCCGCTACGACTGATCGAGCGCCATCGCGAGCCGCGCAAGGTTAATCTCAAGGGTGCGCGCACGATCGTGGCGGGTGGCGGCGGCGTCGGCAGCAAGCAGAACTTCCAGATGATCCACGAACTGGCAGGCGCCGTGGGCGGCGCGGTCGGCGCGTCGCGGGCGGCGGTCGATGGCGGCTTCATCGGCAAGGAGCACCAGGTCGGCCAGACCGGCACGACGGTGCGTCCGGCGCTGTACATTGCCTGCGGCATCAGCGGGGCGATTCAGCACCGCGCCGGCATGGAGGAGTCCGCCAAGATCATCGCCATCAACTGGGATCGCGAGGCGCCGATCTTCTCCGTCGCCCATTACGGCATCGTCGGCGACCTCAACGAGGTGATTCCGAGGATGGTCAAGGCCCTGAAGGAGCGACAGACGGGCGCCGCCGACCAGGCCGAGACGGCGGACGCCGGCTGGTCGGCGGGCTAACCCGACCGGCCGCAATGAGAATCAAACGCGCGGCGGCCGACTGCTGCCCGCTGACAGTCGAGGGCTTTCGCGATGGCCAACTTTTTCCGCGACAACGACGACATTCAGTTCCTCTTCGAGCACATCGGCCTGGCCGAGTTGGCCCGCGTGCAGGAAGACGGCTTTGTCGACGCCCACCAGCACAACGTGGACTACGCCCCGGTCGATGAGGCCGACGCCATCGACAATTACCGCCGCACACTCGACATCGTCGGCGACGTGGCCGGCGAGATCATCGCCCCGCGCGCCGAGCAAATTGACGCCGAGGGCAATAGGCTCAACGAGGACGGCACGGTTACGTTGCACCCGCTGGTGGCTGACAACCTGCGCCGCCTGGCACAGGCGGACCTGATGGGCTTCACGCTGCCGCGCAGGTACGGCGGCCTCAACTGCCCGAACCTGGTCTACACCATGGCCATTGAGATGGTCAGCCGGGCAGACGCCTCGCTGATGAACATCTTCGGGTTGCAGGGCATCGCCGAGACGATCAACGCCTTCGCCGATGAACAGACCAAGGCGGAGTACCTGCCGCGTTTCGCGCGCGGCGAGGTTACCGGGGCGATGGTCCTGACCGAGCCGGACGCCGGCTCCGATCTCCAGGCCGTGCGGCTCAAGGCCATCCAGGACCCGGACGGCAGTTGGTACCTGCGCGGCGTAAAGCGCTTCATCACGAACGGCTGCGGCGAGGTCCTGCTGACGCTGGCCCGCAGCGAGCACGACATCAGCGACGGACGCGGGCTGAGCCTGTATCTCTCCGAGCGGTCGAACCGCATCCGCGTGCGGCACCTCGAGCACAAGCTGGGCATCCACGGCTCGCCGACCTGCGAGCTGGTGTTTGACGATGCTCCGGCGCGGCTGATCGGCGAGCGGCAGCGCGGCCTGATCACGTACGTCATGGCCCTGATGAACGGGGCCCGCGTCGGTATCGCGGCCCAGTCGCTGGGCATCGCCGAGGCGGCCTACCGCCTGGCGCGCACCTACGCCAACAGCCGCAAGCAGTTCGGCGGGCCGATCGAGCGGCTGCCGGCGGTGGCGGAGATGGTCGTGGACATGAAGGTGGCCATCGAGGCGGCGCGGGCGCTGGTGTACGAGACCAGCCGCGTGTGCGACCTGGAGAACAACAACCTGCGCGTGCTGGAGTTGGGGCTGGTCAGCGATCCGGCCGAAGTGAAGGAACGCAAGGCGCAGGCGCGCACGCTCAAGCGGCTCAACGGCATGTTGACGCCGATGAGCAAGTACCACGCCTCGGAGATGTGCAACCGCGTGGCGGACACGGCCCTGCAGGTGCTGGGCGGCTCGGGCTACATGCAGGACTACCCGGCGGAGCGCTACCTGCGCGACGCCCGCATCACGAACATCTACGAAGGCACCAGCCAGTTGCAGATCGTGGCGGCGGTGCGCGGCGTGTGCTCGGGGGCGTTCGAGCGCCGGGCGGCGGAGTTCGAGGAGCGGGCCTATGACAATGAGCTGCTCAGCGCGCTCAAGGGCAAGCTGGTGGCGGGCAAAGAGGCGGTGCTCGGCGCGATCGGCTTCGTCAAAGAGAAGGGCACCGACTACATGGACCTGGCCGGCCGCAAGCTGGTGGACGCGGCCATTGCGGTCCTGATCGGCCACCTG
>CAZYGM010000215.1:0-5712 GCA_964647015.1 uncultured Planctomycetales bacterium | reverse complement strand
TGCTCCTCCACCGCCGACAGATCAAGAAGTGGTCCGAGAAGGTCACGCTGCGCGGCCTCACCATCATCCCCCTGCGGCTCTACTTCAACGACCGCGGCATGGTCAAGATCGAGTTGGGCCTGGCCCGCGGCAAGAGACACGCCGACAAACGCGCCGATATCAAGAAGCGCGACCAACAGCGCGAGATCGACCGCGCTATGAAACGCCGATAACCCCCAACCAGCCCGCATTACCGTCAACCCGTCGGCCTGACGATACCTAAATCCTACCGCACACCGAAGTACCGCGCCTCGGGATGATACGCGATCATAGCCGTAGTCGATTGCTCCGGCTCAAGCTGGTACCCCTCCGTCAGCGTCACCCCAATCCGCTTCGGCTCCAGCAACACCATCAGGTAAGCCTGATCCTCCAGCTCCGGACAGGCCGGATACCCGAAGCTGTACCGGCTGCCCTGGTAGCCCTGCTGGAAAACCTTGCGCTTTTCCTGGGCATCCCGCCCGCTGATGCCCAGCTCCACGCGAATCCGCTTGTGGATGTACTCCGCCAACGCCTCGGCCGTCTCGACGCCCAGCCCGTGCAGGAACAGGTACTCCTGGAAACGAGCCTCGTGGAACCACTGCGCCGCCACCTCCGAAACACGCCGCCCCGCAGTCACCATCGAAAACGCCACCACGTCCGTCTCGCCGCCTGACGCCGGCCGCCAGAAATCCGCCAGACAGCGGTACGGCGGCCGCACCTGCCGCGGAAACGTGAAGCGCACAATCTCCGGACCATGGTCGTCAGGACCCGCCTGCGGCCGGCCCGGCGGATCATAGACAATCAGATCCTCGCCCTCGGAATTGCACGGCCAGTAGCCGTAGACGGCCTGCGGCAACAGAATCCGCTCCCGTTCACAACGCTCGACCAGATCACGGTAGATCGGCCGCACCTCCCGGTCGATGTACGCCTCGAACTCCGCGGCCGACCGCCCGCGCTTACGAAACTGCCACTGCACCTGGAAAAGCATCACCTCGTTCAGATACTCCAGGGCCGCCCGCAACGGAATGCTGTCCAGCACCCGGTCGCCCCAGAACGGCGGCACCGGCACCGGATGCGCATACGTAATCTCGCCCCGCCGCACCGGCTCAGGCGGTTCGGCGACCGGAAGTGCGGCCAGCTCCACCGGCGCCGGCTCCTCGATCGGCGTCACTCCATAACGCTGCCCGCTTTCGCGCACCAGGTCGCGCGCCGTCGCCGCCGCGGCTTCGGCCGCCGTCAACACGGCGCCGGGGACGACGTCGGCTGCCGGCGCGATGTCCGCCCCCGGTTGTGCCGCGCCGACCGGCTGCGCGGCCGTGGTCTCCCGCATCAGCGTCAGACCGTCGAACGCGTCCTTGGCATAGTAGAGCGGCCCCCGATAGACCTGCCGCAACTCCTCCTCGACGTATCGGCGTGTCAGCGCCGCCCCGCCCAGAATCACCGGGGCGCTGATGCCCTGCTCGTTCAGCACGTGCAGATCGTCGCGCATGACAAGCGTGGATTTGACCAGCAGCCCGCTCAGACCAATGACATCCGCCTCGTGCCGCCGGAACGCGTCGATGATGCTGGCAATCGGCTGCTTGATGCCCAGGTTGAAGACCTTATAGCCGTTGTTGCTCAGAATGATATCGACTAGGTTCTTGCCGATGTCATGCACGTCGCCGCGCACCGTCGCCAGCACGATCCGTCCGCGCTCCACGCTGCGTGACTTCTTCATGTGCGGTTCGAGCCACGCCACCGCCGCCTTCATCGTCTCGGCGCTCTTCAGCACGAACGGCAGTTGCATCTGCCCGCTGCCGAACAACTCCCCCACCGTCTTCATCCCATCCAGCAGGAACGTGTTAATGATGTCAAACGGCGCGTATTGCCTCAGGGCCTCGTCCAGGTCCTGCTCCAGCCCGGCCCGCGCACCGTTGATGATCCGCCGGCGCAGCCGCTCCTCAACCGGCAGCGCGGCAACCTGGTTCTCCGGGGCAAGCGTCTCACCCTCGGCAAACAGGCCGATGAAACGCTCCAGCGCGCTGCCGTCTTCGCCGCGGTCATAAATCAGGTCCAGCGCCGCCTCCCAGCGCTCCGGGCTGATGCGCGTCTGCGGCAGAATCTTGCTGGCATGCACAATGGCCGCCGTCAGACCGCGCGCCTGCGCCTCCGCCAGAAACGCTGAATTCAGCACCACGCGCGCCGCCGGTTGCAGCCCGAAGCTCACGTTGCTGATGCCCAGGCTGGTCTGGCAGCGCGGAAACGCCGCCCGAATCGCCGCCACCCCTTCCAGCGTCTCCAGCGCTAACCGCCGGTCAGCCGCGTTCCCAGTCGTGATTGGAAACGTCAGGCAGTCAAAGAAGATGTCCTCGGCCGCGATGCCATGCTTGCCGGTCAGCAACTCATACAGCCGACCCGCCACGGCCAGCTTGCGCGCCGCGGTCTTGGCCATCGCCTCCGCCGGGTCGTCATCGATCGTCAGCGCCACCAGCGCCGCACCGAACTGCCGCGCCAGCCCGGCTACCCGCGCCAGCTTCTCCTCCCCATCCTCCAGGTTGACTGAGTTGATGATGCACTTGCCGCCCGCCAGCTTCAGACCCGCCGCCAGCACGTCCGGCTCGGTGCTGTCCAGCATCAGCGGCACCGGAATCTCCCGGGCAAACCGGTCAACCACCCGGTGCATGTCGCCCGGCCCGTCCCGGCCGACGCAGTCCACGCAGACGTCCAGGACGTGCGCGCCCTCGTCCACCTGCGCGCGACCAAGCGCCACCAGCGCGTCCACGTCGCCGTCCGCCAGCAGCCGCTTGAACTGCCGTGAGCCGTTCGTATTGCAGCGCTCCCCAATCAGCAACACGCTCTGGTCCTGCCGCATCTCGGTGGCGTAGTACAGGCTGCTTACGGCCGGCTCGCGCGCCGGCTGCCGCGGTCGCGGCGCCCGGCGCCCCAGCGCCTGCACCACCGCCGCCAGGTGCTCGGGTTGCGTGCCGCAACAGCCGCCCACAACGTTCACGCCATCCGCCTCGACGAACTCAGTCACCCAGCGCGCCAGCTCCGCCGGCGTCAGCGGGAAGTGCGGACGACCGTCGCGCAACTGCGGCAAGCCGGCGTTCGGCAGCACACTGATGAACCGCGCACAATGGGCCCCCAGGTAGCGCACATGCGCGCTCATCTCCTGCGGCCCCGTGGCGCAGTTCAGCCCGATGACATCCACCTCGGGAAAAGCCTCCAGCGCCGTCACCGCGGCCGCGATATCCGTCCCCAGCAGCATCGTGCCGGTCGTCTCCATCGTCACCTGGCACATCAGCGGCACCCGCCGACCCGCCCGCTCAAACACCTGCCGCGCCGCCGCAATCGCCGCCTTCGTCTGCAGAATGTCCTGGCACGTCTCGATCAGCAGCGCGTCCACGCCTCCTTCCAGCAGCGCGCTTATCTGCTCGACCGTCGCCTCAACCAGCTCGTCGTAGCTGATCTGCCGCAACGACACCAGCTTCGTGCCCGGCCCCACCGAGCCGATCACATAACGCGGCTGCTCCGGCGTCGAATGCGCCGCCACGGCCCGCCCGGCGATTTCGGCCGCCCGCAGGTTCAGGTCGTATGTCCGACCCGCTAGGTCGTACTCGCCTAGAACCACCCGGTTGGCCCCGAACGTGTTCGTCTCAACCGCGTCGCAGCCGACCGCCAGAAAGCTCCGGTGAATCTGCTCAATAACGTCCGGCCGCGTCTCGTTCAGAATCTCCGAGCAGTTCTCGTGTCCCCGGTAGTCGCCGGCCGGCAGCTCGCGCGCGTGCAGGCTCGTGCCCATGGCACCGTCAAGTACCAGGACCGTTTGCCGCAGCCGCTCGATAAATGGCGTCTTGTCCTGCGACACGACTTGACCTTCTGCCGGCCCGTTACCGGCCTTCAAGCTAGCGCACCGGCTGCGGCCTGCTGGTCTCTGCCGGAGGAAACCTGGTCCGCGGCCGTCCGTCGCGGCCCGTTGCGACGGATGAAGCCCTTTACCATCGTCCCGTGGCCGGGGCTTGTCAACGGCGGTAATCCTGCTACCATCCCTGGTTTGGTGAAGCGAGTGCTGGCTTTCCCCTTATATCCAGGAGTGACCTGCGCATGTCGGATCTGAGCGCTGAGTTGTTCGCATTCTTCGAGACCGGCGAGGTGGGTCCCGAAACGTACGAGCGGGTCGGTGATCTCGCGCTGGCCACCTTCCACGCCCGCGAGCGATTCATCCAGCTCGTCGAGGAGTACCGCCAGCGCGTCGAGCGCGGCCAGGGCGAAGCGCTCAAGCTGGCCGTGAGCTTGCTCATACTCGGACGCTTCGAGCAGTCCTACGACTGGTTCAGCAAGACCCCGGACAGCAAGCAGCGCCGCTTCTACGCCGCCCGCGCGGCCCTCGGACTCGGTCGCCACGACCAGGCCCTGGCAGAGCTGAATCAGGCCGCCGCCCTTGGCTGGGACAGCTTCGAGACTGACATGCAGGCGGCCGCCATCCGCATACAGCAGGGTGATCTGCCGGCCGCCGAGCAACTGGCCGCCCGCCACGCCGCTGCCGGCCAGGACCGCGCCGACTGGTATTACGTCAGCGGCCTCATCCAGGAATACCAGAACCAGCGCGAAGCCGCCATCGAGCTCTACGAACGCGGTCTCACGCTCGATCCCGATCACTCTCAAGCCATGTTCCGAGCCGCCCGGCTGTACGACATCATGGGCGCCGATGAGCAGGCGATTGAGTTGTACCAGCGCCTCTCCATGCAGCCCAACACCTACGTCAATGCCCTCATCAACCTCTCCGTCATCTACGAGGACATCGGCCGCTATGACGACGCGCTCGAATGCCTCCAGCGCGTCCTCAAGGCCTACCCCAACCACCACCGCGCCCGCCTCTTCTACAAGGACGTGCTGAGCTGTCGCCATATGATCGTCGAAGAAGGCGGCGACGAGCACATCGACCTGCGCACCCGCATGCTCGATACCCCCATCTCCGAGTTCGAGCTCTCCGTCAGGGCCCGCAACTGCCTCAAGAAGATGAACATCCGCTCACTCGCGGATCTCGTCAAGCTGTCCGAGCCCGAACTGCTCAGCTACAAGAACTTCGGCGAGACGTCGCTGGCCGAGATAAGGGCCCTACTCACCAAGCGCGGCCTGCGCCTGGGTCAGTCCGCCGAGGAAATCGAGGCGCAGGTCAGCGCCCCGCCGATCCCCAGCGAGCCGCCCGTGGTCGTCCCACCCGGCCGCGAAGCCATCCTGCTGCGCCCGGTGTCCGAATTGGAGCTGTCCGTGCGCGCGCGCCGCTGCCTGCAGCGCCTTAACGTCACTACCCTCGACGATCTGGTCCACCTGACCGAGCAGGACCTGCTCTCCACACGCAACTTCGGCGTCACCTCGCTGAACGAAATCAAGGCCCGCCTGGCCGAGCATGGCCTCCAGCTCGCCACACGCCGGCCGGAGTAGCGGGCCCGGCCGTGGCCGTTGGCTTCTCGTTCGAACTCCTGAGCACCGCGGGCCACGCCCGCTGCGGCCGCATCACCACGCCGCACGGCCCCATCGACACGCCCGCCTTCATGCCCGTCGGTACCCGCGCCACCATCAAGGGCCTGACCCCCAGCCAGATCGCCGCCACCGGAACCCAGATCGTCCTGGCCAACACCTACCACCTCCTCCTACGACCCGGCACCGCCGCCGTCGCCCACCTCGGCGGCCTCCACCGCTTCATGGCCTGGC
>CAZYGM010000214.1:0-5713 GCA_964647015.1 uncultured Planctomycetales bacterium | reverse complement strand
CCTTGTCAATCGCGAAGATGGACATGTTGCCGAAGCCGCCGACCATGTAGGCGGAAGTGTAGATGCCTTGGGCGTCGACGCCCAGTGTCGGATAGTCCGGCCAGCGCCCCTCGTCGCTACCGGCCGACAGCACGAAGCTGGTCTTAAACCAGGCGCCGGTCGGGTCGTCGGTCAGGGACACCGCCAGGTACAGCCGCGAGGAGAAATCGGTGACCACCACCACCCAGCGGTCGCTGTGCTGGTCGTAGAGCACGCGCGGGTCGCCGCTCGACCCCGGCAGGAACGAGCCCAGGCCCGTGTTGACTACTCGCGCGCCGCTCTCCTTCTCGTACACCTGGAACAAGCGGTTGACCGTCACGACGAAGTGATCCGGGCCGACAGCGCCCATGGTGTCCGGCGGAAAGGACCACGAGCCGGCATCGCCCCGTACCGCCGCCGCGAACTCCGCTACGATCGTCGGCGTGGCCGCGCGCGAGCCGGAGGCCTCGGCCCGGGCCCCGTCGGTCGCCTCCAAACGCGGATAGCCCGGCGGAACCTGCGGTCCGTGAATGCCCTCGTCGCCGGAGAAATCGCCCGCCCCAATCTCCCACGTCAGGCCGGCGTAGTTAGTGCCGGTCAGCGTTGTGTTGAACCCCAGGTCGTCGAAGTCCACCACGACGGGCGCCGGCGGACCCTGGTTCTCATCAGCCACGACCAGGTAGGTCAGGTCGTCCATGGCATACCAGCCGGCCCCGTTCACCACGGGCACGGCGATGATCTCGATGCGATCGACACCCCGCAGGTCCATCGGGAACCAGGTCGGTTCCTCGCTGATATCCCAGAACCAGTCCGTCTCCTGGGCCAAAACGCCATTGAGGTATCCGATGGCGCGCAACCCGGTCGTCCAGGCCCCCGCGCCAGCTTGGCCGGAGAAGTACGCTCCCTGCACGTCAACCACCGTGGGGAAGCCAATCCCCATGCGCGGATCGCCCCACTTGTTGACGACATTATGAGCACCCGAACGCGGCACGGTCGTCGCGCGGCGGCTGGGCACTACCCACTCGCCGGCCTGACCGCGGTGCTGCTTGGGATCCGTGAACGGGCCGGCCAGACGGTCGCGATCCACGACCGCCTGAATGGGCTCGATTAACGCCGGACCGTACAGACTTGGGTCCAACCGCTCCCCCTTGATCGACTCCTGCGCCGGCGCGGACGCCGGGCAAAGGATGACACCGGCCGCAATACACAGCGCGGCGACAACCCGGAACATGGGCGGTCTCATAGTTTTCTCACCGTATTTGTTGCTATTGGCTCATCCAGCGCATCGAAAACGTCCCTTCCTGGTACTAGAATACGGCGAACCGGCCTGCCCGGCAAGGGGCTAATCCGTAAACCATTTGCACTAAGTATGTTATGACACAAACCTTTGTTCGGCACTTGGCCGGTTACGGGCGCATTCGGGCGTTGCGACCAGAAGCGCGTCGTTGTCGCCGCTCTGCGTTATTCGGCCTTTTCGAGGCCGGCGCTGACGTCGAAAAGGTCACGCCGGTGCCAGTTCTCCCAGATGTCGAGGCCGAAAACGCGCACGGCGTCCCAGTACTTCTGATCTTCCAGGCCATGCTTATCCACCAGCGCGGCCAGGTGGGCAGCGATCTGGTCGGCATACTCGCTCTTGAGCTTCAGGGTGACGCGCCGGCCGTTGTACGAGAATGAAACCGCCACGCCGGCGGCCGGGTCGGGCTGCTGCGAGAACAGCGCCCGGCCGGGTGTGCAGCCCGTCGCGACGATGACGCCGTCATTGAGGCAACTGGCCGGGGGAGTGGTGAGCGTGTGCGACGTGACCCGCATGCCGTGCTGGGGCGCGTTCAGCAGCTCCGCCGCCCGCAGCCCCATCTTCACCCCGACAATCGAATATGCCCCGAGGTGCTGATGCAGTTCATTCATCAGCACCTGGGCAAACCACTCCACGCGACCGTTCTTGGCGATGATGTCAGCCTTGCGCTGGCGGACGTCTTCCCGGAACAGCTCACCGGCCACCGGGCCCTCCGCGAACACGACCCAGTGCTTGTGCTGACGGCCCTCGCGGGCTACCTCGTCCAGCTCGTTCGCCAGGCCCGGGGCATCGCCGACAACCACGACGCCATCCACCTCGCCGGGCTTGAAGAACTCCGGCGTGAAGCAGTACAGCAGCGCCAACTCGTCGTTGAGCGTCGGCAAATCGTGCAGGTAGTGCGAGCGGACCGACGGCGAAGCCAGCAGGCGCTGCAGAAACCGTTCCGCCAGCGACGTGGGCGTGTTCACATAGTTGTCAGTGCGGCACCAGGCCGGCGGCTTCAGCGCCGCCTCGGTCGCCACCACGAACGTCAGCGGCAGCCCGGAGGCGCGCACGGCGGCGAAGGCGGCGGGGTCATGCCGACCGTTCCAGCCCTGCTCGGCCTCGGGCGGGTTGGCCACGATCACACGCTCGATGTCAGCCTTAAGCCGCGGATCGGCTTGCAGAGCCGCCGCCAGGTTAGTAAGCGGCCCCAACGCGAGAATCGTCGTCTTCTTACCCGGCACGCGATACGCCTCCGGGCTGAAGGGCCGGCGGGCCCGCTGGCTGGCCGGCGGCAGGGCGTTGTCCACCACCTTCTCGGCGAATGCCCGCAGTGCGAACAACCGCCGGGGCTCCGCGGGGGGCGCGGCATATACCGCCACGTCGCGCCGATTGAACAGGTCAAGCATCCGCTCGACGAAATCCGCAGCCTTCTCGCCACTGGCGATTCCATCGCAGGCTACGATCGCCGCCAGCTCGGCGTCAGGATGCTGCAGGGCTAGCGCCAGCGTGACGGCGTCGTCCATACCCATGTCCGTGTCAATCACGATCGGCGGCCGTTGGCCGGCTTCGTCAGCGCGGGCCGCGGCGAAGGTCAGGCAGGCCAGAACAGCAACGAACAGCACTCGTCGAATCATGGAGACCTCCGTGTAATGCGCGGGCTACTGCCAATGTACTGATCAGCGGGTAGCATAGCAGCGTACCGGTGATTCGGGCTACCCCGGGCATGCCGGTGGCCACGTGTGGCGGCGCACAACAGAGCGCGTAATGCTACTTTCGGGAGACGTGCCGTGTCAGAGTTGGTTCGCCTGAGCATGTCGTTGGAGCAGCCGCTGCTGGACCGGCTGGAACGCCTGGTCAAGGCCAGCCGCTACACCAATCGCTCCGAGTTCATCCGCGACCTGATTCGCCAGCGCCTGGTCGAGCAGCAGTGGGCCGATCAGCGCCAGGAGGTGATCGGCACGATCACCATGGTCTACGACCACCACGCCCGGCAACTGGCCGACAAGCTGGTCGATATCCAGCACGACCACCACGACAGCATCCTGGCCACGACACACGTGCACTTGTCGCATGACCTCTGTGCCGAAATGATCATGTTGCGGGGCAGCGCGGCCCGCGTCCGTGAACTCGCCGATCGCCTGCGTCAGCAGCGCGGCGTCCTGCACGCCACGCTGGCCATGAGTTCGACCGGCGAACGCCTCCGCTAGGCTCGGCGCGAGCGACGATCTCCCGTTCTTCCGCCTGCCAAGCGCTTGACGAAACGCTACGGCGTAGCCTCGTCGGGCAACCCGGCGTCCTGAACCGCCCCGGTCACAGGCGGCGGGCTCCACACGCGCACATCCGTGATCTCGACTGTGACCGGCATAACGCTATCCAAGCCGCACAACGACCGCGAGAAACGCCGGGTCGCACCGGGCAGCAATGGGCCGCGCCATTCGTCCTCATCGAGCGTCAGCGGCGTGGCGATGAAGACGCGGCGCTCACATTGAGGCAGGCCCGCCTCGTCCACGAGCACGATCCGGGCCGTAAGCAGCGTAACCGTTGCGGCGCCGTTGTTGGTCACTGTGATGACGGCCCGCGGCGAGTGGTGCCGACCCTGCCCGGCAATCACTTCGGCCAAGACTTCGAGCTGCGCGCGATACTCCGGCGCCCGGCGATCGTGCAGCATGTCGGCCAGCGCCGGCGGCAGAGAATCACGCCATTCGGGCATTGACATGAGCAGCATCTGCCCCGCGCCCAGCACCTCGCTGGCCTTTCGGTCGGCGATGTTGAGCGTGTACCAGCCGAGCGCCGCTCCGCACACAATGCACACGATCAGCGTCGCGAACACGCCTGACACCAATGCCGACAGTGCGCCCCCTTTCCTCACGACAACAGTCGGTGCAGTACTCATGAGAGTCTCTCCAGTAAGGACAGTCGCGCGCCCGGCCCACGCCGGCACGCGGGTAGTCGTACCTTCAGCGGGGGATTCGTCCGGGGCCAACGTTTATTCGACAGCAAACGCCGGGGACCGGCCAGCCTGCCTGCGGCGCACGTCCCATAATGCCACGATGGACCCGCCGCCTAATGACGCCTACCCCGGCCGGAAACGATACATCGCTGTGGGGCAGCAAGCGGGCCCGGCGGATCGAACTACGATTCCACCGGAGCAGGGAGTCGCTACCCCCAGCGGATTCGCCATATGCGTAGCCTGGTGAAACTCAGCGTTACCGGCATGCTGGCCATAAGCGTTTTGCCGGTACTCAGTTGCGTGAATATCGCTGCCCTGTCTGTCGGCGACGTTCTCTCCGGATTATCGGACCTCATTATGGCGCCATACGACGACTGCGCGGAACTGCGACGGCGCTTCCGCGTCGAGTACTTGCCGGTCGTTGATGACCCCAGCGGAATCGGACTGAAATACGAGCAACACTGGCTTACCACGCCCAGCGGAGCACGCCTGCAGCTCTGGTACCTGCCAGCTAATCTCGACCGCGGGACCGTGGTCTATTCAATCGGCAGCGCCGGCGACATGCGCTGCTACCTCTTCAGCGCTGATCTGCTCGTCGGGAACGGCTGGTCCGTCGTCATGTACGACTACGAAGGGTTCGGACTTAGCGGAGGGACGGCTTCCCTGGACACGCTCATCAGCAACCTGACGGCCGCCGTGGCGTGGGCGCGAACCCACACCGGCCGCGAGCGCATCACGCTCATGGGCATGTCGTTGGGCAGCATCCCGTCGGTGGCGGTGGCGGTGCAGCAACCGGACAGCGTGAATGGCGTTATTCTGGATTCGCCGGTGGCGTTGAAGGCGCAGATCGAACGCTTCGGGTTCCTGATTCCGGGGCAGGCCGGCATCCTGATCAATCGGCTGGACGCCAACCTGCTGTCCGACGTGATTATTGAGCGCCTCCAGCAGCCGCTGCTGGTGTTCTCGCACGAGCTGGACCCCATTTCGACGCCCGACACCGTTGCGGCGCTGTTCGAGTCCGCCGGCGGCCCAAAGGTGCTGGTCAACTATCCCGGCGTAGGACACGCCAGCAGCCAATTCGTGCGCACCGACAGCTATCTCTACTACCTCGACACGTTCCTGAACGACATCTGGCTGGAAGAGGCAACCTTGGCGGAGACCCGCCTAGCTGCCCAATAGGGCTTCCACGTCGCTCTCGAAATCGAGCCTCAGCCTGGCCACCGCCCGGGTCTCAAGCTGACGGATGCGCTCCTTCGAAACGCCGAGACGCCGCCCGATCTGTTCGAGCGTCTGCGGCTGCCCGGCCGTATCCAGGCCGAAGCGCTGCCGCAGGATGCGACTTTCGCGCTGGTCAAGCGTCCCCAGCATCCGTTCGACCGTACCGCGAATCGCCACGGACTGATCGTCTTCACGCGGGTCGTCCCAATGCGGCTCGGCGACACGCTCCAGCAATTCATCGCGGCCCG
>CAZYGM010000213.1:0-5753 GCA_964647015.1 uncultured Planctomycetales bacterium | reverse complement strand
CGGCATCCGCCATCGTGAGCGGAATGCGCTCGCCGGTCTCATGCAGGCGGATGATTACGAACTGGCCGGGCTCCCGGTGCTTGGCGACCAGCGGGGCCTCGATCTTGAACCACTTAACGTCCGAGGCCAGCGACCTGGCGTCGAGGATCTTGAACATTAATACCTTCCCGAACTAGTTGGCCATATTCTCCGGTCGACAAACCGCCTGCAGACCGGCTCGCCAACTGCAATACCTGTGCCACTGGCCCACTGCTATTAAAACCTTATTGTAAAAACACTTGCGCCACAGGCCGACCCCCTGGCCTGTGCCAAATCCCCCACCAGTTGTCGTTCGTCGCGCATCAATACCGCGCCCACCCCGGTCGCAAAACCAAGCCTCGCCACACGCCGCCCCAACGCTTCCTGCTCAGCTTTGTAGACCACACCCTGGGCTCCCTCACCCAGCACCCCCTTGACCACGTACGGCCCGATCTGCTCCGGCGGCGCCGGACAACTGGCCCCGAATACCGCCACCGCGCGGTTGATATCCGCCTGCATCCGCGCCAGTCGGGCGGCGCAGTGCGGACAGGTCGTCGCATGTTCTTCAAGTTCGGGAGCGTCCCGGTTTAGCCAGCTCCACAACTGCGATTCCGCAACGCCGCAATGCGGGCACGCCTGTCCGCGCGCCGCACGGCGGTTAACCTCCGCCGACTCCTTGCGGTCATCCTCCGCGCGGTCCAACGCGTCACCTACGTCCCAGTCAAAACCCGCACAAACACGTCGATATCAAATGCGTCTACCGAGCCGTCACCGTTGCAGTCCGCACGTTGGTAGTCGCACTCCGGATAGGCTTCCTCGTACGCGGCCGGATCCACCAGCGCCAGCACGAATGCGTCGATGTCAAAGGCATTGACCAGCCCGTCACAATTCAGGTCCCCGCGTTCGCACATGCCCACGTGGAGAACGCTGACGCCGTCCAGGGCGGCCACCCACTCGTTCGGATAGGTCCGATTGTCGCAGCCGCACACAGGTGCCCACAGCGGCGGCACGATCTCCGGACGCCGCGTGCAGACGCCGGGCCCCTCACATACACCCAGTGGGAACTTGCAGTACCACTCCGGCCAGCAGTCGTCGTTGTCCATGCAGGTGCTCTCGCACGCACCCGGATAGTCGATGCTCGCTCCCGCCATAGCCGCAAGACAGGCGTTGTCGTACGTCACCCCGTCGCAGCCGCAGACGGGGTCGTAGTATTCCGGGCACCCGTCCGGCCGCGGCAGGCACATGCCCGTCTCTATGGCGCACACGACAAACCAGCAGTACTGATCCTCCGGGCAGTCCATCGTCGACCAGCAATACTCCGCCTGCGCGAACGGCCCGTGCAGCGGCCCGTACCCCGTGCCGACGGGCGCGTCCCAGAACTCGCTGAAGACGTAGTACTCCGGCGGTGATCCCGGGCGCCGCGTTTCCAGACGCCAGCCCACGTCCTCCGCCAGCCACGGGTGGTGAAACTCGAACGTGAAGAACTCGATGGCGTAGGCCGGGTCATCCGTCCACCAGCGCGCCACCCCGGCCGTCAGGCTCCAGACCGGCCCCGCTGAGAGCGTCCCGTGAAACGCAAAGGAGCCGCCGGCGTGCATCTCCTGCTCGTCCGCGACCACCGCGAATTGCCAGCCCGCCGGCACGGCCACGTCCCAATAATCAAAGAACTCCAGGTCGTTCGTGCCCACCGTGAATTCCATCATCGGGTAACTGGCCGAATCGACCACGTAGCGATAGCGCCCCAATCCGAGGTACTCGCCCTCCGTGCATTCGCAGAACACGAGTGGCGCATCGCCCCAAACGTCTCCCGCACTCACCAAAGCCGCCACGACCACCAAAGGAATGACCCGGTTCATCGCACGCTCCTCCTTTGCTGGACGAACAAACCGAACTGCGGACGGGATTACACGCCCCGCGTCGCAACGCGGCTCAGCGTCTCAGCATCGCGCCCCGCACTCCGGACGACCTGACCGGACTTGTTCATCTTAATGAACTGCCCGGTCGCCGACAAACCCACCCGCAGCGCCGACCCGACCCACAACAACCGTCCCGTTCCGGACAGATCCGGCCAGGAAGCTGCGGCTGAGCGCACTACCCCTGGCAGAGCTGCTGAAACATCTGCTGATCAACGAGATCCACGTCACCGTCCAGGTCCAGGTCGAAGACCGCGCACTCCGGCGTCACGCTGCCCGCCGGTCCCGTCCAGCAATCCAGCAGCAACGCCCAGTCATCTTCGTCAGCATCCCCATCCCCATCCCCATCCCCAAACACCGGCGGCGAGATCCGGTAGATCCCATGCGTCCCGTCCGTAAACTCCACCCGCGTTACCAGCATCCCCAGGTCATTGAAACTCTGCGGCAACCCATCACTGCCACCGGTGCGGTGGCAGTAGCGGGCCATCTCCCCCTCGTCCTCCGCGTAGATCGTCCGCCCGTCCAACTCATCCCCACTCCGCAGCAGCGGCACCCAACGCTGCAAAACGCGATGGCGCAGCCACAGAACCACGTTGTTCTCCGCCGTGATGCCCGGACCCGCGATCTGCGTCGGCGCCACAATGTCGCCCACGTCGTTCAGCGCGCCGTAGTACGCCGGTGCCCACGCTTGCCAGATCGTCGCGTCCACCCCAAAACCCGGCGCCGGATCACCATCCCGCAGCGTCAACTGCGGAGCATCGAACGGCCCGAAATACGTCCCCGCGCAGTTGTCTTCCGTGATCCCTTCGCCCGCGTACATCACCGCGTACAGGATTTCCGAACGCTTGTTGATCAGATAGCTACCGCCCAGAAAGAGAATCGCCACCCCTGAACCAATCTCCGGCGCCGGATCACCCGTCTGACGCACAAGCTGAATCGCCGTACGATCACCAGCGAATAACACGCGCTGGTTCGCTTCCGTGATGCCCGGCCCCTGAACGTTTCCTTGCTCGGCGGTGTCGCTCACCCCGTTGATCCCCTGCAGACTACCGCACGTCGCTTTCCATGTCACACCCTCCGGCATGTCCGGCACCGAGTCGCCCATCCGCGTGATCTTCGTCAAATCCCCCGGCCCACCCAGCCACAAGCCGCGATTATTCAGCCGCGATACCCCCGGACCCTCCAGCACCGCACCAACCGCAATCTCTCCGAGATCATTGTGCGATACCGACGTCGCCATCAGGAATACCACCCCCTCCTCACACCCCGGCGCCGCCGTCCCCGCCCGAAACGCGACATGCAACTCGTCCCGCGTACCAGTCCAGTACACCCGGTCCGGCGTGTAACGCCCACCACCACCAATAATCCGCGCCGTCGCCAACAACGTGCCGTTATCGCTCAGATAGCCATCCAGCCCGTATGCCCCATTGATATACACCCCCTCCTCGAATCCCGGCGCCGGATCACCAGCCTGAATCACCTTCCGAAAATCCCCCGGCGGGCCGCACAGCGAAACCCAATCGTTCACACCCGCCACAATCCCCGGACCAGCCACCCGCAACGTTGCGGCGATCCAGCCGGTTTCCGACAGGCAAACTGTATAATTCAAGTCCGACATGACCACCCCCGCCGGCATATCCGGCGCCTGCTCACCTTCCCACAGCACCTTCTCCAAGCCCCCCGGCGGACCGTAGAAAACCGCCACGTTGTTGGCACTCGTGATGTCCGGACCTTGCAGAAAGGCCAGGACCAGCACATTGCCCGCTGCGTCGATTTGAGGCGCGCACAAACAGGAGAACGTCGCCCCCGGAATCCCCGGCGCCGGATCCCCCGCGAACGCCACCCGCTCAACAACCGCCGGCGGCGAACCCTGCCCCCACACCTCCTGCACCAGGAACATCGCCCCCACCACTAAAACCACCGCCGCCCACCGTGTCAGCGTCTTCATCACTCTGGCCCCGAAAATGCCACCAAAATCCACCTACAGCCACCATTGTAGCACAATCGCCGCCGGCCTAAGCGCGATTTTCACCGCCCGCGACAATCCAGCCGGCCAGCCAGCCAGCCAGATCATCGCATTCCGCGGCTACTCGGCCGACCGCCCGGGGCCCGAACGCTACCGCACGGACCGGAGCAATGGCCTGGTGGGTGTTGCGGACGACCCTGCCGCGTGTGTGACGGAGGGACGCGATTCGGCGACTACGACCCGGTGTGGCCGAAACCGCCTTCGCCCCGAGTGGACTCGGCCAACTCCGTCGTCTCCTCGACCAGAACGTGCGTGACCGGGCTGATGACGAGTTGCGCAAACCGCGTCCCACGCGTGATCGTGTAAGGCGCACCCCCGCAATTGCCAAGTATCACCGCCAGTTCGCCGCGGTAGTCGGCATCAATCGTCCCCGGCGCGTTGGGCAGCATCAGCCCGTGCCGCAGCGCCAGCCCGCTGCGGGCCCGCACCTGCCCCTCGTAGCCCGGCGGAATCTCCAGGTACAAGCCCGTCGGCACCAGCTTGACCTCGCCCGGACAGACCGTGATCGGCTCGTCATTGGCGGCGTAGAGGTCCAGGCCGGCCGAGTGCGGCGTCATGTACTGCGGCAGCGGCAGGTCATCCAAGCCCGCCCGACGACGTATCTTCAGCACCGGTTGCATCGCGACAGCCTCAGCCCCCATGTCCGGCGGCCAGTATAGCCCGCCAGGTGCACGCGCGACACGCGACACGCGACTTGCGAATCCCCGTGCGAGCCCGCTCAGCGCAGGCGCAACCATTCCGGGCTGGCGTACTTCTCCCGGCGAGCCGCCACGTCGGCAAGCTGCTCCGCGTCCCATAACACCGACTGCGCCTCCAGACCCAACGCCGCCGCAATGCCGGCAATGAACGCCGCCACCCACCGACTGACCGTCTCCGCCGGCGGCTCATGCAAATGACCGCCAGGGTGTGCCGCGAAGCGCCGACCAAGCAGCAGCGACCCGTGTTGCAGCACGCGGCCCGGAATCCGGCGTTGGGCGCTGCCCAGCAGTTTGTCCTCCCCGACGACCAGGTCCGTCCGCCCGGGCTTCTGGAAGCAGAAGAACGGGCCCGTGCGCGGCGACGGAAACGGCAGCTCCGCCGGCGCCAATTCCGCCCGCGGCTCTTCGCCGGCAATCGCGTTGCGCCAGCAGACGTGCGCCAGTTCGTACAGCGCCGCCGGCGCTTGCTTCGCAATCGGCAGGCTGCCATCCACCACCAGGCAGTACGTCACTTCACGATCGTGCAGAATCGCGCCCCCGCCGGTCGGTCGCCGCACCACCGCCAGGTCGCGCACCTCCGGCGGCAACTCGGCCAGCGCCGCGTACCGCTGGAAGTAGCCCAGGCTGATCGTCGGCGGCGTCCAGCCGTAGATGCGTAGGGCTGCGGCCGACACGGCCGACGAGTACAGCAGGTGCTCGTCCCGGGCCATGTTGGTCGGGCCGTCAAGCGGCGCATCGTTGTAGACTTGCAGCGGCGCCATCACAGTCGGCCGGCCCGGTTCAACACCAGCAGCTTCCGCTCGGTCATTTCCTCGATCGCGAAGCGCACGCCCTCGCGCCCGCAGCCGCTGTTCTTGACGCCGCCGTACGGCATGTTGTCAACGCGCATACTGGGGACGTCGTTGATTACCACGCCGCCTACGTCCAGGTTCTCGTAGGCATAGAAGGCGTGATCGAGGCTGGGCGTGAACACGCCGGCCTGCAGGCCGTATGCGCTGTCGTTCGCCTGGCGCACCGCCGCGCGGAAGTCATCAAACGGCTCAATCGTCGCGACCGGCCCGAACGCCTCAGCGCAACTGATCTGCTGCCGTGAATCCA
>CAZYGM010000212.1:0-5754 GCA_964647015.1 uncultured Planctomycetales bacterium | reverse complement strand
TTCGGTTCGCACGATTGGAGCTACGATCGGCAGTCGGCCTCGTGGACCGCTCGCCGGTCGGGCCGAGTCGTTTCAATGGGCCAGCCGCTGCGCGTGCGGGTGGCGGCCGTGGACGAACGGCGAAGCGAGATGGCGCTGGTGCCGGTGGGGAAGGCGTTGCTGGGCGTTCAGCGGTCCGCCGCGAGCAGTCGCACGCCGAGAAAGAAGAGGTCACAGAATCTGGGCGGGAATGTCGCGACTTCAAGAAAAATGCGGGGACAGAAGTCCGATAAGCGCGGAAGGAGTGTCGCGGATTCGAGAAAGAGGCGCAAATAAAAAAGAGGGCACCAGGGGCCCTAAGGCGTCCCGGTGCTCTCCGGAGGGGAAAGAAGCCAGTTACTTAAGTAGGGACCATGTTCTCCTGGCAAGGTCCGGTATTATTTATTACTCCTGTAGTATAGCCAGAAATCGCGTGTCGTCAAGACGTTGGCAAACAATTATCCGCCACGTCCCATTCTATCATCGTCAGGCTGTCCCCGGCTAATTAGGGAAACTGGCGAACCGCGCCAGAAATTCACTCCGGAGACCAACTGACCCATAACTTTCACGTCACATGCTATTTACGCAAACCGTCGCCCAAGGTTCAGAAATTTTCGTCCGAAAACTCACCCGTAGCCCAACTACCGCCCCGCAGCCGATCCCAGCACGCCGGCCTTAAACTATTTTCCAACACAGAATTGCGAGTAAATGCGACCCAGCACACCTTCAATAGAATCTCCGTGAGCGGTTCCGGAAAGCGCCTCGTACGCCATCCGGAGTTCCAGTGCCAAGACCTCTGGCAACCTAACTTCGCCACCACCATCGGCCACCAGCTCAGACGCCCGGACCAGAGCAGCCCCGGCCACCGCCGCCGACTCGACGGTGGCAGCAATGTCAGCCGTGCTCAGGCGCTGCGAAACAAGGCGACTGAGGGCCTCACCCAGCTCGGACAGACCCGCACCCGTCAGGCCGCTCGTCCGCACCTGCGCTGCGAAGCGGATTGGCGCGCCGGCATTCGGCCACGAGACCGTCAGGTCTGTCTTGCTCCAAACCAGCAGCCGCCTCGTTGCGCCAATCCGCGTCAACGCCCTCAACTCGTCGGGCTCCCACGCTGTTCCAAACGCATGCACCCACAGCACAACGTCCGCCTGCTGGGCTGCAGTTTCGGCCGCCAGGTGCGCCGCCGCCTCGAGCTCGTCCGCACTCTGGCCGAGTCCGGCACAGTCCTGCAGCACCAGCGCCACGCCGCCCAACTCCACCTCCGCTGACAAGACGTCACGCGTCGTGCCGAGGACCGGCGAGACGATCGCCCGGTCACTTCCAACCAGGGCGTTGAAGAGCGTGCTCTTGCCGGCGTTGGGCAGGCCCGCCAGCGCCACGTGCGGCCGGCCGGCACGCGGTGCGTACTGCTCGCCCTGGCAGCAGGCCGCCAGCTTCTGCCGCACCTCTTCCAGCGATGCGCGCAATTCCCCCGCCGTTACGAAGCGAATGTCCTCCTCTTCAACGAAATCGATCCCAGCTTCGACGCGGCTCAGCAGGTCGGCCAGATCCGCACACAGGCCCGCGAGCAGCGCGTCACGGGCCGCGCGGCGCTCGCGCTGCTTGTGCCGCATCATGCCGGCACTGCCGGCCGTGATCGCGGCCAGGACGTCCTCGACCTGGTCGGGGTTCAGCCGGCCGTTCAGGTACGCACGGGCGGTGAACTCCCCCGGCAGCGCCCGGCGGGCACCCTGGTTGATCAGTGCCGCGCACGTCTCGCGCAGCAAGGGCAGACAACCGACCGTATGAAGCTCAACCAGGTCCTGACCGGTGTAGCTGCGCGGCCGGAAGAACCAGTGGACCAGGGCCGGCAGGGTCGTTTCAGCGATGCGCAGGCGGCACTCGCACCAGCGGGGCCGGCCGGCACCCTGCGACACGATCGGCGGCGCTCCCAGAGCCGCCGCGAGCGTGAAGCTCTCCGGGCCGCTCAGCCGCACGATGCCCAGCGGCCGCGCCTCCCAGCCGCTGGAAACGGCGACAATCGTGTCATCTATCGCCGGGAAAATCATGACCGACGCCAAGCCAGGGAACTGGGGCGCTGGCGGGTTCGGATGCCGTCGCCGGGGGCGCGAAGTCGATGCGTGCCACCAGCCATTGCCCGCCGGCGTGGCGGACGCACTCAACCCGAATGACCGCCGGACCGCGCGGCGCGTCGGCCGGCACGTGGACGTAGACCGTTGTGCCGGCGGCCGGCTCGCCGATCACCTCCGCCCGATCCAGAGCCAGACCATCGACGTAATACGCCACCACCGCCTCCCAGCCCTGGACATAGCGGGCGACAATCATCTCCGGGTCGCTGGGGCGGCGGCGCACAATCCTCTCATACGATCGCACGATGACCTCGCGGGCGGCCATATCGGCAAGCTGCTCGCGGTAGTAGTTCATGGCCGGCGAATCGTCGTTCAAGTGGGCCGCCCGCAGCGCCTTGAGGCAGCTCAGTGCGCTCAGCGCAGTTTCCCGCGGCGAGCCCAGCGCGACGCTGAAGGGCTCTGCCGGCTGCGGCGCCGTGACCTGCCGTCCAGTGCCGTCGGTCGGCTCACAAGCGCCAACCCCTACGAGCACCGCCGTCAGCGGCAGAAGCAGGGCTACGCTCGGCAGCCGCGGCCGTCCGCGACGCCCGTTGGATCGTGGGGCAGCAGGGGTGAGTGAGGCCATCGCGGTCATAGTCATCTGTCGCCTGTCTGCTTGGGCCAAGCGTGCCCCGTCGATGCCCTAGTCCATGCAGTCCGGCTCCAGTTTCTGGAACAGGATTTCCGGTTTGCCCAGCGTGTGCCCGGCCGGCAGGGGCTCGGGGCAATGCCAGCGAATGTCGTCTGCCGGGAGGTTCAACATGCCCAGCAACCGTCCGGCCGCGGCCGGCATGAACGGATACGCCATTATTGCCAGTTGGTGCGTGGCGTCGATGCAGGTGGCAATGGCGGCGGCACAGTCGTCCGGGTCGTCGGTGCGGGTCCGCCACGGCTCGCGCACACTGAAATACTCGTTGCAGAGGCGGGCAAAGGCCATCAGCTCTTCCAGCCCGGCCCGGAAGCGATAGCCAGCGATGTGCGCGCCGACCTTCTCAATGGCCGCCGCGCCGGCCGCCAGGTGGGCCCGATCCTGCTCCGTCCGGGCCGTCGCCGCGGGGACGCGGCCTTCAAAGTAGCGGGCCGCGAAGGTCAGGCTGCGATTCACGAAATTGCCGAAGGCGGCGACCAACTCGCTGTTGTTCCGCTGCACGAAATCGCGCGGATCGAAAGCCGTTCGCGACGACTCGGGAGCGATGGCGGTCAGGTAGTAGCGCAGCGCGTCGGCGTCAAAGCGCTTCAGGAACTCCTCGATCCACACCGGCGAGTCGGCCGCGGTCTGGCTCTTGCTGACCTTCTGATCCGTGTTACTCAGGCGGATGTTGACAAAATTGTTGGCCACGACGGCCGTCGGCAGTTGGTGCCGCCCGTCGGCCATAAGCATGGCCGGCCAGATGAGCGCGTGAAAGACCGTGTTGTCCTCGCCGATGAAATGCACAATGGCCGACTCGGGATCGCACCACCAGCGCTCGTATTCGCGCCAGTCGCCCGACTGGTCCTGACAAAGCTGGGCGGTGAACGAGATATAGCCGATCGGGGCGTCGAACCACACGAACAGCACCTTGCCCTGCGCGTCCGGGTCGTCCAGCGGCACCGGAATGCCCCAGGCGATGTCGCGCGTCATGGACCGTTCGGGCAGGCCCTGCTTGATCTGCCCGAGCGCGAAGTTAAGCACGTTCGGGCGCCACTGGCCCTGCTTGGACTCCAGCCACTCCCGCAGCGGCTGCGCGAAGCGCTGCAAGCCCAGGTGCCAGTGGGTGGTTTCGCGGATGACCGCCGGCTGACCGCTGATCTCGCTGACCGGATTGATCAGCAACAATGGGTCGATCATCTGTCCGCATTCGTCGCACTGATCGCCCGTGGCCCGCTCGGCCCCGCAGTGATGACAGCGCCCGCGCACGTAGCGGTCCGGCAGAAAGCGCTCGGCCTGCGGATCATAGAGCTGCCGCGTCTGCAGCTTGCGGAAGTAGCCCTGCGCGTGAATGCGGCTGAAGAACTCCTGGCTGAAGCGCTCGTGCATCTGCACGAAGCCGGGTTGATGCGTGCCGCCATAGACGTCGAACTGGATGTTCAGACCGGTGAAGTCGGCCCGCTGACGCGCGTGGAAATGGCTGGCGATTTCCTGGGGCGTGCGGCCGCTCTTGACCGCCGCAATCTCAATCGCCACGCCGTTGTCATCGCTGCCGCAGATGAAGCGGACGTCGCGCCCGTTGGCCCGGAGATAGCGTACGTAGGTGTCGGCCGGCAGGTAGGCCCCGGCCACGTGGCCGACGTGCAGCCGCCCGTTCGAATACGGCAAACCGGCGGTCACCAGATAGCGGCTTGGCATGCGTTCCCGTGCTCCTGTGCAGCGTGCGAAACACGCATGCTAGCCGGCGCCCGGCGCTCACGCAACGCGCCCGGGCGCGGCGGCGCGCTTCCACGGCAGACCCCAACCGGCCCCCCCGATCGACGCCAACCCGCGTCCCGGCGTTCCGGGCAGTCGCCCGCCGACGTCCGAGTGCCGCCTGACCGCTACGCGATGGTTACATTGCCAAACAGGACGTACACGAACACGCCGAGGATCACGAGCACCAGGACGTTCCAGTACCAGGTCCCGTCGCCGATTCCGAAAAACATGACAACACCCTCACCAGCCCCCAGCGACCTGCCATCGGTTTCGCCCAGCCCTCAGACCGGCTTGTGGCCCGCTACTGCAGCTGCAGCCATCCAGTCTGCGAGAAGGCGAAGATGTACAGCAACGCGACCAGCACGAAACCAATTACCGAGCCCGTCGTTCCGTCGAAGAACCACTTCAGCATGGCATCCGTCTCCATGACAGTTGCAAAGCACGACTTGCGTTGCGCGCTCCACAAAGGAAACGCGTCGATCAACCGTGTCATACGGATGATCGACGCGTCAACTCGGCACGCCGTCCGTGCAGCGTGCGCTTCTCGGTCGGGCTACGTGATCAGGTTCTGCCCGGTCAGCAGGAAGTAAACGACCACGGCAATGCCGCCGAACACGAGCCACCACCACCAATTGCTCCACATAGTCTCACTCCATTGTTCTACTGCACCACTCGCTTCGGTCCCGCCGCGCCGACGGGAACCACCGAAACGCATGTCCGAAATAATAGGCGCCAGTTCAGGTCACGTCAATTACTTAGCGTGGCCGGCAACGGCGCGCCACGTACCGCCTGCCTACGTCGGCAGATTGAACTGTCCTGCAAGGAACAAGTAACCAACCGCGATAATTCCGATCCAGACCAACCAGTGCCACCACATGTTCATGGCCTTGCTCCCTTGACAAGCCCGACGCGCCCTAGCCCCGCCGCGCCGACGGGTAGCACCGAGCGCCAGATCGGCCAATATAATTGGGCTCGGTTTGGCGTCCGTCAAGACCTGTAAAACCAAATTTTTTCTCTCGCCGCCCAGAGACTAAAACGCCGGCCGCCGAACCGCCGCGCGGCCAGTCGCGACGCTGCCAAACACAATGCCTACGCCAGCCGTTTGAAGTACCCTGCCTTCCAGTCAGTTGGCTGTGACGGAAAAACGTCACAAGCGGCCTGCAACTGCGGCAGGCCCCACCCAAGTCACTGACGCACAATACCTTAAATTCTAAGCATGGTGCGCGCCCGCAAGTCGTCCAC
>CAZYGM010000211.1:0-5760 GCA_964647015.1 uncultured Planctomycetales bacterium | reverse complement strand
AGACGCAGCCGTGCGCCGCACTCGCCGTCCAGCCCATGCCACCGCAGCGCCAACCGGGCCAGCGCCGCCCGGGCGTCAGGCACCTTCACCACGATCGCACGCTCGTGCGCCACCAGGTCCTCACCCACCACCACCGCCGCCCCGCGCGCCACCGCCCCCTCCACGAACTCCCGCCCATCAACCGCCGTGCCACGCACCGCCACGAACAGCCCGCCCGGCGTCACCTTGCGCGAATCGTCGAACACGCCCGTGATCGCCTGACGCCCGTGGCGCGCCATCAGGCGCTCATCCGCCAACCCCGCCAACAACTCGCCTAACTCACGCTGCGCCACCTGAACCTCCAGCATCACCACGACGCGCTCGCTCTAGCGGGCCCGTTTGCGACCGCCGATTATCTCATCGGCATCCGCAGAAGTCACTTCCGGCGGAACTTGCAGGTACCGCAATGTATCTGCCAGTATCGCCGAAACTGCCGGCGCCGAAACCGTACCGCCGTAATACCGCCCGCCACTGGGCTTGTGCAGCGAAACCAGCACGACCGCGCGCGGCTGGCCGGCCGGAGCCCCGCCCACAAACGAACCCGTGTACGCGCGCGGCTCATAGCCGCGTCCGTCCGTGCGTGCTACCTGGGCCGTGCCGGTCTTCCCGAATACGCGGTAGCCCGGCACACGCGCGTTTTTCCCCGTGCCGATGTCCGACATGACCACTTCGACCAGCGCCTCCTCGCGAAAGCGCGCCACCGTCGCCGGCGACATCACCTGCCGCACCACGATCGGCTGCGAATTATCCAGCAGAGTCTCCCCGTCCGGCGCCATCACGCCGCGCAAGATCCGCGGCTGATACAGCACGCCGCCGTTGGCAAACACGCTGAACGCCGCGACCACCTGAATCGCCGTAATGCCGATTTCCTGCCCAATCGGTATGGAATGCGTCGAATACCCCGTCCACTGCGACAGCTCCTGCAACAGGCCGTCGTGCTCACCGGGCAGCCCCAGCCCGGTTTTGCGACCATAGCCGAAATCGCGCACGTACCGGTACAGCCGCTCGTTGCCCAGCCGCCCTCCCAGCATCGCCATGCCGATATTGCTGGAGCGGCTGATTACCTCGTGGAACGGCAACTCGCCGTGCTGGTGCGTGTCGCGGATTGTGCGCCGGCCGAAGCGCCGTTCCCGCCCGTTGATGGCGAACACCTCGTTCAGCCGCGTCACCCCCTCGTCCAGGGCGGGCCCGGCGATGAACGGCTTGAAGATGCTGCCGGGCTCGTAGGCGAAGCTGATGGCCCGGTTCATCAGCCGTTCCGTCGCCTTCTCCTTCGTTATGCCGGGTGGGATCGGGCGGGCCGGATCGAACGCCGGCACCGTCGCCATTGCCAGCACCTCGCCCGACTGCGGATCAATCACTACCGCCACCCCCCATTCCGCCTTGAACTTCTCCACCGCCTCCCGCAGATGCAGCTCCGCGCGCTCCTGAATGTACGCATCAATGGTCAGCACGACCGTCGCGCCATCCACCGGCGGAATGTAGTCCGCCGCGTGGGCCCGCAACCCGCGCCGCCGAACATCTACCATCCGCACACGTCGCCCCGGACGCCCGGTGAGATGCTTGTCAAACGCCAGCTCGGCCCCGCCCAGACCGCGCGCGACGCCCTCGACCGGATCCCCGACGAAGCCCAGGACGTGCGCCGCCAGCGAGCCCTGGGGATACGTCCGCACCGATTCCCACTGCACGCCAAACGCCTGCAGCCGCCGGCCACGCTGCACCTGCCGAAACGCCTCCAGCTCACTATCGCTTATCAGCCGCTTGAGCCACACAAACCGCCGCTCGGCCTGCTCCGCCAGCATCTGCTCCAGTTCCGGCGCTGACAGACCCAGCACCGGCGCCACCGAGTACGCCGCATAACTCCGGCTGTCCGCATCGCCCAGCAAGGCCGGATCGACGAACACCGACGGGCGCGTCTCGCTACCCGCCAGCAGCCGCCCCTGCGTGTCCAGTATCTCCCCCCGCTCGGCCGGGATGCGCAGCTCCACCGTCTGCTGACGCTCGGCCGCCGCCCGCAACGCGCTGCCGTCCACGTGCTCGACGTACGCCAAGCGACCGGCACCCGCCGCCAGTGCCAGGCCCACCAGCACGAACACTACGCGCATCAGCCCGGCGCGCATGCGCTAGCGCTCCCGTTGCGAGCCGCGCCCGGCCTGCTTGCCGTCCCCCTCTGTCTCCGCCGGCACCGGCACTTCCATGCCCTTCAGACGTTCCAGCAGCGCGGACGGATTGCGCGCCCGCTGCAACGCCAGCCATTCCCGCCGCAACTCGGGCCGCACCTCATCCTCACGCCGCTCCAGTTCGCAGATCTCGTGGTGCACACGCGTCGCTTCGGCGCGCAGCACGACCACCGCCAGCATCACCACCAACGCCGCGCTTAGCAATGCGATGATTCGCGCCAGCGTCATCGTGCGCATCCCTGCCAACCGGCGGAACGGCCGCCGGCACGTCGACGACTAGCCCCGCGAAACCAACAGACCCGGCAACCGGATCCGCGTCCCGGGCACGATTTTGTGAGGATCCCCCAAGTTGTTCAATTCGTCAATCTCACGCCAGCGGCTCGCGTCGCTCAGGTAGCGCCGCGCAATGCTCGCCAGCGAGTCCCCTTTGCGAACGGTGTACCATTGCGACGGCACGGCCGGAACGGCTCCGACCGGTGGCGGCGCCGCCGCACGTGCCCCCGCGCCGGCCGCTGCGGCAACAGCCGGCCCGGCCGCCGGACCACCTGCATTGGCCACCTGCGGATCCGGAATCACCAGTACCTCGCCGACGTACAGCTTGTTCGGCCGCGCACGCAGCTTGGGATTCGCCTGTAACAGCAACTCAACCAGCCCGCGTTCCGCGGAATCCCACTCCCGCCGGGCAATCTTGATCAGCGTGTCACCACGCCGAACGTTGTAGTGCTTCGGCGACCTGGGCCCGGCGTCGGCCACCGGTCCGGGCGTATCAGCCGCCCGTGCCACCGCAGCGTTGTGCTCATTCGCCGCGCCGCCATTGTTCGCGACCGCCATCAGCAAGCGCGGACCCGAAGCGCTCTGAGTTGCCGCCGCGACCGGAGCCGACACCTCAGACTCAAATTGGCCGGGTTCCGCAACGGCAACAACCGGCTGCTCTCTGATAACCGGCGGCGGCACCGCTACCGGCCGGTCAGTCCAGACCGGCCGCGGCAGCTCAGCCATCGCCAGGACCGGCACAGCCGCCCGACTCTCCCGCGCCCCCCGCTCCACCGTGTTTTGATGAGCAAATGCCGGCGACGCCCCACGCGCCGGACCGCCTGCCAGCACGACCCCCCCGGCACCGCTGACGGCATAGTCGGCACCCGACGACTGTTGCATAAGCATGCGCGGCGCCACGTCACGCACTGGCAACGCCACCTGGTCAACCAGGTAGCACAGTCCCACCATGAACAGACCACAAACGCTCAGTGCTGCCTTGACGCTCAGCGCCATCGGTCCATCCCTTCCTTGTCCCGGACCTAACGTCGACGTGCCACTCTCAGCTTCGCGCTGCGACTACGCGGGTTCACCCGGCGCTCCTCCGGGTCCGCCACCACCGGTCGGCGCGTCAACTCCTCCATGTTATCCGCGGCTCGCCGCAGGAAACTCTTGACGATCCCGTCCTCCAAGCTGTGAAAGCTGATCACCGCTAACTTGCCACCCGGGGCCAACCAGTCACACACCTGCTCCAGGAACCGCTCCAGGTTCTCCAACTCCCGGTTCACCGCCACGCGCAGCGCCTGGAAGACGCGCGTCGCCGGATGAATCCGCCCGGCGCCCTTGCCGGCCGCCACGCAGGCCCCCTCGACCGCCGCCGCCAATGCCCGCGTCGTCGTGATCCGCCCGTCCCGCCGCACCTGGCAGATCCGCCGCGCAATCTTGCGACTCAAACCCTCCTGGCCAAACCGGTAGAAGAGGTCCGCGAGCTCGTTCTCGCTGGCGGCATTCACCAGGTCGAGCGCCGGACCGGCCTCGGACTGGTCGTAGCGCATGTCCAGGGGGCCGTCCCGCTCAAACGAGAACCCGCGCGTCGCATCGTCCAATTGGGCGGAGTTAACCCCGAGATCCAGTAAGAGCTGATCCACTCGCTGCAGCCCCTGCGCGCCAAGGACCTCGGGGAACTCCGCATAGTTCGCCTGCACCAGCGTGACGCCCTGCTCACGCCAATCCGCCAACCGCGTCCGCGCCTCCGCCAGCATTCGCTCGTCCAAATCCAACCCGATATAACGGCCGCCCGGCATGATCCGCGGAACCAACTCCACCGCGTGACCGCCCAGACCAACCGTCCCGTCGAGTATCACCTCGCCCGGCTTCGGCTCCAACAACTGGAGCAATGGGGCCACCAGCACCGGAAGATGTTCGCGCTGCGCCTCGCTCACGACTCCTCACGCAGCACTCCGCTGCCCGGTCCGCCCCACGTAAAACCTCTCGACATGCCGGCCGGTTGCCGGTACAACTCCGGCTCCTGGGAAAAACCTGGCCGCGGCTGATCCTCCTTGATCAACTCACGGCCCGAACCAGACGGACGACACCGGCCGTCTCACGGAGCATCGAGAACATCCTTGTTCTCGCGCGGAGGCTCTCGGCGTTAAGCCTGCCGCATCGCTCCCGGATCTGCGGGATTGCAGCGGCGCGGGCGTTTGCACCGCGCCGCTGCACTCCACCCTCGCTAAACCCAACCTAATGCCATGCTCAACAAACTCGTCAGGAACCAGACGCCGCCACCACCGGCGACACGTACACCTTCAACTCCTCCATCGCCTGCGCCCGGTTCTTGTCCACATTCTGCCACTGGGCCTGCTCGAAGGCCTCGAACTCGGCCCGGTTCCATAGCTCCAAATGGTCCTGAACCCCTATCAGCACCACTTCCTTGTCTATCCCCGTACGCCTGAGCAACCGCTCCGGCAATAAAATGCGACCCTGATTGTCCGGATCTACCAACGCACACTGGCTATACTCAAACTGCCGCCACTCGTGCGTTCCAGGCGACAGGCTCTCCGCCGGCGGCACCGGCCGCAGCCGCTCGAAGTACTTCTCCGGATACAGCGCCAGCGTCCCGTGTCGGAGCCCCGGCAGCACGTAGAAGGAATGCTCTTCCAACTTCCTGCGGATACTAAACGGAACCGACAACCGATTCTTCGCGTCGATCGTCAGCTCGTAAGTACCTACCAGGAACATCGCACTTACACCACTCAGACCCACCTGGCTCCACTGATAAGGATAGTCTACCACAAGCAGGGAATCTGACAACCCATAAATCGAAGAAAATGGGAGACTGGGAAAGATTTTTGCCGCCCCCCACCCGAATCCATCGCGCAAGCGCTGGCGCCACAAAATCATTCATGACAGTATTTTAGCACGACTAAGCCCGTTTGGGCACCCCCGCAACCGGACCCCCTGGCCAATCTGCTGACAGGCGTACAACTCGAAATCGCCAGTTCCAGAACAGCAGACCCCCTATTCTGGCCGCCCCCACACCGCCCCACGCGCGGGCTCGTCCCGCTCAACGCCGCCAAACAACGCGAGCTGCCCAGCACGCGTCACGCAGGCAGCTCGCTTAACTCAGCTCGAATCTGTCGACCAGACTCCCCCGGGTCGTCTCAGTCCCCGCGGTCTTCCTGCCGGGGCTTCGACTCGGTCGGCGGCTTCTGCTCCTCCGTCGCCGCGCCGGCCGCCTCGTCAGCCGCACGCTTCGCCTGAGCCCGCGCCATGGCGTCCTCGATCA
>CAZYGM010000210.1:0-5778 GCA_964647015.1 uncultured Planctomycetales bacterium | reverse complement strand
CCGTCCAGGTCAATCATGATCGTCTTCGGCCGACCCATGCCCGCTTCTCCTTACACAGCTAATTGTGCGCCGGCCTCGCCGCCGGCCGGGGCTTGCCGCCGCCGGACGGCGACCGCGCGGCGTAAGTTTGACGCCTGCCGGTGGTTTCTGCCACCGCTTGCCGCTGACCCGCCTGAGGGGCGATAACCTGCCCAGCGGCAGCGACACCAGCCGCCCCAGACAGAACCTCCCCAGCGCCGCACTAAGCCCCGGTCGTTCACAGTCCGATACGAATCGGCAGTAGCGGACCGCGCCGCTGCCTAATCAGCGGCGCCGAATCCCCGGAGCACTGTGCGTGGAGCGTACGGACTGCCAGCCTCTCAAGCCACCCGCCCGCAGCCCGGTCGAGCCGAACCTCAGGCTCGATTGTCGCCGCTATCGCGGAGACCGCCCTTGTGCCGCAGGGGTCCAGGGCGTCTGTCCGGCTGACTGCGGCCAGTACAGCCCGATGGGTCATCGTATTCTGGTAATCAAGCTGGCGGCCCTGGGCGACGCGATTCGTACGGCGGCCTTGCTGCCGGGTCTGAAGGCCGCCTGGCCCACGAGCCACATCACCTGGGTGACCCGCCCGAACGCCGTCCGCATGCTGGCCAATCACCCCCTGATTGACCGCCTCTTGCCATTCGACGCCGACTCGCTCTGTCACCTCGAATGCGAGCAGTTTGACCTGTGCCTGAGCCTTGACAAGGAGCCGGCGCCGGCCGGTCTGGCGATGCGGGTTCAAGCGGCCGAGCGCCGGGGGCTGGGCCTGAGCCGCTACGGCACGGTTTTCCCGCTGAACCCCGAGTGCGGGCCGTACTTCCGCCTGGGCCTGGACGACGACCTGAAGTTCAACCACAACACCGCCAGCTACCAGCAGCTCATCTACGCGGCCGTCGGCCTGGATTACGTCGGCCAGCGCTACCGCCTGTATCCCGGCCCCGCGCATCACCGCCAGGCACACCGGGCGTGGCAGCAAGTCGGCGTCCGGGCCGGCGAGACAGTTATCGGGCTTAACACCGGCGCCGGCGACGTCTTCGCCAACAAAACCTGGCCGCCCGACAAATTCGCCCAGTTCGCCGAACTGCTCGTACGCCGCCATGGCTGGCGCGTGGCCTTGCTCGGCGGCCCGCGCGAGGACGAGATCAACCGCCGCATCGCCGACACCTGCCGCGACCTGACGTTGCCGCGCGACGGCCGGGCCGCTCCCGCCGTCCTCAACGTCTGCGCCGACGCCCGTCGCGTCGGCATCAGCCTGGACGAGCTGGGCTTCGTGGCGCTTCTGGCCGGCTGCAGCGCTGTGGTCACCGGCGATACGATGGCCGTGCACGTCGCAATCGCCATGGATGTCCCGTGTGTCGTGCTCTTCGGCCCGACCTGCGCACAGGAAATCGACGTCCACGAGTGCGGCACCAAGGTCGTGACGACGTTGCCGTGCGCGCCCTGCTATCGCCGCACGTGCGATTTCTCCCCCAGCTGCATGGACGACATCACGCTCGAACGCGTGCTGACCGCCGTTGAACGCTGGGTAGGCCCGCCGCACAACTTGCCGCTGGAGGTCGTTCCGGCAAGCGTGTAGCGCGCTGCCGGCGTGGCAGCCATCCCGCCACCCGCTTATAATCCCGCCCCTGGTTCACGAAATAAGTCTGCAACGGCGGGTGGTGCGCGGTGATTATCACGATCGACGGCCCGGCCGGGTCCGGCAAGAGCACGATGGCACGTTCGCTGGCGGCACGCCTGGGCGTGCCCTACCTGGACACCGGTGCCATGTACCGCGTCGTCACGCTGGCCGCGCTCGAGGATGGGCTCGATCTGCAAGATGACGAGCGCCTGGCACGGCTGGCCGGCAGCGATGCTTACGAGCTCGACTTCGGGCCGACGCAGGTGCGGGTTACGCTGCGCGGGCGCGACGTATCCGAGGAGATCCGCTCGCTGCGCGTCAGCAGCCACACGCACTACGTCGCCGCGCTGCCGGGCGTGCGTGCCGCCCTGGTCGAACGCCAGCGCCGGATAGGCCGGCACCTCAGGCACTTCGTGACGGAAGGCCGCGACCAGGGCAGCGTGGCTTTCCCGGATGCCGACCTCAAGTTCTTCCTGGACGCCTCGCTGGCAACACGGGCCGCGCGCCGGCTGCAAGACCTCCAGTCGGAAGGCGATACTGTGACGCTCGCCCAGGTGAAGGAGAACCTGCAGATGCGCGACGAGACCGACTCGCGCCGCGCGGTGGGGCCGCTCCGGCGTCCGGAGGGCGCCATCTGCATCGACACGAGCGGCATGTCAGTGGCGCAGGTGCTCGACTGCATGCTGGAGCACGTGGGACGGGCCGGCCTGACGCCGCCCCATCAGGCCGGCGGCACGCCCGAGGGCACCACGCCATGAGTGCGACTCTGCCCGACACCCGGCCGCGCGGATGCCCTGCCCAGCCGACCATGCGGCCCTGGTATCGCTTCTGCCGGAACGTGTGCCAGGCGCTCTACATCATGCTGTTCCGCGGTCGCGTCTTCGGCACGCGCAATGTGCCGCGGCAGGGCGGCGTGCTGCTGGTCTGCAACCACCAGAGCTTCCTCGATCCGGTGCTGGCCACGCTGGCGCTGCCGCGCGAATGCCACTACATGGCCCGCCACACGCTGTTTGCAGACCCGCGCTTCCGCCGGCTGATCGAATCGCTCAACGCCTTCCCCATCAAGCGCGGCACCGCCGATATGGGCGCCATTCGGGAAACGCTCCGGCGGCTCAAGGCCGGCCACCTTGTCGTGACCTTTCCCGAAGCCACGCGCACGCACGACGGCAGCGTGTCCGAGCTGGCCCCCGGCATCGTCCTTCTGGCCCGGCGCGCCGGTGTGCCGGTCGTGCCCGGCATGATTCTGGGTGCCTTCGAGTCCTGGCCGCGCCACGCCCGCTTTCCCCGCGCGCGCCCGATCATCGTGGCCTACGGCGAGCCGCTCTCACCCGCCTTGCTGCAAGAGCTCGACGACGACACCTGCATCCGCATGGTGCGCGAGCGCATCATCGCCCTGGTAGAGCGCTACCGGCGCCACCCGCTCCTGGCCGAATGCCCGCCGCCTACGCACAGAAGCGCCGGCCGGTTGCGAAGAGCAGAACGCCGCTCTAACCGACGCTAGACGGCCAGATCGTTGTCTTGCGGAACCGCCAGCCCCTTTTGGAAGAAAAGTGCCATGCCGAATGTAAGCGGTCCCAGTCGCCCGCAGAACATCATCAGGATGATGATGAGCTTGCCGATGCTCGTCAGTGTCGGCGTAATCCCCATGCTCAAGCCTACGGTTCCGAGTGCCGAGGCCGCCTCGAAGAGGTTCTCCACGAATGATGATTGCTCGACCATCTCCAACAGGTACGTGCCGAGAACCAGGGTTGCGAGGTAGAAACCCAGGCTCGCAACGGCGGTCCACACTCGCTCAATCGGAACCGGGCGGCCCCAGAACGTAACCTGCTGCGTGCCCTTCATCGCGCTGCGCATGACGCCGAAGATGGCCGAGAAGGTGGTCGACTTGAGTCCTCCGCCGGTGCCTGACGGGGATGCTCCGATTACCATGAGCACAACCACGAGGAGAAGCGACGCCTTTGAAAGCTCCGCTATCCCAACCGTATTGAATCCCACCGTCGTCATAGATGTCATCGCTTGGAAGAACGCGGCAATGAGCCGCTCTTCGGGGGGCTTGGTCTGGATGGAGGGTTCGGTGATGAAGAGCAGCACCGTGCCTCCAACGCTGAGCCAGAACGTCGACCATAGAATGATCTTGCTTGTGAGCGTGAGGGACTTGACCTTGCCACGCAAGACGCGCCAGGCGTCTATGGCCACGATGAAGCCGATCGCTCCCAGGTAGCTGAGCAGCGCGATAACCGCATTCAGCCAGAAGTTTCCCGCAAGACTCTCGAAGCTGTCATTGTAAAGGCTGAATCCCGCTGTGCAGAAGGCCGAAACACTGTGGAACACCGCGCTCCAGACCGCGTCCGGCGTCCCAGCCTTGCGGAGCACGCAGTAGAGCGCTACGGCCCCGGCACACTCAATGATCAGCGTGAACTTGACAACGCTGCGAATGAACTTGTCGATTCGGAGAGAGGCCGGCAAGCTGAAGACAGTCCTGCCCACGTCGGCGCGCACTTCTGACAGGTCGGTCGTGCTGGACAAGATGACGAAAGAGCCGAACGTCATGTACCCGATGCCGCCGAGTTGAATAAGCGACAGGATCAGGAGTTGGCCGAAGAAGTTGTAGGTATCGGATACGCTGACGGTGACCAGGCCGGTTGTCGATACCGCGGAGGTCGCGGTGAACAAGTTGTCGAGGACCTTGACTCCTTGCCCTTGTTGAAGAAGTGGGACGCAGAGCAGGAGCCAGCCCAGTACGATGTAGGAAAGATAACCCAACAGGGCGAGCTTGGCCGGATGCATCCGGCCAAGTACGGCGCTTAGGCGCAGAATCCGGGCCTTGAATCGTCTCACTTCCGTCTCCGCCTGCCACCTGCTCGCGTGCCCTTAACGCCGGCTTCGATCTCCAGCCAGTCAAGCCGCCAGCGGTCTCCGCGCTCGGAGAGCGGCATATTCTCCTTCCGTGGCAACCGGTGAAACCTCGCGCGGGCGAGCTCCGGGCGCACTGCCAATTCCTTGAGCGCGAGTCGCTGATCGATTGTCACGATGTCTTCTCCTGGCAACGCATAACGTCAGATGATAGCGACCGCCAGCAGGGAGTGAAGTTGGCAATCCGGCAGCCAGCCGTGGCATGTCCCTGCCAGACCGGCTCAGGTCGCGCCATCATGCGGCGCAATGGCCTGGCATGCGCACGAATGGCATCACTGCAAGCAGCAACGTTCCGTGTCTGCAGGGCTTCGCGAGGCCTCACCGGGCTGGGGCATGACCCGGCACTGGCGCGGGCGGCGTTTGCGCGCGCACGGCTCATGATGGCCGGGAAGCAGCGGGTCGACCCGCAAGGCCAGCGCCACGTCGTCAGCCAGGGGCAAACGTCGCCATCCCAAACGCGTTGGTCACACTGGTGCACATACGCGCAGCCTAATCACGATACCAATGCGCTCATGAACCACGGCATGCCTCGCCCGGCGCGCCGCCGTCCGCACTGACCGGCAGCCGGACGTCCGCCAGGCGGCGTGCCAGGATGGCGATGACCGCGGCGGATTCGTGATTGGCCTGCATGTCCACGGCGTCAAACGTGTCGCCGGTCGTGTGGTAATGCACAGCGCCATCCCCGACCGGGCCGGATACCACGATGCCGCACACGCCGGCGTGCACAAAGGGGGCGTGGTCGCTCCAGTCCCCGCCGAGGCCGGGGACCTCGTCGGTGAATGCGTAGCCGCGCAGCTCGGCCGCCAGATCGCGCAGGGCCTGCCTCACGCGGCCGGAGCCGGACGTGGCGAAATTGCGGGGCGAGCCGGGCATATCGGCGTTGACGATGGCGACCACGCGGTCGAGCTGGTCGGCGTGCCGGTCAACATAGGCATACGAGCCGAGCAGGCCCTGCTCCTCGCCCATGAACCAGATGAAGCGGACGGTTCGGCGGGGCTGCCAGCCGGTGGCGGCCAGCGCCCGGGCGACTTCAAGGATCGTGGCCGAGCCGCTGGCGTTATCAACGGCCCCTTCGGCCAGGTGCCAACTATCGAGGTGGGCGGAGACGATGACGACTTCGTGCTGCCAGGGGCCGCGGGCGGGAATCTCAGCGACGACGTTGCGCGGCTGCGCGTCCCAGGTGTCGGCCTCGATCTGCACATTGAGGCGGACGACCTCGCCGGCCG
>CAZYGM010000209.1:0-5824 GCA_964647015.1 uncultured Planctomycetales bacterium | reverse complement strand
GCGCATGTCCGGGCATGCTGCCTCAACGGCGATCGTGAGCCCGCCCTTGCGCACGGCATTCGCCATGGGCGGGATATCGCGCAGCAGCCGGTCCACACGGAGCGAGGGCAGGCTGATGTTCACCTGTCGCGAGGTGAACCGTTCATTTATACGCCGGACCAGGTCCGGTAACTGCGGGTAGTCGGCGGTGGACAAGGACAACAGCCCGATCTCGCCATAGCCCGTCGCCCGGTAGGCTTCCTCCGCGATCTCCACGATGCGGTCCACGGAGCGCCAACGGAGCGGACGCTTGGTGTAGCCGGCGTGGCAGAAGCGACAGACCTGCGGGCAGCCGCGCATGATCTCAATGGCGATGCGGTCATGCACGCTCTCGATCCAGGGAATCAGCGGCCGGGTCGGAAACGGGGCATCCTCGAAACTCGGCGTCTGGCAGCGCTCGATTCGGCTGGGCAGATCGCCGGCCTGAGGCGTAAGTGCCGTTAACGCTCCGTCCGGGCCGTACTCGGGCTGGTACAGGTTGGGAGCATAGATCCAGGGGAACCGCCGCGCCAGAGTGGGAATCATGTCGCGCCGCGCCATCCCGCCGCGCTTGTACTCCTTCACGGCCGCGAGGATGGCCGCGAGGCTGGGCTCGCCGTCGCCTATCACTACCAGATCGACGAACTCGGCCAGTGGCTCAGGGTTGTCGGCCTGTGGTCCGCCGACGACCACCAGTGGGTCCGTATCGCCGCGCTCCGCCGCCCGCAGGGGGATGCCCGCGAGATCAAGAAGGTTGAGCACGTTGGTCGCGCACAACTCATACTGGAGCGTGATGGCCAGCAGGTCGGCCGAACGCACCGGCTGACGCGTGTCCCACGTGAAGAGCGGCAGCCGTTGGCGGCGCATGATGGCTTCCGCGTCGATCCAGGGGCAGTAAACGCGTTCGGCACACACGCCGGGCGTCTGGTTCGCCAGCCAGTAGAGGATGTGGCAGCCCAGGTGGGCCATGCCGACGCTGTACGTGTCCGGAAAGGCGATAGCGACGCGGACGTCGGCGCGTTCCCAATCGCCCGGCCGCACGGGCTGGTTCACCTCGCCGCCGATGTATTGTGCGGGCTGGCGCACCCAGGGCAGAAGCTCGGTGCAAACGCGCTCCGGTAGCGAGGCATCACTCAAGCGGACTTCTCCTGCCGACCGGGCACACCGGCTGCATGGGATCGCAATCCCCGCCGGCCTCTCATTCGTGTCGCCGCAGCAGTTCGGCAATCTGGATCGCGTTCAGGGCGGCTCCTTTGCGGAGTTGGTCGCCGCTGCACAGCAATTGCAGACCCCGCCGGTCGGGAAGCGAGGTATCCTGCCGGATCCGGCCCACCAGCACTTCATCCTGGCCGGAGGCCGCCAATGGAGTCGGGAAATCGTTGGCGGCTCGGTCGTCCACCACGCGCAGGCCCGGCGCGTCCGACAGCACCCTGCGGGCCTCGTGCTCGTCAAACGGCTCGGCGAACTCGACGCTGATAGCCTCAGTGTGGGCCCGCAACACCGGCACGCGCATGCACGTCGGCGCGATCCGCAACGACTCGTCGCCAAAGATCTTACGCATCTCGGCGACTATCTTCGTCTCCTCCTCGTTGTACCCGTCAGGCCCGATCGGGCTGTTGTGGCTGAACACATTGAACGCACAGGGTACGGGGAAGACCTGGCGAATCGCCGGCTGGCCGGCCAGAACGGCCCGCGTCTGCTCTTCCAGTTCGGCCTGGGCGCGGGCGCCGGCTCCACTGGCCGCCTGGTACGTGGCCACCACGACGCGACGGATCCGGCAGCGCTGCTGCAACGGCCAGAGCACGACGGCCAGGATGATGGTGGAGCAGTTCGGGTTGGCGATAAGTCCGTTGTGAGTGCGGACGACCCGCGGGTTCACCTCCGGGACAATCAGCGGCACGGCGGGATCCATCCGGAAGGCCGACGAGTTGTCAATCACGACCGCCCCGGCCTGTCGCGCCCGTGGGGCGAAAGCGCGGCTGACCGCCTTGCCGGCGGAGAAGAATGCCAAGTCGATGCCGTTGAACGACGTGGCCGACAGCAGCTCGACGGTGGCCGTGCCGCCGGCCCAGGCAATGTCCTGTCCCGCCGAGCGCTCGGACGCCAGGAAGCGACAGGTCTTCACCGGGAACGCGCGTCGAGCAAGCAGGCCGGCGAATTCTCGGCCCACGGCCCCGGTCGCTCCGACAATCGCTAGATTCGTAGCGGCGGTCTTATGCATCAGTTGCTGATCCTGTACCGGCGGCAAGCAGAGGATATGCTACCACCGCCGGTGCGGCCCGGGCAGGTCGGCGTATAATTGGGCGCGGCCGCCGCCAGGCGGGATCCTTGTTGGAGCATCTGTATGAGTCGCATGACCTACTTCTCGCCGTCGCTGATCGGTGCCGCCTTCGCCGCGATGATGCTGGCGACGTACTGGGAGCGTCTGCCGGTGATGAATCCGTGGCTGTTCTGGCTGCTGATGGTTGGCGGGTGCGTGCTGGCGGGCGCTGTGTCCCAGTTGGCGATGGCGGGGGCGCAGGGCGCGTTTGCCCAGGTGCTACCCGTGCCGGGCGGCCGCTCGATTCGGGGCGGCGGCGCGGTGCTGGCGGGTTGGCTGCTGCTGTTGTCGATAGTGCTGGGCCTGGCGGCGTTTATGCTTGGCCTGGAGAGCGGTTGGGGCCGGCCAACGATAATCGCCGCGGTAGCCGGTCAGGCGCTGGCGGTCGCAGCCCTGATCACGTACCTGTGGTGCTGGCCGACGGCAACGCGTGACTTCGCAGATGAGCGTTGAGATGCGGTTGGCGCAGCGACAGGCCGAGCGTCCACAATTGCGGACGGTCGGCCCGCCGGCCGGTGCGTTTCGGCACCGGCACTCCTTCTCCTACTCCTCCAGCAGCGCTTCGAAGAACCAAAGACGCTGCTGGCGACGAACCGCTTCCTCGTGGTGGCTAAGCGCGGTCTGCGGCGGCGGATCGAACTGGTTGATCACCTCGTCCCACTGCGGGTTGCCCGCGTGGGGCGACCCGCAGTTGTAGCGGCCGGACCAGCCGAGCGCCTGTTCAAGCGGGTGGCCTTTCGGCATGGCCCGGGCACTGGCGCTGGGCTGAGCGTAGTGGCCGCCTTCGTGTATGTGCAGTGCCGCGCCGGGGCGACTCTCTGCCATGAGCTGTCTCCTTGAACTGCGCAGCGCGGCCCCCGGACCGGGGCACGGTCGGCGGGCACGCCGCGGAACCGGGGGCGCCGCTACTTCGGTACGATCCAGCTATCCTCGGCCTCGACGCCGTCGATCTCCCAGGTCCACCGGATCTTCTTGTAGGTGAACATGACCTCTTCCATGTGCGTGTAGCTCTCGGTCTTCGGATCGAGGCAGTTCGGCATCCAGGGGCGAATGCTCATGATGATGGCATCTTCGAGCACGTGCGTGAAGTAGTGCTGCTCCTGGCCGGTCGGGTCGATGCGGTACCACTTGATCGTGACGTTCTTCATCCGCTCGCCCGTGCACAGGGCCTGGTAGAGCTTCGGCGTCGCCTTGTCGAAAACCTTCACGACGCAGAGGGGGTTGTGGATGCGTTTGCCGGTCGCCAGGCCGCTCTGCGGATCGCGCGGCATGCGCACCTCGTGGTTAAAGGCCTCGACGAGGATGGTGTCCTCCCGGCCCCGCATCTCACAGGAACCCATGATGGCGCCCTGATTCTCGCCTTCCAATGTCATGTGGGCTGGCAGTGGCATGGTCATTTCTCCTTGCCGTCAGTAAGTTCTGGACTCCGATGCGGCCGGCCCTCCGACGGGCCACCCCGCACTGCATCGGGCTCGACTTCAAATCGTCGCACAGCGGGTTGTTGCATTCGGCGTGCCAAGGCCGCATCCACAGCCGCCGGCGCGCCGCTCAATCGCTAACACGTTTCTTTGGAAGATGTTATAGACAATATGCCTTGACGTTGTGGCCGGGGCCCGACTGACGGGGCCATCTGCAATGGGCGCGCCCTGTGAGTCGTCGGGCTCCCAGCAGCGCCAAACCGTTCCCACGCTTCTTCGGCCGTTTCGCCGAAGGGGCCGGCATTACTCCTTGTCCAACTTGCCCACCAACGACAGCGTGAAGTTGGCACCCTCGAACTTCAAGTGCGGCATGACCTGCATGTCGACCTTGTAGAAGCCGACTTCGCCAGGCACTTCGGATACCTCGATGTTGAACTTGCGGATGGGGCGCCGATCGGCGACCTCGGCGGTCGGGTTGTCCATGTCGGCCGCGTATTGCCGCATCCAGTCGCTCAGCTCGGTCTGCATCTTGGTAGGCGACTGCCAGGTCTGGAGGTTGTCGCGCTGGATCACCTTCAGGTAGTGGGCCAGCCGGGAGATCATCATCATGTAAGGCAGACGCGTTCCGAGCTTGTAATTGGTCTGGTCGCGCTGGCCTTCCTTCGTGTCCGGGTAGGTCTTGGGCTTCTGCACGGAGTTGGCACTGAAGAAGCAGGCCTTGTCGGTGTTCTTGTACATGGTCAGGCCGATGAAGCCGGACTCGGCCAGCTCGAACTCGCGGCGATCCGAAATGAGCACTTCGGTAGGGATCTTGGTCTCGATGCCCTCGAGCGTCTTGAACTGGTGCAGAATCAGGTTCTGGACCATGCCGCCGGCCTGCGGGCCGGTGCAGTTCATCGTCCAGCGGCTGCGGGCGAAGCTGTCGCTCAGGCGCGTGGCGAAGGCGAACGACGCATTGCCCCACAGGTACTTGCGGTGGTCATCCGTGACCTGCTCGGAATAGTTGAAGGCCTTGACCGGATTGGCGTCCGGGTCGTAAGGATGCCGCAGCAGGAAGCGCGGCATGGTCAGGGCGAAGTAGCGGCTGTCGGGTGTGTCGCGGAAGGAATTCCACTTGGTGTACTGGGGGCCCTCGAAAATGCTCTGGAGATCCTTGAGCTTGGGTAGTTCGCGGAAATCGTCAACGCCGAACATCTCGGGACCGGCCGCCGCCACGAACGGGCAGTGCGCCATGGCGGCGACGGCGGAGACTTTCTGCATCAGGGCGATATCGCGCGGGCCGGGGCCGAACTCGTAGTTGGCGATCATGGCGCCGATGGGCTCGCCACCGGCGGTGCCGAACTCAGCAGTGTATATGTGCTGATATAGACCGGACTTGGGGATTTCCGGCGAGTTCTCAAAGTCCTCCAACAACTCATCCTTAGAGACGTTGAGGATGTGGATCTTCATGTTCTCGCGGAAGTCAGTCTGGTCGACGACGAACTTGAGCCCGCGCCAGGCCGACTCGAGCTTCTGCACATCGGGATGATGCAGGATCTCATCGATCTGCAAGCTGAGCCGGTGGTCAATCTCGGCCACGTAGCTGTCAATCAGGGCCTTGTCGATCTTCACTTCCGGCGTGGCAACTACGCGGCGGAGAAACTCCTCCACGGCGCGGCGGTACATGCGTTTGGTTTCGTCGTCGCGCGCGGCGCGGGTGGCGACTACGCATTCGTCGAGGACAGCGGACAGGTCTGCGGGCAGCTCATGTTCGGCCGGTGCTCGAGCGGCATCTGGCGCGTCAGCCATTGGTTATCTCCGATTTCAGGCCGTGCCCAACACGGCGTTACAGGGTGCAAGGATCCACGAGCGACGGGTAACGGCGTGCGACCGGTTTATTCCCCAGCGCCGCCGCCCCCTTCTGACTGCATCTCCTTGAAGACGTCGAGCAGCTTCTGACGGGTTTCCTCGTCCTTGACGATCTTCTCGATCTTCTGGCGGAACTCGCGGACGTTGGCAAAGGGCGCCTTCAGCGCGCTGAGCGCTTCGCGCGTCTCCAGCAGTTGCCGCAACTCCGGCACCTGCCGGG
>CAZYGM010000208.1:0-5861 GCA_964647015.1 uncultured Planctomycetales bacterium | reverse complement strand
GGGCGTCCAGGCGCCGCAACTCGAGGTAGCAGTTCGCCGCGCCCGCCAGGTCCCGGGCCGCCAGACGCTCCAGCGCTTCCTCGCGCAGTCGCTCCGCCGCCGAAAGCACCAGCGGTTCCAGCGGCCGTGACGCCATCTCTTGCACCCGTACCGGCCGGCCCTGCGGCACTGCCGCACTACTCCCGGGCAGGCCAGTCCGCCGCTGCCAACGATTCCACACCGCCAGCAGATCAAACTGGTTCCGCGGCAGCGCCCGCAGCGCCAACATGCTCATCCCCACACAGAACCCGAACGCGTAGCCCCCCAAGTGCGCCGAGTACGCCACGTTCGACACGATCCCCGATTCCAGCCGGGGCGCCAGCACGTTGTCCCACAGAATGATCTTGAACACGATCACCACCATGGCCGGCACCTGCAGCGCCGTAATCACGAAAAACCACAGCAGCATCGTGATCCGCACCCGCGGATACAGCACGAGGAACGCCGTCGTAACCGCCGCTATCGAACCCGAGGCTCCCAACAGGCCATTGTTGCTAACCGCAGAGAAAACCACCCCGGCAAACACGCCCCCCGCCAGGTAGAACAGCACATAGCAGATCGAGCCCATCCGGTCGCAGACGGCGTTACCGAAAATCCACAAAAAGAGCATGTTTCCCAGCAGGTGCAGCCAGTCCCCATGCAGGAACTGGTACGTGATGTATTGCCCCAGGTCCGGCACCGCCGCGTACAGCGTCCAGAGCGCTTTTTGATGCTGCGCCGCCACCCCGCCCACAACGTCCGTATAAAGAAAAATCAGGACGTTCAGCAGTATCAGCGCGTAGTTCGCCACCGGGGTCCGGCGCAGACGCACTTCTGTCCCAATGGGAATCAGCATCCGGCTTGTCTCGCTTCCGCACTGCTCAGCCCGCCAGCCTCGGCTGGCTGCCGCAGTCTCCACCGGCCAACCAGCGCACACCGACCGCTCATGGACCGCGCTCAGCGGCACGCGCCCGCGACAGCCTGTCGGCGATACCACGCAGCCGCTCGTGGGCCGCGCGCGACAACGTTCCGTGGCGCTCCAAACGGTCGATCATAGGCGCGCCGCCCAACCCCAAAGTATACCCGAAGTGCTCCCACCCCGGACGGCCGGCCTCCAATTCCGCCTGGGGCGGAAGCTGCCACCCCACCGGCCACCCGCTGCTCCAGCGACCCGCCTTGGCGTCCAGCGCACCCAACGCCGCAAACGCCAACGCACGCACCCACTCCGGCTGATCGTGCGCCTCCTGCCACAGCAGCAACTCGCGACTGACGTCCCGCGCCTCACAACTTGCCGCAATCACCAGCGCCGCCGCCAATGCCGGGTAGTCCGGCGCTCGTTGCCCGGGATCCAGCAGCGCCCGCACCTCGGGCGTACAGCCCAGCCCGCCCACCAGCCACCGCTCCAGGGCCGCCCGGGAACGCTCCCAGCCCTGTCCAAACTCCTCCAACAGGTCCCGCTCCAGTTGTCGCATCGGCGGCACCACCCGACAGGTCAACTTTCGCGGCACCAGGTAGTCCCCAGCCGACGTCCGCAGCGGGCTGGGGTCCGCCACGCCGGCACTGTGTGCCCAACGCAACACGGCTTCCACGTCCGCCCGCTGCACATCGGCCGGCCGGCCGTGCCCGCTGATCCGGCCGAATTGACGTCCCGTCAGGCGCGCCGCTGCCCACGTCAACTGCTGCTGCACTTCCGGTTCGCAGCCCGGTAGCACACTGACCACTGCCGCCACGATGCGCTGGCGGGCCGATTCGTACTGCGGGGCGCAATGCGCCAGCACGAGCCCGGCCGCCGCCCGCGCTGCTGGCGCCGCACGCTGCCCCGCGCGCTGCAAAGCGTCACGCGCCCCCCGGATCGCCTGCTTCTCCAGCTCAAAGCCGGCGTCAGCCGCGGTGGCCGTAGCGCGCGGCTTCGCCAGCTCAAACAGCTCCTCGCTCAGAGCTTCGCTACGCTGCTGACCCAGCCAGGTCCGGCCATCCCAGTAGCTCTCCAACAACGCGTCCAGTACGCCCTCCTCGCGCGTCTCTTTCAGCCCATGCAGCGCCGCCGCTACGTAGTCCAACTCCGCGCGTGCAGCGCGCACGGCCGTCCCGGTAACCACCGCATCACCCGCCGCTGTCAGACGCCCCAGTTGCCGCAAGAATACGTAGCGCCGTACTCGCTCGAGCCAGAGTTCGCGCAGGTCCGGCAGGGCCGTTGCATCGCCGAGCAGCCCCTGCGCCCGCCTGGCCGCAACGTGCAGCTCCGGCCGCGCAGCGCAGGCCGCCAGCAGGGCAGCCAACCCAGTAGCCGCCCCGCCTTCGCGGTCGACCGCGAATGCTAGAACGTCCAGGGCAACTCGGCGGTTCCACGTCACCCGTTGATTGCCCGCCGCGTCGCCCAGGGACGCTTGCAGCGCCGCGGCCACCGCGCGTTTCACCTGTTCGGCCGCACTGGCGCAACCCAGCATCAGCGCTTCCCTGGCACTCGCGCGCTCCTGCTCGTCCTGGGCTCCCAGCAGCCGCGCGGCCCAGTGTTCGGCCGGAAACTCACGGGCCGGTGCCGGCGCTAAGACCGTCTCCGGTGTCTTGGGCCGGGCCAGCCGCACCGTGACCACGTGCACGCCTACGTAGATGAGCAGCGCCGCCAGGGCGACGGTCAAACCGCACACTGTCCAGGCTTTAACTGGCGTGCGCCGCAGCCGCTGACACAGCGGCAATCGCACGCCGGTCGTGATGTCGGTGAAACACCGTTGGCAGATCGTCGTGCCGGGCGCCACGTCCGCCCCGCAGCGCGGACACTGGACGGCCACGTCCGTGAGCTCTAGCTCGACACGCAGCGGCAGCGGCACATCCAGCGGCCGCCGGCAGGCGGGGCACAGTTTCCGCTGCCCGGCCGTGTCATCTTCCGCCAGCAGTATCCTGCGGCAGTGGGGGCAGCGTATCTTCAGCGGCATGGCGTCCTCGCCGGTTCAACCGCGCGCGGCCGCACTGTGCGACCAACCAATAAGTTGTAGTAGCACCGGTGACTCGCTTCAAGCACGCGGTGGGTTTGTTGTGCGTGGCGCCACGTTGCCCGCTAGAATCAGGTTCAAAACCCGCCGGCAGCGTTCGTTCCGGTGGGCTTCGTCCCGCAACTTCACCAGGAAGCGAGGATCAGCACGTGTTCGCACCCGCCCAGACGCCCGACTACTTCGACTTGGACGGCCTGTTGAGCGACGACGAACGCCAGGTGCATGCCGCTGTGGCACGCTGGGTGGATGAGCGCGTGCTCCCCATCATCGGCCCCTGCTTCGAGGAAGGCCGCTTCCCCCTCGAACTCGTGCCCCAGATGGCCGAGCTGGGCCTCTTCGGGCCCACGTTCCACGAATACGGCTGCGCGGGCCTGAGCAACGTCGCCTACGGTTTGATCATGCAGGAGTTGGAGCGTGGGGACAGCGGACTCCGCAGCTTCGGCTCCGTCCAGAACGGCCTAGTGATGTACCCCATCCACGCCTACGGCTCCCCCGAGCAGAAGGACCGCTGGCTGCCCGCTCTAGCCCGGGCCGCGGCCATCGGCTGCTTCGGCCTGACCGAGCCGGACGGCGGCTCCGACCCGGGTACCATGCGCACCGGCGCCCGACGCGACGGCGGCGACTGGGTCATCAACGGCGCCAAAGCCTGGATTACCAACGGCACGCTGGCAGACGTGGCCGTGGTGTGGGCCATGACTGCGGACGGCGTGCGCGGCTTCCTGGTTGAGAAAGGCACCCGCGGCTACACCACGCGCGACATCGCCCACAAATTCTCGCTCCGCGCCTCCATTACCTCCGAACTGTTCTTCGACAACTGCCGCGTCCCTGATACGGCCCGCCTGCCACTGGCCGAAGGTTTGGCGGCGCCCCTCAGTTGCCTGAATCAGGCCCGCTACAGCATCGCCTGGGGCGCGCTCGGTGCCGCACAGGCGTGTTACCAGGAGGCCCGCCAGTTCGCCCATGAGCGCGTCCTCTTCGGTCAGCCGCTCGTCAAGAAGCAGCTCATCCAGCAGCGCCTGGCCGAGATGGTCCGGCGCATCACCGCCGGCCAGATGCTGGCCTGGCGCCTCGGCCGGCTCAAAGACGACGGCCGGTTGCATCACAGCCAGGTCTCGCTCGCCAAGTGGAACAACGTGCGCCTGGCTCTCGACATCGCCCGCGACGCCCGCGACCTGCTCGGGGCCGGCGGCATCAGCGTCGAGTGCTGCCCGATCCGCCACATGCTCAACCTGGAGAGCGTGGTGACTTACGAGGGCACCGAAACCATCCATCAACTGATCGTGGGCCGCGAGATTACCGGCGAAGCCGCCTTCTGAGCACCCGCGCAGCTCCGCCAAGCGTGCCGCGCCGCCCCGCTACGACCGAAGCACTGCGTCCGTAACGCGCACGCGCTGGCCCTCCGCCTGCACGCGGTACGCCGCCGGATCATCGCCCAGGCCGCGATATTCGCGCACCCACGGCGCCGTGCGCGCGTCTATCGTAAGCAGCCCCGCGAACAGCTCCGTGTCGCGCGCCGGCCGATTAAACGTGACGCACGCCGCCACGATGTACAACGTCGGACTGGCCGGCTTGTGCGTGTTTATCTCATCCTCAACGCCGCGCAACTGCCGGTGGGCGTTCACCAGTGCCACGAACAGGCTGCGGCAAGTTGGTTCGACCTGCTGCTCATCCAGCAGCACCGCCAGACGATCGACGCCGTCCGCCTTGAACGCCGCCCGCAAGTCCCCCAGAAAGCCCTGTTCGCCCCCGGCCAGCAATGCGTGCAACGCCCCGCAGGCGGTCGAGGTCGTGTCGTAACGCCGCATGCTGCCATACTGCGCCGCCCGGCCCGCTCCCACCACGGCTACGTGCGCGCTAACCTTCACCAGCAGCACCTTGAAAGCCTCGTGCGATGCCGGCGCGGCGAAGTGGTGCTCCGCCACCGCAATCGCGCCGCGCTCATGCCGGCCGCCCAGATTCGACAGCCGAAACGGCGACTTCTCCGCAAACTTCAAGTCCGGCAGGAGCTGCTCAACACAACAGCGCTGGAACGAACCGGCACACTCCCATTCGGATTCGTCGGCGCAGGTCAGATGCAGCGCCCCAACGATCGGCGGCGCAAGCTGGCGAATGTGGCGCGTCAAAGCCAGGTTGACTTCGTCAAGATCGTGCTCTTTGCCCAGCAACGCCGTCAACGCAGTCATCGACAGGACCCTCACTCATCCCGTGGCCGCCCGACACGGCCGGCCCGGTCACCACCCACGGTATAGTCAATACGCAAGGGCCACGCAAACCGACCGCCACGTCGCACCGGTTGCACCTTCCAGTAATCCAAGCGCCGCACCAGCCTACTCCAATGTTGAATGCCATGCCGCGCTTCATGAAATCTCTGTTAAGAGGCGACTGTAAGTGCCCGTGAGTGCATGTCTTACGACAACAGGGGCCGTTGAGGTTTTTTCTGATGCATCAATCGGCAAAAAGGTGGTAAAATGCCATTCGGTGCAATCGATACCTACGCGCTCACGCGCGCGGGCAATATCAGGAGGTGCAGAATGCGACGAAATGTAGCGCTGTTCGTAATCATGCTGACGCTGACGGTTACAGCGCTGGCGGGGCCGACGGCGACGTTCACCGTGAACGTCCCGTTGAACGGGCAGGTGGTAACCCCGGGGACCCAGATCGACTGGACGATTAAGTTCACCATCTCCGAGGGAGACAACTTCGGGGCGGCGCTGGTCTGCTGTGATTTGGTGCAGGACGCCGACAATCCCGCCTTCTTCGACCTCCCGCCTGCTCTGGGCGTGCCCGCCGGCATGGCTAACTTCAATCGCCCCGAAGGCGTCAGCAATCCCGGCGAGGGCGGCGCCGCCAGCG
>CAZYGM010000207.1:0-5927 GCA_964647015.1 uncultured Planctomycetales bacterium | reverse complement strand
GGCGGCGGTTTGGGTGGTCAGCAGGAACAGGGCGGGTGCCAGGAGGCGAGCCCAGTGCGGGGTGGTCATGATCATACTCTCCGTATGGGACGCGATTGTCAGTGCGGTTGCGCCGGCCGGGGCGTGCAGCAGTGCGTCTGGACAGCCTGACGCTGGAGTCGGGCGCCGATACCTGGGAAACATCGATAGGTCACCTGTGCTACCGTTTCTCCTGAGGATGGCCTTCGGTCACACGACCGGCTCCAAGCAGAGGCAATGTAGGATCTTCTCGCGGTCGGATCAAACCGCGTCATGGGTGCCGTGACGCGTGCCGGGCAGGCCGCTAGAATCGCGGCCTGTCATGAGTATTCCAATCCATGGAGAAGGACATCAAAGGCATGAGTGAGTGCGCGGATAACCCCCAGCCGGCCCAAATCGGAACGCCCGGCGCGCGCGGCGCAGCGCCGCTGGTTCGTCTGTCTGTCATGATGTTCCTGCAGTACGCCATCTGGGGCGCGTGGTCCACCGCCCTGGCGCAGTACCTGGAAAGCACGCTGGGCTTCACCGGGCAGCAAATCGGGTGGATCTTCGCCTGCCTGTGGCTGGCGTGCATGGTGACCCCATTCATCGGCGGCCAGCTCGTGGACCGCTTCATGCCCACCCAACTATTCCTGGCCCTGGCGCACCTGCTGGGGGCCGTGTTCATGTACCTGGCGGCGACGCAGACCGAGTTCACTCCGATGTGGGGCTGGATGCTCGCCTATAGTCTGTGCTATGCCCCAACCCTGGCCCTGACCAACTCGATCTGTTTCCACAATCTGCGTGACGCGGAGCGCGACTTTGGCAGAATCCGGCAGTGGGGCACGATCGGCTGGATCGTCGCCGGCCTGGCGGTCTGGGGCATCCGGTCGACGTGGCAGTCGGAGCAATGGGTGGACAAGAGTGACCTGCTGCTGATCGGAGCGGTGCTCTCGCTGCTGATGGGAGTGTTCTGCCTGGCCCTGCCGCACACGCCGCCGCGCAAATCGTCGCAGAGCCCGCTGGCTTTCCTGGAGGCCCTGTCGCTCCTGAAGGACCGCAACTTCCTGGTGTTCATCCTGGTCTCGTTCGTGGTGACCACCGAATTGCAGTTCTACTACATTCCAACGGCGAACTTCCTGGTGGACCGTGGGGCGGCGTCGACGGCCGTGACGGCGATCATGACCGTGGCCCAAGTCGCGGAAATTGTCGTGCTGTTCGCCTTGCTGCACGTGGCGCTGAAGCGTTTCGGCGTGCGGCGGACGATGGCCATCGGTATTCTGGCCTGGCCGCTGCGCTACCTGCTGTTCGTGATTCCCAACCTGCCGATCAACGTGGCCGCCCTGACCCTGCACGGGCTCGGCTACGCGTTCTTCTTCGTGGCTTCCCAGATCTACGTGAACATGAAGGCCAAGGACGACATGCGCGCCTCAGCCCAGGCGCTGTTGGCGTTCTTCACGCTGGGGCTGGGGAACTTCCTGGGCACGCTGTTCACCGGTTGGTGCTGGGACCTGTTCAAGGACGAGGCCGGGGCGACGAACTGGACGGGCTTCTTCATGGTCCCGACGGGCATCACTGTTCTGTGCGCGCTGGTGTTCCTGCTGCTGTTCCGCGACGACATCAGGGCCGGCGAGGGGCAGATCGAGAAGCTTTAGCCGGAAGTGCGGCGAGCCGATTGCCCGGCCGGCTGAAACGAGCGGGTGACGTGGCGGTCGGCCGGCCTGGTGGTGCTGAGCAATGATGTACTTGTGGGCCACGCTGCTGGTGTTGCTCAATGCCGGCTGGCTGGTCACGGTGCTGCTGGGTCTGCCGGGGACATGGCTGATGGTGGCGTCCACGGCGGCGCTGGCGTGGTGGCAATGGGGCGATCCGGACACGGGGGCGGACCGGATGTTCAGCGTGACAACGCTGGTCGTAATTGCCGTACTGGCAGCACTGGCCGAGGCGGCCGAACTGCTGACCGGCGTGCTGGGGACGCGGCGGGCGGGCGGAAGCCGCTGGGGGGCCGGCGGCGCGCTGCTCGGCGGATTCGTGGGGGCGATTGTGGCGACGCCGCTGATTCCGGTGCCGGTGGTGGGAACGTTGATGGGGGCGTGTGGGGGAGCGGCGGCGGGGGCGTGGCTGCTGGAGTTATGGAGCGGCCGGGCACTGGCGGTGTCGGTGAAGTCGGGCGTGGGGGCGGGGGTGGGCACTCTCGCCGGGCGAATAATCAAGCTCGCAGTTGGGGCGGTCATCTGGGTCATAGTGGCCGTGGCGGCGTTCTGGCCGTAACGGAGACGACGTTCCCAGGCAATCCACCGCAGCATACGCCGCGACACCAGTCGCACGTGCCGGGTGTGCAATGCCGCGCCGGCTCGAACGTTCATCGCAGCACACACAGCCGACGCCACGCGCTTGGTTGGCGAATGCCGGTTGCACGTGCTGAGCGGCCGGTGGTACCGGCGGACCTACTCAGCGTCCGCTAGCTCGACCGCGTGCGTCGCGCCAAAATCGGTCAACGGCGCCGCCCGGACGCCGTTCGGCGAAATTGCATAGATCGTGTCGCCGATGAACGCGGCGCGGCGCCAATCGACCCAGCCGCCCCACTCCATCTGCTGTTCGTCGTTGGTCAAGGCCGCCAGCCGGCCCAACTCCGTGAAGCCGGCGGCCGGCACGACTTCGAGGCAGATGACGCCCTGGAATTCCGGCGCCACCCACTCGGTCCAGCTCGTGGCGTCGGGCGTGAGCACGACCGGCAACGCCAGCAGCGTCTGGTCGGCGTGGGTGTGCAGCGTGAAGGCCTTGTGATTCCAGGTCGCGTCGGCGTAGCTGTGCGCTCCGCCGATGGTGATCTGCTCCACGAGTTGGGGATCAGACCAGTCGCTGACGTCAAAGAGCGAAAGCTGGACGGACGAGGGTTCGGTGAAGCCCCACGGCTCGAACGTCTCGACGGCGTAACCGACGCCGATCAGGTGGGAGTCACCCAGTGGGTGCAGGTACTCGCTGTAGCCCGGAATCTTGAGCTCGCCCAGCACTTGCGGCCGCGTGGGATCCGTGAGATCAATGACGAAGAGCGGATCGATGCGCTCGAACGTCACGAGGAAGGCACGGTCGTCAACGAAGCGCGCGGCGTACATGCTCTCGTTGGGCGCGATGCCGGCGACATGCCCGACGACCTGCAGGTCGCTGTCAGCCGCTTGCAGGACGTACACGGCACTGTAGGGCGGCTCGGCCGCTTCGGCGTCGTTCGCATCGTCCGCCGCCTGGTCCGACGACACCGCAACGTCCCCGCCGAAAAGCTCGGCGCCGCCCGCCCACGCCCAAGCGCTGCTGGTTACTTCGGTGGCGACGCGCAGATAGCCGGCCCGCTCGCTGAGGGCGAACTGATTTATCGGACGCCCAGGAACGTTGCCGCTGGCCACATACGGCGTGGTACCGTCCTCCTCGAACGAGAACTTGTGGATGGCGGTGTGGAGGCGTGGTGCGGCAGCGGTGGTGTATGCGGTGTCAGTTATGTAGAGGGCCGCAGTGGAAGCGTAGATCGTGCCGGCGTTGGCGAGCACGGCCACGGAGTCGACGATGGTCTCCACGTTGGCCGCGTCCAAGCTGACCACGCTGGTTATGCAGTAGCCGTCCGCGGCGGCGGGGCGGAGCCAACGTTGCCAGGGCACGGCCACTTCGGCTGGGCCGCCGCCGAGGCGCGCCTTCGGCAGCACCTCGTCCAGCGTCATTCTCGCAATGGCTGCGCTGCTTGGCCCGCCAGGCAGTTCGGGCTGAATAGTGAGCACTAGAATCAGGTGCCCGTTGGTGAGGCGTGAAGAGACGAGCACCCCGTCGAGCGCCAGCTCACCGATGACCGTCGGGTTCGTCGGATCGCTTACGTCGATCTGATAGACGCTCAGGGTGGAAGCGCTGCGATACGGCGGCCAGCTCAGTTCCGTGGCCAGGGTCGACCAGGACCAATCTGAGCCGAGGACGATAACCGTGGAGCCAAACAGGTAGAGGTCGCGAACTTCGATATCCAGGTCCAGCCGCCCCACCTCGGCCAACTCGTCGGCAGGGGTCGCCTGCACGATTCGGAGTTCACGTTGCCTGGCGATGTAGAAGTACTGGCCGTCAGACTTGAAGACGTCGCCCTCGTCGACGCCCTCCTCCTGGAGGTTGGTGGTGGAGTAGTCGCCGGTCTCATTGGTGGGCGATGCGTCGTCGCCGGCGGCTAGGTCCTCGGCCGCCCCTGACAAGAACCACCCGCCCCCGTGGCGCCACGTGGTTCGTCGGACGGCTTGCGTCTGGAAGTAGTCAAGCAGTTCCTTCTCAGACTGGAACGGGTGCAATTTGGCGGGCGGCTCCTCATTTCCGCCTGGAAAGCTCGTGAAAGGCGGGCAGCCGCCCAGGACAAGGGTTATGGCAGTGGCCTGGACGCAGAGCAGCAGGACGGAGTGGTGGAAGCGGCGACGCATGTGGCATTCTCCTCGTATGCAGTGATGATCGGCCTGCGGCGTGGCTACGTCGCGTACCGGGTCGGCGTCCCGGGGGCGGGTTGTCAGCCGGTGGTAGGCTGTCACGGGCCGGTCGGGGCCGGTTCCGAAGAATTTATACGTGGTCCACACGTGTCGCGTCAGGGGCGGCTTCAAGTCCTATAACTCTCCCAAATCGGCCTTTGGGGCCCGTGACGGGGGTTTGGGCGGGTCTTAGCGTAGGGGTTGGAGGCAGGCAAAAAATTAGTGGCTGGGGGGCTTGCAGAGCAATGAAAACGTGGTAGGATGGCGGGCCTCGCCTAATGGAGCGAGTTGATCTTTGACAATAGAACAGTGGACAAAGCCGCGAGAATGTGGCGTTTTCCGAGCGTTCTGCACGAAGGCTCGGGAGGCGTGTATCCAAGACACAAAACCCGCCGGTGCCGGCACGGTGTGCCCGGCGTTAAGCTGGTGGGAGTGCTTGAACATTCTCGATGCAGACGTGAGTGTTTGAGCCCAACGATCGAAGATTTCGGCCCTCGGGCCGATGTCAGCGATTTTACTCGAAGAGTTTGATCCTGGCTCAGAACGAACGCTGGCGGCATGGCTAAGACATGCAAGTCGTACGGATCGGGCCTTCGGGTTCGGTCAGTGGCGGACGGGAGCGTAATGCATGGGAACGTACCCTGGACACGGGGATAACCACGGGCCTTCGGGCTCTTTAGCGAAAGTGTGGCTAATACCCGATGATGTCGCAAGATCAAAGGGTGGGGACCGGGAAACCGGCCTACCGGTCTGGGAGCGGCCCATGTCCTATCAGGTAGTTGGCAGGGTAACGGCCTACCAAGCCTACGACGGGTAGCGGGCGTGAGAGCGTGGCCCGCCTCATCGGGACTGAGACACTGCCCGGACACCTACGGGTGGCTGCAGTAACGAATATTGGGCAATGGGCGCAAGCCTGACCCAGCAATGCCGCGTGCAGGAGGAAGCCCTTCGGGGTGTAAACTGCTGTCAGGGTTCAGCAAGCAAAGAGGGCGAATAGCCCTTGGCGCGGAGCAGACCCAAAGGAAGCCTCGGCTAACTCTGTGCCAGCAGCCGCGGTAAGACAGAGGAGGCAAGCGTTGTTCGGAATCACTGGGCTTAAAGCGGGTGTAGGCGGCTTGGAAAGTGTCGTGTGAAAGCCCTCGGCTCAACCGGGGAACTGCACGGCAAACTGCCTGGCTTGAGGTCGGTAGGGGTGCCTGGAACTCTAGGTGGAGCGGTGAAATGCGTAGATATCTAGAGGAACGCCGGAGGCGAAAGCGGGGCACTGGGCCGATTCTGACGCTGAGACCCGAAAGCGTGGGGAGCAAACAGGATTAGATACCCTGGTAGTCCACGCCGTAAACGATGCACACTAGGTGTCGGAGATTCTGATATCGTCGGCGCCGAAGGAAAACTACTAAGTGTGCCGCCTGGGGAGTACGGCCGCAAGGCTAAAACTCAAAGGAATTG
>CAZYGM010000206.1:0-5983 GCA_964647015.1 uncultured Planctomycetales bacterium | reverse complement strand
CCTCGAGGTCGGCGGGGTATATTTCGCCGCCGGCGGCGTTGACAGCGCGGACGATGGCGTAGGCGATGGGGCCGCGGTAGAAGGCGGCGGGGCCGTTGTCGGCGATGGTTCGCAGGGTGGCGGCGAGTTGTGGGCGGCGGACGTGTTCGCCGAGTTCGGGTGGGCGGTTGTGTGAGAGGATCATGGCGATGAAGGGGCCGTGTTGGGTGCGGAGCTGGGGCCATTTGGCGAGGGTGGCGAGCACGGTCTGGCAGGCTCCGCAATAGGCTTGGTCGGCTTCGAAACCGGTTTCGGCGAGTGTAGCGGCCGGTGTCACGAGCTCGGCCCAGGGACGGGAGCCGAAGCGGGTGTGGAGCTCGCCCAGGCCGGCGAGTTGGCCGGGTATGCCGACGGCGTTGCCGCCGAAGATGCTGGCTGATGGGCCGTTGCCGCGCTCGGCGTGGAGGCGGGCGTAGCGTTCGGGTGTGGCGGAGGCGGGGGCGGATTCGCGGAAGTCGAGAGCGATGCAGCGGTCTTCGGCGGCGATGTAGAGGAGGGCGAAGCCGCCGCCGCCGATGCCGGTGCTAAAGGAGCGTGTGACGGCGAGGGTCAGTGATGTGGCGACGGCGGCGTCGAAGGCGTTTCCGCCGGCGGTTAGGACGTCGGCGCCGATTTGCGAGGCGCGGGGGCAATCGCTGGCGACCATGCCGGCGGTGCCGCGGGCGATCCAGGGTGCGTCGGCGGCGAGGGTGGCGGCGGCGAGCAGGGGCAGTGCGACGAGGGCGAACCGGAGAGTGCGGGTCATGGCGAGGCTCCTGGTTGGATAATCGGGCCGGGCGGTCGGCCCGGGCTGCTGGGCATTGTAACGCTACTGGGCGGTGGGGGCGCGAGTGCGGCTGGTGACGGGGTGACAAGGCGGGCGGGGCGCGATTCAATGGGTGGCATGATAGTGACACGGGATATTGCGGAGACGCGGGCGGCGGTGAGTGCGGCGCGGCAGGGGGGGCGGCGGGTTGCCTTTGTGCCGACGATGGGGGCGTTGCACCAGGGGCACGTGGCGCTGATGGCGGCGGCGCGGCGTGACGGGGCGTTCGTGGTGGTCAGCATTTTCGTGAACCCGACGCAGTTCGGGCCGCAGGAGGATTTTGCGGCGTACCCGCGGGACGAGGCGGGCGATTTGAAGGTCTGCGAGCAGGCCGGGGTTGAGCTGGTGTTCATGCCGGCGGTGGGGGAGATGTATCCGGAGGGTGCCGCGACGAGTGTGCGGGTGGCGGGTTTGACAGAAACGCTGTGTGGGGCGTCACGACCGGGGCACTTTGATGGTGTGGCGACGGTGTGTGCGAAGCTGTTCAACATCGTGCAGCCGGATGGGGCGTATTTCGGGGAGAAGGACGCGCAGCAGTTGGCGGTGATTCGGCGGATGGTGCACGACCTGGATATGCCGCTGGAGATTGTGGGTTGCCCGACGGTGCGTGAGGCGAGCGGGCTGGCGGTCAGCAGCCGGAACGCGTACTTGTCGGCGGCGGAGCGTGAGCAGGCGGCGTGTCTGTACCGGGCGTTGTGTGTGGCGCGGGAGAGGATTGTTGGCGGGGAGCGGGATGCGGAAGCGGTTACGGCGGCGGCGCGCGAGGTGATAGTGGCGGCGGGGGCGGCGAAGATCGAGTACATCAGCGTGGTGGGGCCGGAGTCGCTGCAGGCGGTGCAGTGGATTGATGGGCCGGTGTTGGTGGCGCTGGCAGTGCGGATTGGGCCGGCGCGGCTGATCGATAACATGCTGGTGGACCCTGGGGGGCTGGGGGCTTAGGATCGGGTTTTCGATCGCAGGTTGCAGAGGATGGACGCGCTGCCATGATGCCGGTTGCATTTCGAATACCGTTTCTGGAGCTGGACGTACCGGGGTACGGGCTGGCGCTGACGATCGGCTTTCTGCTGTCGGTGGCGTGGGCGGTGCGGCGGGCGACGAAGTCGGGGGCGAACCCGGACGTGGTGTTGAACTGTGCGTTCATTGCGCTGATCGGCGGGGTGGTGGGGGCGCGCATCATGTACGTGGCGCACTATCCGGAGCAGGTGATTCCGCCGAATGCGGGCATGTTGCAGAAGGTGCTGGCGGTAGTGAATGTGCGGCAGGGGGGGTTGGAGGTATATGGGGGCGTGCTGCTGGCGGCGGCGACGGCTGTTGGTTACTTGCTGGTGCGGCGGCACTCGCTGCGGTGGTACCTGGACATAATAGCGCCGTCGTTGGCGTTGGGGATGGGGCTGGGGCGGATCGGGTGTTTTCTGAACGGGTGTTGCTGGGGTCAGCAGTGCGATTTGCCGTGGGGCGTGCGGTTTCCGTTCGGCAGCAACGCGATGATCGAGCAGTGGTACGAGGGTGAGCCGGGGCTGGAGTTGCCGCAGGAGCTGGTGAGCGTTCCGGCCCACGGGATGCTGAGCACGGGTGAGTCGGCGAGTCCGCTGCCGCGCGACGTGCTGCTGATGAAGGAGCGTGACGTAAAGAAATACCTGCCGGTGTGGCGTGAACTGAGGGAGTTGGTAGCCTTGCAGGCGCAGGCGAAGACCAGCCGCGAGCAGCAGGAGATCGCGCGGCGCGCGGTGCGGTTGGGCTGCCAGGCGGACACGGCGCAGAAGTACGGGCTGGTGCTGGAGGCGCTGGATCGGTATGGGCTGAGCCTGGCGCAGCTACAGGAATTGGCGCGGCCGCACCGGGCGCTGCCGGTACATCCGACGCAGTTGTACTCGACCATTGTGCTGGCGCTGTTGGCGTTGTTCCTGAGTGCGCTGTACTGGCGCAGGACGCGGGACGGGCAGGTGATTTGCGCGTTCATGGTGCTGGAGCCGTGGTCGCGCTATTTGTTGGAGATCATCCGGGCGGACAATCCACAGGACACGTTCGGCCTGACGGTATCGCAGGTCATTGGAAGGCTGGTGGTGGTGGCCGGGCTGGTGGGTTGGCTGGTTGTGCAGCGGCTGCCGGCGCGGTCGGTGAGGGCCGTGCGGTGGGAGCCGGAAGTGGCCGCGGCGGCGGAGCGTGCTGAGAAGTCGGGTCGGCCGGTGCGCGGTCGTTAGAGACGCAAGCGGCGCGCGCATTGCTGGGCTCGAACCAGGCCGAGTTGTGATGCGGGGGGCGGGCTCGTAGAATCACATGTCCGTTACCTGGGCAGATAAAGGATGCGACATGGCTGACGAACCGAAGAAGATCATAGTGGACGACGATTGGAAGAAGGAGGCGCAGCAGGAGAAGGAGCGGCTGTCTCAGCAGGCTGCGGCGGGCGCCGAGGAGGCGCTGCCGGAGCCGTCGTTCGTCGAGCTTGTCAACCTGATTGCGATCCAGGCGCTGGTTGGTCTGGGGCTGATGGGTGGTCCGCGCGGCGAGCGGATTCCGCCGAACCCGGAGGCGGCCAAGCACTTCGTGGACATGCTGCAGGTGCTGGAAGACAAGACCAAGGGGAACCTGACGGGGGAAGAGAAGAAGGTCCTCGATGGCGTGCTGTACGAGATACGGATGCGCTATGTCGAGGTGGTCGGCGGTCGCGCGCCGGACGGCCCGGGCGTCCCTGGCGTGCCGGGGGTGTAGAGACGATCGGCGCCCCGTGGTGAGGTTGCGGCGATGAGCGACAGGCCCGGACGCAGGCGTGCGCCGGCGCGCAAAGCTGAGTTCGTCGCCCCGCCGGACCGTGCGCGCAGCAACCGATATTATCGTTGGCTGATGCATCTGGGCTTGCCGCTGGGGGTGAGCGTGGCGGTGCACGTGGTGCTGTTTGCGCTGTTGGGGCTGAAGACCTGGGACGCGCTGGCGCAACGTGAGCATGAAGTGGGGGAATACGAGGCCGGGCTGGTCGAGCGGGTGGACGATGAGCAGGCGGAGGTGTTCCGTTGGGATGAGCGGGCGCTGGTTGAGGCGCTGCCTGTTGATACGTCGCCGCGTGAACAGATGTCCTGGGCGGAGCTGGGTGACGGGGGCGGGTTTGACGCGGGAGTGTTTGATTCGACGGGAGGTGGAGGCGGAGATGGGGGTGGGGCAGGGGGGCTTGAGGCCGGCGCGTTCGGGCTTGGCACGGGGCGGATGAGCCTGCTGGGGACCGGCGGCGGGGCGGCGGGGGTGGGAGGAGGCGGCTTTGGCAGCGGGGCGGCGGGGCGCGGCGGGGCGCGGCTGGCGGACATCTGGAGTGTGCGGGTGCGGGCGGACCGCGTCGTCTACGTAGTGGACTTCTCGGGCTCGATCATTGTTGCGGTTGACTATTTGAAACGCGAACTGAAGCGCTCGGTGGGCCGCCTGGTGCCGGGGCAGATGTTCAACGTGATCATCTTCTACAGCGAGGGCACCGGTGGCCAGGAGCGCTTCAAGAGCGAGTCGTTCGCGGCGCAGCTTCAGCCGGCCACGGAGACGACGCGGCGAGCGTTCTTTTCCTGGCTGGACGAGCAGGCGCCGCGCGGCGGCACGGAGCCGCTGCAATCCATGAAGCGGGCCTTGTCATTCGGGCCGGACGTGGTGTTCTTGTTCTCGGACGGCTACTTTGATGACAGCGTGGTGGATGCCGTTACTGCTGCGAACGAGGATGTCCAGGCGCGGATCGTGTGCCTGGTTTTCGACGAGATATTGCTGCAGGACATGAGTTCGCTGCCGCGTGAGACCGCCGGCGCGCGGCGTATGCGGCAGATTGCTGAAGGCAATAACGGCGAACTGAAGATCGTGACCGGGCGCGACCTGCAATACTGAGGTTGCGGGTTGGTCGCCGCGCGGCGTTGCCGGCAGGAGTACACATGCGGAGCATCAGGCGAGCCGGTCTGATCGGGCTGGTCGTGGCGGTTGCGGGGCCGGTGGCTTTGGCGTGGGGCCAGCCGGTGGAGGGCGGCGCGACGCAGTCGATCCTGGAGATTTTCTGGCAGGGCATCGAACTGCCGACCTACCTGATCGTGGCGGGGTCGGCGGCGGCGGTGGCGTTGGTAGTGGAGCACTTCCTGACGGTTCGCCGGGTGAGCATCTGCCCGGTTGAACAGGTGCGCCGGGCGCGGACTAACATTGAGCGGCGGCGTTTCCGCGAGTGCCTGGACGAGGTACAGAAGAGCTCGACGTTCTTTGCCCGGGTCATGGCCGCAGCGCTGAAACACGCGCGGCACGGCTTCGACGCGATGCACGCGGCGGCCCTGGAGAAGTCCGGCGAGCTGAGCGGGCAGATGCAGCGCAAGGTGGAGTACCTGAACATCATGGGCAACCTCGGGCCGCTGCTGGGCCTGCTGGGCACGGTGTGGGGCATGATCGAGGCGTTCGGCGCGTTGGGGGCGGCCGGCGGGCAGGCGGGGGCCGGGGACCTGGCGACGGGAATCAGCAAGGCCTTGGTGAACACGCTGCTGGGGTTGGCGCTGGGCATCGTGGGGTTGGGCTTCTTCGGCGTGTGCCGGAACCGCATCGAGTCGCTGACGGTCAGCGCTACGGTTGAGGCGTTGGACCTGCTGGAGTACTTCCGGGCGGCGCCCGGCGGCGCCCGACCGGCGGAACAGCGTGGCGGCGCAGCGGCGGCCGAGGTCGCACTGCCGCAATCGCCGCGGGAGCCGGGCTGATGTTTCGTCCGCCTGCGCCGGCCAGCATGAGCCTCAACCTGGCGCCGATGGTCGATGTGCTCATGTGCCTGATAGTGTTCTTCCTGCTGGCCAGCAAGCTGGTCAGTGCCGAGCACTACCCGGTCAACCTGCCGTGGGCGGTGGCGGCGCGCGAGGTGCCCAGTCAGGAACTGGGCGATCGGGTGACAATCAACGTGCGGCCGTCGGCGGACGGTCGCGCCGACCGGGTGGAATACGTGGTGAGCGACTGGGACGGGCAGCAGATCACCGAGCGGCTGCTGGCGCCGGAGGACATCGAGGCGTTGCTGCGGGCGCGGGCGGGGCGAGCGGGGCGCGGCGAAGAGCTGCGCTGCGTGGTGCGGGCGGACCGGGACGTTCAGTATCAGCATGTCGAGATGGTTTTGCGGGCCTGCGGGCGCGCCCGGATTGCGAAGATTGTGTTTGC
>CAZYGM010000205.1:0-6017 GCA_964647015.1 uncultured Planctomycetales bacterium | reverse complement strand
GCTTCGAGCACGCCGCCGCGTCCCGGGACACTTCTGACCCGATCATCGTGCAACTGACGGCCGGGGCCCCGTACGCCCAACACGCAGGCTTCGGCGAAACGCTGGCTCGCCCATACGTTACCGGTGAAACGGCCGCTTCCGTGGTTGAGGACATAGGCGACCTGTTCACGCCGCGCCTGGTTGGCTTCTGCCCGCAGAGCTTTGCCGAGGCGCTTGAGTTCATCGAGGCGCTGCCAACGCAATTGAGCGGACGCATCGTGTCGGCGGCGCGGGCGGCCGTCGAGCTGGCCCTGCTTGATCTGGCCGGGCAGGTGTTTCGACGCCGGCCGGCAGACGCGGCCGGCTGGTTAGGACTACCCGGTTTCGGTTCGCCTGGCTGCCTGGCGACCGCCCGCTACTCCGGCATCGTCACTGGTCAAACCCCGCGCGATGTCACCCGGCGGTTGCGGCTCCAGCGCCTGTTCGGCTTGCGAGATTTCAAGCTGAAAGTGGCTATTCCGGGCTGGCAGGAGCGTCTATCCGCCGCGCACCAGGTGCTGCGCCGGCGGCTGGAGCGACGGGAAGTGACGTTGCGCGTGGACGCCAACGGCGGCTGGTCGTTGGCGGAGGCCAATGAGGCCCTGGCCTTCCTGGAGCGCCACGGCGTTTGCGCAGTGGAGCAGCCGCTGAGCGAGGCGGCCGACGGCGACCTGCCCTGGCTGGCGGCGCAGAGCGGCTGCGACCTGGTGGTGGACGAATCATTGATTACGGTGGACGATGCCCGCCGGCTGATCAATGCGGGGGGCATTCGCGTGTTCAACGTCCGCATCGCCAAGAATGGCGGTCTGTTGCCGGCCCTGCGCATCGCGTCGCTGGCGCTGGGTGCCGGCTGCGACGTTCAGCTTGGCTGCCTGGTCGGGGAAACGAGCATCCTGTCGGCGGCCGGCATGGCCTTCCTGGAGGCCTGCCCACGGGTGCGCTTCGTGGAGGGGGCATTCGGCGGCTTCCTCCTGCGGGCCGATGTTGTCCGCCGCCCGATCCGCTTTGGCTATCGCGGGCGGGTTCGCCCGCGGCGCTCCTTCGGGCTGGGGGTCGAGGTTGACCCACGGGCGCTGGCCCGGCTGACCGTCGCGCGGTCACGCTGCGTGCAGTTGTAGCGGTTGGAGGGGATGCTTCTGGCGGCTCGGCCGCGGTTTGGCCGGCCAGCGCAAATCCAGGCGGGCAGGCGGTTTCCCGGACCTTGCGGCTGTTGGCAGACGGGACGGCAATCGATAGGATGAGCGGAATGTTGCGTGTTCGGGCGGACAGAGTGGCGCGTTTCGCTGCGGGGGCGGCTTTCCTGCTGCTGCTGGTGGCCGAGGCGAAAGTCTGCCCATGGCTCCTGCTGTTGCCGGACGCGCAGGAAACGCCTCATGCCGAGGCGGACGGATCAGACGGCGCGGCGGCGCCAGGCGCGGAGGGGGGCGAACCGGCGGAGCCCGCCGAGAAGCGGGCGGTCAACCTGGCGGCTTGGCTGCCGGACGTCATGCCGGTTCGCTGGCCGACGCACTGCAGCCGAGTCGCACATCAGGAGCTAGTTGGTCCGCGCGACGGCACGGTGGCGTGTGGGCCGCTGCGTCCGTGCGGTGTGCAGACGTATCCGGCCGGCGCGGCTGACGCGGCCCCATCGTGGCGTGCCCCGCTGGGATTGCTGCCGGACCCGGTCTTGCGGCCGGCACAAGCGGGCTGCCAACAGATACAAGACCCCGCTATCAGCATTTTCTTGCAGCGCACCGGGCCGCCGGCGGCTTGATGCTCCAATCACCGTATGGGCGGGCGGTTGGCACGTTGTCGACGCCTGCCGCGTAGCTCTTGGCGATCAGGCCTGATTCACTTGTCGGCTGTCTGACGAACGTGCAGTGAAAGGAAAGTTATGTGGGAGAAGAATGTCGGTCAGCGCGTTGTGCTGATCCTGGTGGTGCTGTTGGCCGCCTTGGCGTTAATTCGGGATCCGCGGGATACGCTGCGTCCGGGCCTGGACATCGCGGGCGGGGTGTCCCTGGTTTTTGAGATTGACGATCGGGGCATGGAGAACCACCCGAACCTGGCGGAAGACATGAAGCGGCTGCTGCAGCAGCGTGTCGATCCGAAGGGCGTTTATGATCTGACTTGGCGGGTGCACGGCCGCAATCGCATCGAAATCCAGATGCCGCTACCGCCGGCCCGCGTGGCTGAATTGCGCCGGCAGTACGCCAATGCCCTGGACGATTTATTCGCAGCGGCGGTCACGCGCGGGCAGTTGGAGGAGGCGCTGGCCCGACCGGCGGCGAACCGGCCGGCCGTGCTGGATGAGTTGGCGCGCGGGTCCGCTGAGCGGCGCATGTTGGCCGTCCGCGCTGCCGAGGCCTACGACGCCTACGTGGCCGCGCTGGAGGCCTATCGCGCTGGTCCGGCCGAGTCCGTGCCCGACCCGGCGGAGGCCGATCCGGACGATCCGGAAGCGGCAGCAGCGCCGGCTCCGGCGAAGACGCTGGCAGATCTCGAGTTCGAGCTGCGCGATGCGGAGGAGGCCCTGGAGGATGCGTACGAGCGGTTGCTGGCCACGAATATGGACCGCGATCACTTCATGCGGCTGCTCGAGATGGAGGAGAGGACGCAGAAGCGCGACGACGGGCTCAGTGAACTGCGTGGGAAGTACCCGGAGTTGGCCGACAAGCTGAACGCCGCGGTCGTTGCTCACGATGCGTGGCGCAAGCACCGGACCCAGCTCGACGGTCCGGCGGATCTGCAGCGTCTGGTGCGCGGCGCCGGTGTGCTCGAGTTTCGCATTCTGCTGCGGCCGGACCCGCAGAATCCGACTGAGTTCGACAGCTATCGCGCCGACCTGGCGGAGCGCGGGCCCAGACCGGTGCCCGGCAAGCCGTATGGCTGGTTCAAGGTTGATAATCCACAGAACTTCTTCGGCCTGCGAACTCTGGGGGAAGTGGAGCGTTTCGATCCGCGCGGCGACCCGTCATTCGTGGCCGAGAAACTCGGTAATGACTATTACGTGCTGGCGAAGCTGTCACCGGATGACGGGCTATTGGCCGCCAACCGGGACTGGCAGTTGCAGGGCGCCCGCCCGGATCGCGACGAGCACGGGCGCCCCTGCGTGCACTTCCAGCTTGACGTGGTCGGCGGGTCGCGTTTCGAGAACCTGACGCGCCGCAACATCGGTCAGCCGCTGGGCATCCTCATGGATGACATCGCCTACTCGGCCCCCAACATCCAGACCAAGATCGGCATGCAAGGGCGCATCACCGGCGAATTCAGCCACGACAAGGTCAACTACCTGGTCCAGACCATGAACGCTGGTTCGCTGCCCGCGCGCCTGAAGGACACGCCCATCTCCGAGCGTACCATCGGTTCATCGCTGGGTGAGACCAACCTGAAGCTGGCGTTCCGGGCGGGCGTCGTCGGGGTGATCGTCGTGGCCCTGGTCATGGCGGTCTACTACATGAGCAGCGGCCTGGTCGCCAATGTCGCGCTGCTGCTCAACATTGTGCTCGTGCTGGCCGTGATGGCCCTGCTGCAGGCGCGCCTTACGCTGGCCGGCATCGCGGGCATCATCCTGACCATCGGCATGAGCGTCGACGCCAACGTGCTCATTTTCGAGCGCATGCGCGAGGAGCGCGAACGCGGCTCCTCGTTGCGGCTTATCATCAAGAACGGCTACGAGAAGGCCTTGTCGACCATCGTCGACGCGAACATCACCACGATGCTGACGTGCGTCATCCTTTTCTACGTCGGCAGCGAGGAGATCAAGGGCTTCGGCCTGACACTCGGCTGGGGCATCGTGATCAGCATGTTCACGGCCCTGTTCGTCACCCGCACGATCTTCACGCTGCTCATCAAGTACGGCGTGCTCAAGAGCGTCCCCATGCTGCGCCTGATCGGCGTGCCCCGCGTCGACTGGTACGCCAAGCGGAAGTTCTTCATTCCCCTGTCGCTGGTACTGGTACTGGTCGGGCTCGGCCTACTGTACGAACGTGGGCACCGCAACTTCCTGGACGTCGAGTTCCTGGGCGGCGTCAGTGCGGAGTTCGAGCTGCGCCCGGCCCCGGACGGCACCCGGACCCTGGATGATGTGGCCATCGCCGGATTGCTGCGCAACGTGGGCCAGAACATCACCGCGGACGCCGACAAGCTGGCCGCGGCTGAGGTGGAACCGGTCGTGGGCCTGGCCAACGCCTTCCGCATCCGCGTGCCGGGCGTTTCCAGCGAGCGGCTGGCCGCCATGCTGGCCGAGCCGCTGGAGGAGACCGACCGCGGCAAGAACTGGCGCCTGCGCCGTGATGGTCTGGATCGCCACGGCGAAGAGAACGTGGTAACCGTCCGGTTGCAGGGCGACGAGGTCAGCGCGGGCGATTTGCAGGTCCTTGTGCGCGGCCTGCCGAGCGTGATCCGCTCGGCCGGCAACAACATCGCCGCGGCCTCGGTGCGCTCGATCGTGGAGGCCGGCTTCGACGTGCGGGCCAGTTCCTTCTGGAATATCACCACTACCGAGAAGAATCGCGGCCTGGTGCAGCACGCCCTGGAGGAAGCCCTCGGCGATCACCTCGAGCGCCAGCGGCGCGTCGACCACATCTTCCGTGGCGACGAGCTCGGCCGGCCGTTCCCCATCAATGACCGGCGGCTGGAGAATGTCATTGCCGTGCGGGATTTCCCGGCCGGCGTGGCGGCCGAGCCGCTGACCGACTATCTCGGCGGTGCGGCCATGTACTTCGATGAGCTCGATCCGCCGCAGACCGTTGACCCGCGCGTGACCGGTTCCGTGAGCGACCGCTTGCGCAACATGCGTCTGCAGCCCGGCTACCAGGACTTCCCGTACCGGCGCTTCAAGGTCATCGGCGTGCGACCCGCCCTGGACGATGACGGGCTGCCACGTCACGACAGTGCCCAGAATCCCCTGTACCGGAGCATCGTGGTTGTGGTGGTCGATGAGGACTACCGCTTCTCCGACAACCCCGTGGCCTGGGCCAGCGACTTCGCCATGAAGGAATACGACCTGGCGACCGCCGCGCTGGACACCGAGCAGTCCCTGCGAAAAGTGTCGCAGTTCAAGCCGCAGATCGCGGCCCAATCCACGCAGCGGGCCTCGCTGGCGCTGCTGCTTTCCTGGAGCATGATCATCGGCTACCTGTGGATCCGGTTTGGCCGGCCGGCCTACGGCGTGGCGGGCGTGGCCGCCCTGATTCACGACGTCTGCATCGCCCTGGCGTTCGTCGGCATCAGCGGCTTCATCGGCGGCATGGGGCACCCGATTGGAGCGTTCTTCCTGATCGACGACTTCAAGATCGACATGACGATCGTGGCGGCCTTCCTGACGATCGTCGGCTACTCGATCAACGACACCATTGTCGTCTTTGACCGCATCCGGGAGACGCGCGGCCGACTCGGCCGCGTTACGCCGGAGATCATCAACAGCTCCATCAACCAGTGCATGTCGCGCACGTTGATGACGTCCGCCACGACGTTTATTATCCTGCTGATCATGTACATCTTCGGCGGCAGCAGCATCCGCGGCTTTAACTTCTGCATGATGGTCGGCGTCCTGACGGGCACCTACTCGTCCATCGCCGTCGCCGCCCCGCTGCTGATGGTCCGCCTGAGCCGTGAGCCGCGGTCGGCGCCGGTGCCGGCTACGGCATAGTTCGGCGACAGGACTCGTCGCCGGCGGCTAGTCGGGTATAATGCTGTCCGGTCTGCGGCGCGGGCCGCGGGCCGGACAGCCTATTTTCTGTCGGGACACTCCGATGCGCACCGAAGTCAAAGCCGGACTGGTGATTGGGCTGATAATGGTTGTCGGCGTCGCCTTCTACGTGTTCAACCGCGGCGCAGGCTCACACCAAGCAGACCACATCCCCTGGGAACCCAAGGGCGCTGACGACGCCGGCGTGTCGCGCACGCCGGCACCGCCGGCCGCGTCGGATAGAACCGTGGCGGCCCGGCCAAAGACGCCCGCGCCGCGCGAGCGCGGCCAGGCCGCGCCGCGGCCGACCGAGCGCCCGACCCGCACC
>CAZYGM010000204.1:0-6018 GCA_964647015.1 uncultured Planctomycetales bacterium | reverse complement strand
TACACATAGTCCAGCGGCACGTGGCGCAGGATTGGATGGGCCTCGTCCCACCAGACCGGCACGTGCAAGTCGTCCAGCGGCGCGCTGACTTGGACATCATCGCCCGGGGGAACCGCCTTCAGAAACAGGAAGCTCCCGATCGGCAACGCCGCCGGGCTGTACTTGTCGAAGATAACCACGTCGTACGTGGAACGCTCATCGCGCACGTATTCGGCACCGCCGGCCGCATACTGCGTCGGCGTAACGAAGACCCGCTCCTGGAGCGGCAGCCCCGCCAGGACGCTATCGAGGAAGAAGTTGGTCTCGGTTACAACCAGAACACGCTGGCGCCGCGGCGGCGGGACGACGGCAAAGGCCCGATTGTCAACGTCCAGGGCATCCGGGCGCGACAGGCGCGCCTCGAGCAACGCCCCGCGCTCCAGTATCAACTCGAAGCTCAGCCCGCGCCGGGCGCCTTGGCCGGGTCGCGTCGCCTCGTCCCCGCCCGGCTGACCAGCAGCGCTATCCGCGGCCGCCGTCAACTCGACCGAACGCACGCGGGCATCGGAAAGCTGACCATCAATGTACAGGGCGATGGATGCGGTCACCGGCTTGTCGCTGAAGTTCTCGGTTTCCAGCAGGACGTTGACAACCTCCGGTCGCTCGTAGCTGCGCTCGGCGACCAACGCGGTTATGCCGACGTTGTCACGCGTCTGCCCGATCTTGACCAACTCGAGCCGCCCACGCCGCAGCACCGCTTCCTCCAGGTCGGCAATCCGGCCGTCAGAGAACAACACGACGCGCGCGGCCTCCTCCGTTCCGACGGGCGTCTGGTCGGTCAGCATCGTCGGCGGGGCCGTGTACGCCTCCGCCAACTCCAGCGCTTCGCGAATGCGGCTCTGACCGTCGGTCGGCTCGATGGCCCGGATGACATCCACAAGCTCCGCCGTGTTGGGCGTAAACGGCGCGATCACCGCGGCGCGGTCGGAAAACGCGATAACCATTGCCTGTGTCCGGGCTTGCGCGCCGCGCAGGCGCAGGAATGACAGCCAGGTCTCGCCACGCCGGTTGAGCACGCGGACCAGCCGGACGGCCTGCTCCTTGGCCTCGTCCAGGCGTGTGCCACCCTCCTCGACCGTGTTCATCGAGGCGGAGCGGTCAATCAGGATGACCAGCCGCCCCTCAGCGGCCGCGGACGTTTCCACGATGGGCCGCGCGAGTGCCAGAATCGCAGCGGCGAGCACCAGCAGTTGCAGCAGCAGCAGGAGACTCTTGCGAAGCCGCTGGAAGGGGGCGTTGACCTGCAAATCGTGCAGGGCGCGCTTCCAGAGCAGTGTCGAGGAGATGCGCTGCTCGCGGCGGCGCAGCTTCAGGAAATAGAGAATCAGCAGGGCCGGAACGACCGCGGCGGCGATCCACAGCGCCCACAGATTCAGGAAGCTCACCGCAACAACCCTCGCTGGCGCAGGTACGAAATCACGAGCGTGTCAAACGGCACGCGCGTGCTGGTGAACAAGTAAGTGATGCCGCGCCGAGTGCAGTAGTCGCGCAGGCCGGCGCAATACGTCTGCAAGCCGACCTGGTAGGCTTTCAGGAGCGGCTGGCTGATGCTGATCTCGGTGGTGTCGTCGTCCTCGATGTCGCGCAGCTTGAGGTCGCCCGCCAGCGGCGGCTCGATCTCGTCGGGCGCGAGCACCTGAATGACGTACAAATCGACGTCCCGGCTTAGCAGGTAGCGCAGGCCGTCCTGAAAGACGCCCTTATCCAGAAAATCGCTCAGGATGATCACGACGCCCTTGCCGCGATGGCGCAGCGCGAAATGCCGCGCGACCGCCCCGAAGTCCGACGTGCCGCCCAGCGTGCTGCGTCGCAGGAACGTCACGATCTGGCCGATCAGCCGCCGGCCGCGCACGCCGGCCATCTCCTGCACAAGCCGGCTGGAGTAGCCATAGAGGCTGATGCGGTCGTAGTTGACCAGGCCGATGTAGGCCAAGGCGGCGGCCACGCGCTTCACATACAGGCCCTTGTGCGGGTCGCCCCAGTCCATGCTCCCGGAAGTGTCGAGAAGGATGCTGACGTTCAGATCCTCTTCTTCCAGGAAGAGCTTCAGCAGCAGGCGTTCGAGGCGGGCGTAGATGTTCCAATCCAGGAAACGCAGGTCATCGCCGACAACATAGTTGCGGTAGTCGGCGAACTCGACCGATTCGCCGCGGCGCTTGCTGCGGCGTTCGCCCTTCATGCGGCCGATGAAGATGCGGCGTGAGAGGATCTCAAGCTGCTCCAGCCGGGCCATGAAGTCCGGCGAAAGCAACTCCTCGTCACCGGCCGGCGATCGTTTCGGAGCGGTAGCCATTGGCGACAACCCTCTGGCGCGGGCGCGCGGCCGCGACGCCGCCGGCCGGCCGGCCCTAGGCCGCCTGCTCAGCCAGCGTCGGCTGCGCCTCCAGGATATTCGCGATCACGCTGTCCGTGCCGAGGCCCTCGGCCTCACCCTCGAAATTCAGCAGCAGGCGGTGACGCAACCCAGGCAGCGCGGCCCGCTGCACGTCCTCGAAGCCGACGTTGTAACGCCCGTCGAGCATGGCGTAGATCTTGGCGGCCAGCGTCAGCGCCTGGGCGCCGCGCGGGCTGGCGCCCCAGCGCACGTACTTGTTGACCATTTCCGTGGCGAACTCGCCGCGCGGATGCGTCGCCAGCACCACGCGAATCGCGTAGTCCTGCACGTGTGGGGCCACGACGATGCGTTTTACCAGCTCCTGCCCGGCCAGGATCTGCGCCCCCGTCAGGACGGGGCGGATGTCCGGCTGGTAGCCGGTGGTGGTCCGATCGAGAATCGTTTTGAGTTCCGCGCGGTTGGAATAGCCCACCAGCAGCTTGAAGAAGAAGCGGTCGAGCTGGGCCTCGGGCAGTGGGTACGTACCCTCCTGCTCGATCGGGTTCTGCGTCGCCAGGACAAAGAACGGCTCCTCCAGCGTGTATTTCTTGCCGCCGGAAGTCACCGTGTGCTCCTGCATGCCTTCGAGCAGGGCCGACTGCGTCTTGGGCGTGGCGCGGTTGATCTCGTCCGCCAGGACGATTTGCGCGAACAGCGGGCCGCGTTGAAACTCGAAGTGCCGCCGGCCGGTCGCGGGATCCTCCGTGATGATGTTCGTGCCGATGATGTCGGCGGGCATCAGGTCGGGCGTGAACTGGATTCGCGAGAAGTTCAGTTGCAGCGCTTGGGCCAGCGTGCGGATCAGCAGCGTCTTGCCCAGGCCGGGCACGCCTTCCAGCAAGGCGTGACCGCCGGCGAACAGGCAGACGAGCACGCTATCCACGACGTCGTCGTGGCCAACGATCAGCTTGTGAATCTCCTGCTTGAGGGTCTTGAACTGGTTGCGAAACTCGGCCACGCGCTGTTCAACCCGCCCTTGCTCGGCAGCCGTCATGCAGTCCTCCTTCGCGAAACCCGGCCCGCCGGCACGTGGTCCGGCGGCGCCCCTTAATGTGGGTACGATTTTAGGCCCGCCGGCTCGGACTGTCGCGGGGCGCCGGAGCAGATTTGACTCGGCAGGCAGGAGCTGCCCGACTGGCCGGTGAGGCCGCCAGCGCGCACCCGCGCCGGCCCCAGACAGAAAAACACGCCGGGCGCAGGCCCGGCGCGCGGGTTGATCAGTGGGTCATGCTCAGGCTGCGCTGGGGGCCGCCGCGTGGGCCTTGGCCAGCTCGACCAGCTTGTCGAAGGCCGCTTCGTCGGCGATGGCGATCTCACTCAGCATCTTCCGGTTCAGCGCCACGTTGGCGCGTTTCAGGCCGGAAATGAACCGGCTGTAGGAGATGCCACGCGTCATGCAAGCGGCGTTGACGCGGGTAATCCACAACGCGCGGAATTCGCGCTTGCGCGCCCGGCGGTCACGTGCCGCATAGACGTACGCTCGAATGAGTGTCGGCTTGGCCGAACGAAACAGCTTGCTACGGGTTCCCCGGAAGCCCTTGGCGGCATTCAGAACCCGCTTATGACGGCGACGAGTGGCGTGCCCAGGTCGAACACGAGGCATCCGCGCTTCTCCTTCACGACTGAGGCTAGGCTTCGCACACGGCCCGCAGCAGGTTCTTGCCCAGCGCGCCTTCCACTACCAGGCGGCGGCGCAGCCGTCGGCAACGCGCCCCCGACTTGGCGCTCATCAGGTGGCCGCGGAAGGCCTTCTTCCGGAGGACCTTCTTCCGGCCGGTGATCTTGACCCGCTTCAATAAACCCTTGTGCGGCTTCTGCTTTGGCATCTTGCTATCCAATCCAAACCGTGGGTAGAGCCGATTAATATACAACGGTCCCGCAGGCGCGGCAACGGGCTTGGCGCTAAAACTGTTCGGCGGCCGTTGCCACCGGGCCCCACGGCGCGTACCGTGTTATGAGTCGGGGGCCCATCAGGGCGCCTCCGACACCGCCGAGCAACCCGGCGGCCAGCGAGTAGCTCGCCAGGCATCGAGACGTAACTATCGTCCAGGACTAATGATAGTGATTGGATAGGACTATGCCGGCCAAACGCATGGGTATCATCGTCGGTGGCGGCCCGGCTCCGGGCATCAACGCCGTTATCGGGGCGGCTACCATCCACGCCATCAACCAGAAGTTCGAGGTTATCGGGTTTTACGACGGGTTCCGGTGGCTCTGCGCCGACAACTTCGACCCGCCCACCCATACGACCCGTCTCGACATTGCTCGCGTCGCGCGAATTCACTTTGACGGCGGCTCGATCCTCCGCATAGCGCGGACCAACCTGCTCGACGATATGCGTCTCAAGACCGACTCCGTCGCGCAACCCGATCCGCAGAAGGTCAGCCTGGCTCTCAGCCGCCTGCGGGAGCTGGGCATCACCGGCCTGCTTACCATCGGCGGCGACGACACGGCCTTAAGCGCGCGCTTTCTGGCCGAGGCCGGCGGCGACCGCTTGCGCGTCGTACACGTGCCCAAGACCATCGACAACGACGTCCCGCTGCCCCAGAACATGAGCACGTTCGGCTTCGGCACGGCCCGCTTCATCGGCACGCAACTCGTCAAGAACCTGATGCAGGACTCCCAGACCACTGGGCGCTGGTACCTGGTCAACGCCATGGGCCGCAGTGCCGGGCACCTGGCCATGGCGATCGGCATGTCCGCCGGCGCCACGCTCACCCTGATCCCGGAAGAGTTCGGCGAGCGCAGCAGCGTCCAGGAGATAGCCGACGTCATCGAGGGCGCCATTCTCAAGCGCCGCGTTATGGGCCGCCCCGACGGCGTGGCCCTCATCGCCGAGGGCCTGGCCTACCGGCTCGGTGACCGCGAGGAACTCGAGCGCCTGTTGGGCCGCGAGGTGCCGGTGGACGCCGCCGGCCACCCGCGTCTGGCCGAGGTCCCGCTCACGGACCTGCTCAAACGCGATTTGCAGGCGCGGTTCAAGGCACGCGGCGAAAGCCTGCCGTTGGTGCAGCACACGATCGGATACGAACTGCGCTCGGCCGACCCCACCCCGAATGATATGTCCTACTGCCGCAGCCTGGGCTATCACAGCATCCGCCTGTTCGAGGATACCGGCCGCAAGCCCGGCGGCGGATACCTGGTCTCGCTCGTCAATGACAACCTGGTTGCGCTCGATCTCCGCGACCTGATCGACCCCAAGACGAACCGCATCCGCACGCGCCTGGTCGATATCTGCTCAGACCGCTACCAGGTCGCGCGGGCCTACCAGATTCGTTTGGAACGTTCGAACCTCGAAGACCCCGTCATGCTGGCCAAGCTGGCCACCGCCGCCCATATGTCGCCCAGTCAGTTCAAGGAGCGCTTCATGCAGGCGGCCACGCCGCTGAGCGACATGGTCTCTTCGCGGCCGGACGCCGAGAGCACTGCCGAGGCCGTGCTGCACCAGGGCGCATAGACCTCTTTGCGGCGCCCGGGCGCCGCCGCCAGCCTGGCGCAATGCGCGACCCTGTGGCGGGCAGACTTCGAATCCACCGACAGGCGGGGCCGCGGTCCACGGCGCGCGGCGATACAATGCCGCGCCGGGCAGCGCGCCCGCATCGTCC
>CAZYGM010000203.1:0-6020 GCA_964647015.1 uncultured Planctomycetales bacterium | reverse complement strand
CGAGTTCCACGAGTACGATCATTTGCGCCACGTCGAACACGGGCGACACACGGTTATCCAGCATCGGAACCGCCACGTTCATGCCCAACCACGCATGCACGCGGCATGCCTCAGAAAAAACCGATTGCAGTCTGCAACATAAAAGATTTACCAACAATCACTTACATGGACGCATTCAGCCTGAGCTGCTCAAAACCGGCATTGCGTAACGCCACTGTCGTGGATACGAATAGTTGCATAATGCAATGGTTCGACGGCTACGCCGGCTACGCTTACAATTCGCCGCACGCACCGCAGGAGAACCGCAATGGCCGGGCATGGACCCGCCGGCGAATCGTATACCGTCCATCCGATCGGCGTGCTCCGCACCCCCCACACGCGCGCCGAGGAAACGCCGATCCAGCCCGTATTCGCCGAAGGCGTTCAGGGCCGAGCCGAAATCCTGCCGGAGTTCGCCGACGGCCTGCGGGACCTGGAAAGCTTCTCACATGTCTGGCTGCTCTACTGGCTGCACCAGGCCGGTCCGGCCCGGCTCATCGTGAAGCCCTTCCTCGAGGACGCCGAGCACGGCGTATTCGCCACCCGCGCTCCGACGCGGCCGAATCCGCTCGGCCTGAGCCTTGTGCGCCTGCTGCGCCGGGAAGGCTGCGTCCTGCACCTGGAGGACGTGGACGTCCTCGACGGCACGCCGCTGCTCGACATCAAGCCCTACGTGCCGCGCTTCGATTGCCGCGCCAACGCGCGAACCGGCTGGCTGGAGTCCGTCGATGAGCAGACGGCGCAGGCGCGCGGGCGGAGACAACCGCCAACTCATTGAACGGAACGGCGCCGGCCCCAAAGTGCATGGCCTGGAGAAGCTGTCAGCCGCCGCGCGCGGGGCGCGACCGCGGCGGCGCGTCAGCCGCGTCGTGAATGCCCAGCTTGCGCAGCTTGCGAAACAGCGTGCTCGCGTTGATGCCCAGTTCCCGCGCCGCGGCCGCCCGGTTGCCGCCATGCCGCCGCAGCGCATCCCCGATGTGAATGGCCTCCAACTCCGCCAGCGTCAGCGCCGTCTTCAGGCGGCGCGGCACCTTGCCCACCGCGCCGTGCAGCGCCGGCGGCAGATGCTGCGGCTCGATCAGCCCGCCGCGACACAGCACGAACGCGTGCTCGATGATGTTCTCCAGCTCCCGCACGTTGCCGGGATAGTCGTGCGCCATCAGCAGCGCCAGCGCCGCATCGGAAACACCGACCACGTCCTTGTTCTGCACGCGATTGAAACGCGTGACGAAGCGCTCGATCAGCAGCGGAATATCCTCGCGCCGCTCGCGCAGCGGCGGCAATCCCAGGCGGACAACGTTGATGCGATAGTACAGATCCTCCCGAAACTTCCCCGCCCGCACCAATTCATCCAACTCGCGATGCGTGGCGGCCACGATCCGCACGTCCACCGGCACCGGCTCGACCGACCCGAGCGGCTCGAAGACACGCTCTTGCAGCACGCGCAGCAGCCGCGTCTGCATCGCCGGCGAAACATCGCCGATCTCATCCAGAAAAAGCGTGCCGCGATCAGCCACCGCCAGCCGCCCCGGCTTGTCCCGCTTGGCATCCGTGAACGCCCCCGCCTTGTAGCCGAACAGCTCGGACTCCAGCAGCGTGTCGGGCAAGGCGCCGCAGTTCAGCGCCACGAAGCGGCGTTTGCCGCGCGGCGAGAGGTTGTGAATCGCGCGGGCGACGAGCTCCTTGCCCGTCCCGCTTTCACCTTCGATCAACACGGTGCTAACACTGTCCGCCACCTGCGCCAGCAACTCGAACACCCGCTGCATGGCCGCGCTGCGGCCGACGATGTCCGCAAACGTGTAGCGCCCCTCAAGCTCCTTGCGCAGCTCCTCCACCTGGCTCAGATCCCGAAACGTCTCCACCCCGCCGATTACCTGCCCGCCCTCGTCCTTCAGCACGGCGGTCGAAATGCTGATCGGAATGCGCTCGCCATCCGCCCGCAGAATGTACACGGCCTTGTTCACCACCGGCCGACCCGTGCGATGCGTCCCTTTCAGGGCGCATTCAGTCTCGCAGATGCTCGCCCGGAAGACGTCGCAGCAATGCCGCCCTAGCGCTTCGGCCCGCTGTACGCCCGTAATCCGCTCGGCCGCCGCATTGAACGACGTGATCCGCCACTCCAGATCTACCGTGAACACACCATCGGCGACCGAATCGAGGATGACCTGATAGGTGTTCGCTTCGGCGGACTCTTTCATCGTCTTCCCTGAAGCCGGCCTACGCCGGCACCCGCGGGCGGCAAACGGCCGGCACGCCTGTCCCATTACCGGCCGCGCCCGCCACCAGGAGATTCTACGCGCACCCGCAAACTCAGACGATCCGCACCTGTCGCCGACGGCCCCTACGGCTCCAGCGACAACTCCGCCGCCGCTTCCGCGTGAATAACCGCCGTGTCGAACAGCGGCACCGGGCTGTCCTCCGGCGTAATGAGCAGGCCCAGCTCGGTGCAACCGAGAATCGTACCGCCGCACCCGGCCGCCGCGAGGTCCCCGAGAATCACCCGAAACCGCGCGCGTGCGGCGGCGGACACCACCCCGCGACACAACTCGCCGTAGATCACATCATGCACGAACCGGCGGTCAGCTTCCGCGGGCACACTGACCTCCAGGCCATGCCGCGCGATCAACCGGCCGCGGTAGAAATCCTGCTCCATCGTGAACCGCGTGCCAAGCAGCCCGACGTGCCGCAGGCCCGCCGCCTTGATGCGCCCGGCAGTGGCATCCGCGATATGCAGCAACGGCAACCCCACGGCCGTCTGCACCTCGTCCGCCATCCGGTGCATCGTATTAGCGCAGATAACCAGGAAATCCGCCCCGCCGCCCTGCAACGCGCGCCCCGCAGCGATCATCAACCGCGTGGCCTCATCCCACCGGCCATCCCGCTGCAGATTCTCAATGTCGTCGAAATCAAACGACCAAAGCAGGCACCGCGCTGAGTGCAGCCCGCCCAGCCGCCGCCCAACATGCTCGTTGATAACACGGTAGTACGTGACGGAGGATTCCCAGCTCAACCCGCCGATCAGGCCAATCGTCTTCATGGCCCACATCGTATCACGGCCCCCGGCCAAGCGGCAGCCCGCCGGCTGCCGTTATGGCGTTTCGAGCTTCGACACCACCGCGTGCCAGACCGGCAGACCCGTCGTCAGTAAATACTCTCGCCGCCGGCATCCACGTAGACGTCAAAGTCCAACCCGTTGCCGACGAATTCGAAGACGACCAGCTCGCCGCAGAAGTAATCCACGTCAAGCAGGAAGAGCGGCAGCGGATCGAGCACGTAGTCCACCGCGAAGCCGAGCTGCGTCGAGTCAGTGGCTGTCAGCACACCCAGCTGCTCACAGTCGAAATCCACGTCGATGAACTCACCTGGCGCCAAGATCCCGACATCGAGCCAACGCAGGGTAGCGGCCGTCCGCCCGTACTCGATCCCCGGCTCAACCTCGAAATCCGTGTTGTTGATCACGCGGACGGTGATCGGCGGATCGACAATGAAGGTGAAGTCCGGGCAGCCGCCGATCAGGAGCGCGGCCAAGGCCGCCCACGACAATAGCAGGTACCGTACTCTGGACATGCAACTCTCCCAAAAGTGAGGCCCGTCTGCGAGCGTGTCGCCCCCGCATGCACAACAGGGACGCTACGCCCGCCTAGAAATCGATTTCAACGCGGAAATACACGCTCCGGCCATCACGCCAGCCCGGCTCATAGACCGCACCGCCCACCCGATAGAAACGCTCCGGGCCGTACTCGATCACTTCGTACTCGTGCGGGAGCGCGTATACCCAACCACCATACGGACAAGGCACGACCATCAGGGTATCGTCGTACCAGACATCATCGTAGAAGTAGTACGTGTGCCGGCCAATCCCCACCATGATCGCATCCGACGGCAGGTACGCCACACGCGCCCCGATCGGCGGCCGCACGACAACGTACTCACTGGCGCGCGGACCCCGACCGTAGTACACGCCATCCGCGACGAAATACGTGCCGGTGTCGAACTGCACCACCCGGTGGTGGCGCGGCAGCCGGGTCACGGTCGTGCCCCAGCGGATCGGACGATACGTCGGCCGGCTGATCGGCCGGTCGATGACGACGGCCCGGTGGTATGCCGGCCTCACTACTCGCTCCGGGCGCGGAATCACCGTGACACGCCGGGGTGCGGGCGTCGCGGCTGCTGCCCGCTGCTGGGGCAACACCACCGGCTGGGGTCGGCGCGCCGGCGTCGGCTGAGTGCGCCCACGGCCCCGCTCAGCTACGGGCGCCGCCTGGCGCTGCGTCGGCCGCCCAACCGATCCGGAAGTGTGCCGCCGCCCCTCGCGCGCGTCGCGACTGGACTCGCGACCACGCTCCTGGCTCTGTGCCGGCTCCGCCACCAGCACAAGTAGCGCAACCACCGCGCCGGCCAGCAGCCAATGCAGACGCTGGTTCATTATCGCCTCCTGTCGCGCATCGTGCGCGAATTACGTGGCCTCACACTACTCCCGGCCCGTCGCCTTGGTGCCGACGGTCCGATCAGGCATCCGATAATCAATCTTGATCGCCCCTGCGGGCAACTCTACCGCGAAGTCATTCTCGCTGAACTTCGCACCCGGCAACCAACGCTTGAAGGCAACCTCGTACTGCGGGCAGTTGGGCAGCTCCTTGTACGAAATCACCAGCCGGCGCGGCAACGCCGGCTCGTCGGCATCGATCCAAATCTGCCAGTCCAACGTCGGTTGCTCGTACGCCAGATGGTGGCAGCGCCGGCCGTCGATCACGCGCTCGCCGACATACGCCGCCGACACCACGTTGTTCATCAGCCACCGGTACGACTCCGTGGCGATCAACTCCGCCAGCGGCAACACGAACCCGTGCTTCTCCGCCATCTCCGTCAAGGTGTCGTCGATGGTCGGCGGCGCGGGAGCCTCCGAATACTGCTTGTTGTCAATGTCGAGCACCACGGTGCGGCTGCCGTCATACCAGTACCGCATGCGCTTGATATCCCCGTCAATCATGGCATGAACCCGATTGGGTCGTTGCACATCCACCGCCACACGCCGGCCGAACTGCACCTTCTGCGAGTCCACCAGGTAATCGTCGTAACGCACATCCGCCTCGAAGCTGAAGCTGTCCAGCCCCGCCAAGCAGGAGGTCATGCGCGTTAGCTGCTCGTCCGCGCGCGCATCCACGACTCGCGGCACCACCGTCGGCTCACCCGTCGACGAGGCACACCCCCACAGACAGAACGCCGCCGGGGCCAATACCATGGCCACCGCTCCGAACTGGATTCGCTTCATTGTAGATCCTCTTAGGAGCCTGAGCGTGCGACAACCACGTCGAGAACGCGCCTGGACACCCAACCCACAGTCTCTCAGCGACTTCCGCGCCCGGCTTCGCAGCCAGACCGCACCAAGAGATTATAGGCGCTGGACTCCGTCCGCGCCCCGCGTTTTTCGGTTTTTCCGGACGTTGTGCACCAAAGAAGATCACGACGGTCCCGCGTGCAGCGGTCGAACCTTCACGTCCGCCTCTTAGACCGCGCCGCCGCTGAACCCAGACCAGGACCTTCGTTTACACGCGCACCGTGGCCCCGCGGTTAGACGGGCTGTCACGCACTCACGCAGCGGGACCGGCACCCCAACGATCAAGCGCCTGCAACAGGGCACCGATAAGCGTTGTGAAAACCAGACGGGCGATCCTGTCGTCCGGTCGCATGTTGCGCCCGGCCGGCGATGCAAGCCACGCAGCGCGCACGGCTTCACCGCACCAGTTGGCAAACAGCCTAATCGGGAAGAATGGAACACAGCTCCGGAATGGCGGTTGGCGGCAAACTCGACCTGGGCCGGGCCGAAGTTGGCACAGTCCACAAGCCCGCTGAACAGCCTCCCCAAGCCGCCATAACGGTGATCGAGCCGCGGCACGGTTGGTACGGCGTCGATCTGGCAGAACTCTGGCGCTACCGCGAGTTGCTGTATTTCCTCGTCTGGCGCGACGTCAAGGTCCGAT
>CAZYGM010000202.1:0-6049 GCA_964647015.1 uncultured Planctomycetales bacterium | reverse complement strand
ACTCGTAGCGCAGGGCGTCGACAGGGTCGAGCCGGCTGGCTTTCAAGGCCGGGTAGAGGCCGCTGAGCACGCCGACCGCGGTGGCCGTCACGACGGCCGTGCCCATTACCAACATGGTGATCTGGGTGCGGAACATGCCGACGACCACCTTGTTGAGCAGATCGGCGAACATGCCGCCCAGCAGGAGCCCGAAGCCGCCCCCGATCAGGCTGATGATGGATGCTTCGACCAGGAATTGCAGCAGGATGTCGCCGCGCCGCGCGCCAACCGCCATGCGCACGCCAATTTCGCGCGTGCGCTCGGTCACGGAGACCAGCATGATGTTCATGATGCCGATGCCGCCGACGATTAGACTGATGCCGGCGATGCTGTAGAAGACCACCTTGTAGATCAGCATCAGTTGGTTCAGGTTCTCCAGCGACTCTTCCTGGTTGTAAACGCGGAAGTCGTCCGCCTGGCCGGCGCGAACGCGGTGCGCGGTGCGCAGTATCTGCTTGACCTTGTTCTGCACGGTGTCCATCTGGGCTGGATCGGTGATGCTGATCGTTATGCGGCTGAGCCACTTGCGGTTGAAGAAGCGCCGCAGGCCCGCCCGGATGGGGATGTAGACCGCCTCGTCCGCGTTTAGGATGCCCAGCGAGCCCTTCTTCTCCATCACACCGACGACACGAAAGGCCTTCTCCCCGACCCGGACAGTCTGCCCCACCGGGTCCATGCCGCCGAACAGCCGGTCAGCTATCTCCGAGCCCAGGCACACGACGGAGGCGCCTTCGTCCTCCGCCTGCGCGCGGGTCAGCACGCGCCCGTGCTGCACGTTGTAGGCGTGCAGTTGGAAGTACTCGTCGGACGTGGCGATCACCGCGGCATCCGGGAAGGACTTGTGAAAGAACTTGATCAGCGCCGAACCCACGCAGACTGGGGCGACGTAGCGAACATCGTCACCCAGTTCGCGGCGCAGCAGGCGCACGTCGTCAAGCGTCAGCGTCTGGGACATGCCGACCGGGCGGCCTTCGACGTACGCCACGTTGGGCGTGATGTACAGCAGGTTGGAGCCGAGCGTGCGGAATCGTTCGGCGATGTCGTTGGAGAAGCCCTCCAGGATGGACATGCAGGCCACGACGGACGCCACGCCGATCAGCACCCCCAGCGTTGCCAGCAACGAGCGCAGGAAGTGCGAATCCAGGCTGCGCAGGGCCGTGAGTGCCAGCCGCAGATAGAACATTCTAGGCTATGGGCCTCCGGAAGCGGGGCACGCGGCAGAAGCGGAAACCGGCCAGTGCCAGGCAGCCCAGCAACCCCTCGATGCCAAACAGCCCACAGCCCGGCAGGAACCCGGGCACGGGGCTGCGGGCGGCGAATGCCGGCTCGCCCGTCGGGTCGGCGCGCTTCTGCTGCAGCAGCGCCAGCGTCTTGCCGGCGACGGCCTCACCGCTGACGGTCGCAATGACTTCCTGAATGGCATCTACCGGTGAACCGATGACGGCGGCCACGCCCACCTCGCCGGCGGCGTTCTCCGCCATGACCTCGACCCTGGCGACCAAGTCGAACTCCTGGCCGATGGTCGCGGTGTAGGCGTACACGATGGTCAGGCGCGGCAGGATGAGCACTTCAAAGAGCGCGAAGTCGTCGATGTAAGGACCCAGGTTCTCGTGAATCAGCGTGGCGGTTGGGAAGCCACCCGCGGCCACGCGCTCAACCCGTCCGGCCGGGCCGCCAGTCAACCCGACCGTTCCGGCGAACAACTGCTGCTCGTCCTGGCCGGGCACCTGCATGACGATCGTGATTCGCAGTGTCACCTCCGCCCCGGTCAGGTCGGTCGCGCTGGCGGGGCTGAACACGGCCAGAGCACCGTCGACGAACAACTGGCCCAGCAAGGGGACGCTCTCGCCCTCTTCACGCAGCGGGAACTCGCTCTGCGTAAACAGGACGCCGCGGACTTCCTGGGCGTAGGTGGTGGCTGTGTAGCGGATGTTGGGCGTGGTGCTGAGCAGGGCCACGTTCAGCGCGAATTCCTCCGGGTTGGGCTGGTTGAGATCGCGCGGGTCGGCGAATTGCGCAGCGACGGCGGCGGCCGCCTCGTCGTTCGCCGCGTACAGCCGGGCTACGACTTGCAGCGGCAGGTTGGCCGAGGGGTCCGGGTAGGAATCGCTGGCCGTGGCCGTGCCGCCCGGACTGCCCATGGCAATCTCTTGCACGCCGGCGTACACCGATCCGGAGATGGAAGTCAATTCAGCTTGGGCCGCGACTGCGGTTCCCAGCAGAATTGCCAGCGCTGTCGCCAACAGGCCCGATGTTCGCATTAACATTTCCAGTCTCCCTGGCTCTGAGCTGTCCCGGGTCAGCTTCAAGAACGGATGCCCGGCCGGCACGCGGAACGTGCGCATAAGCATAGCGCCTCGAGCGACTTCACTCAACTGTCTTCCGGGCTTGTGATTGTCATTCTGCTGAAGAGCCGTTGACCGGCGCACGCGTGGCCCAGTGCCGCCAGCGCGCCGCGAGTGGCCAGAGGATCCGCCCGCACACAGCCAGCAGGACCAGCCCGATCTGGATGCCAAGTATCTGAATGGGCGTGAGCCCGAGCATCACCGACAGCCCGGCCAATAGCGTGTAACGTGCCCCGCGGCCGAAGAAGTACGCCAGTGCGAAGCGCACGCGCGGGTAACGCCGCAGAATGGCCAGCCAACGGATGGCGTCGATCGGAATCGGCACAAACCCGACCAACGTCAGAGCCTGAAACGGGGCCTTGTCAAACCAACGCACCCCCCATTGGTAGATGCGCGCCTGCCGCACCCGCCGGCCAAGTCCGTGCCGCAGCAGCCAGGACAGGCCGTGATACTCAGTGAGGTTGGCGACGACCGTGGCCAGGGCGCCGAACAGGGCTACGAGCACTATTCGCGTCATGCCGGATTCAGCGAGCCCCGCCTCGGGTCCGGCGGCGAACAGAATGATCCAGGCCGTCGGCAATGGCAGGAGCGCGCTGCACAGCGACAGGTAGAAGCACATCAGGGCCAGCAGCCACAGCCCCGACGCCTCCGCTTGTCCGCGCTCGTAGCGGTCAAACATGGCCAGCGCGAGCGCTGCCAGCGTCACCATCCAGAGCACGAAGAACGCGAACCACGCCCGCGTGCCGGGCAGGGGCGCTTCGGCTCCCGCGGCCCTGCGCTTTTCGAGAATGGCGCTGGTTGCGTCACTCACTGAGTCGGCCATCGCGCATGTGCAGTACACGGTCAGCGGCGACCGCGAGGTTGTCGTTGTGGGTAATCAACACGATCGTTTGGCCCCAATCCCGGTGGAAGGCGCTGAGCAGGTCGAGGACTTCGGCGGCGTTGGCCGAGTCGAGGTTGCCGGTCGGCTCGTCAGCCAGCAGGAGCGCCGGTCTTCCGACCAGGGCCCGGGCCAGGGCAAAGCGCTGCTGCTGGCCGGCCGAAAGCTGGCCCGGCTTCTTGCCGGCATAGCTCGCCAGCCCGACGCGTTTGATCAGCGCGTCCACCTGGCCGTCCACGTTTTCGCCGCGTATTTCGAGGGGCAGGCCGACATTTCGCCGGGCGGTCACGGTTGGCAGCAGATTGAAGCGCTGGAATACGAAGCCGATGAGTTCGCGCCGCAGACGCGTGCGGTCGGCTTCGGTCAGCGTCAGCGCGTTGGCTCCGGCCAGGTTCAGGCCTTCGGCGCGTGTGGGCGGCATCATTAGGCCGAGGATGTTGAGGAGGGTGGTCTTGCCGCAGCCTGATGGTCCCATAACGACGACGAATTCGCCGCGGCGTACGCGCAGATCGATCCCGTGCAGGACGGGCTCGATGACGCGGTCATGTTCATAGGCGTGGTGCACGCCCTGAATGTCAATCATCAACTCGTTGTTCATTCGTAGGCCAGCGCGGTTGCGGGTTCGAGCCGGGCGGCGCGGTATCCGGGGTACAGCGCGCTAAGCGTGCCGCCTAGCACGCCCAACGCGACGGCAATGACCAGCAGTGCCGGAGTTAAGTCTACTGTAAGCAGAGGCTTGGCGATTGACAGCCCCCACTTGGCCGCGCCGGCGAGCCCGACGCCGATCGCTACGCCCGCCACGGAAACCACCAGGGCCTCAATCACAGAGAGCTGCACCAGGCCCAGGCGGCTCATACCCAGGGACTTCAGTATGCCGATCTCGCGCGTGCGCTCCAGCACCATCGTGTGCATGGTCAGCAGGATAAACAGGAAGCACACTACCAGTGCCAGGCCGCTGGTCGCGGACATGTACATGCTTACCTGCGCGAAGCTCTCGTGCAGCAGCCGGCCGTACTCGCTCTTGAGCTCCACGCGGGCCTCGTTGCCGAGGACCGCCTGAAAGTGGTCCGCGGCCAGGACGGGATCGACATCCGGGCGCAGTTGCACGAAGAACATGCTTGACCACGGCTGTCCGCCATTGAGCAGCTCGCGCATGGTCTGCAACGGTGCGAAGACCCGGCCGGCAACGCCGGCTTCCACGATTCCGACGATCCGGAAGGGCCGGCCCATCAGCCGGATGACGTCGCCGAGGCGGTATTCCTGGTGGATTCCGTTCTCATCCCGCCACCCCGCTCGCCGCAGCCGATCGTCGATTACGAGCTCCAGGCCGTCGTCGATCCGGTCGCTAAGTTCATCTGCGGCAATGACTTCTGCTGAATCGGCCCGGCCGGTCGCCGCGACGAGTTCGGCAAACTCGACCGCGCGATCGAAGACCTGCCCAGCCAGCACGCGGCGTGGACCGAGGAACAGATCCATCTGGCGCGGATCGACGCCGAAAAGCCGCTGCTGCTGCCCGCCCATGTGAGCCTGGCCGAAAAAGACGGGGATCACGTTGGCGGCCAGGGGGCCGGATTCATCGGCCTGACGGGCGATCAGGCGTTCGAAGATGCCCGGAAAGGGGGCGCCGTTGGTGAAGATGACGTTTTCCTGGGCCGGCAGGATGACGATTTCGGCAGCGACGCTCTGCATGCGGGCGTCGACCTCCGCAATCGAGCCGTTGGCCAGCCCCTTGGAGACCAGCAGCAGGGCGATGCCCAGGCCGACCGCCAGCGCGCTCAGCGCAGTGCGCAGCTTGCGATGCATCAAATTGGCCCAGGCCAGCGCCAGCATGCGGTCCTCATTACGCGTCAATATGCACGGTACGGGACACGTATGCCCGCGTCAATCGTGGGTGCATGTGGGCCGCGTTCTGGCCTCAGGAGGCAGCCTCGTCGCTAATCGGCACGGTGTCACTCAGCACGCCGAGCGTCACCAGCGCCAGCCACGCGGCCTTCTGCTCGGCGTCCTTCTTCGACGGGCCCCAGGCGCTGGGGAAGTGCCGCTGTCCGATGGAGGCCGCGACTTCGAAACACTTGGCGTGATCTGGGCCCTTCTCATCAAGAACGTTGTAGCAGGGCGTGCTGCCAATCTCACGTTGGGCATACTGCTGAAGCTGTGATTTGAAGTTGAAATGGTGCTCAGAGCCGATGGCTTGCCGCAACTCCTCGGCCACGTGCTTGAGGATGAACTCGCGGGCGACTTCGAAGCCGCCATCAAGAAACACGGCTCCGACCAGCGACTCCAAAGCAGCGGCGGCAAGTGAGCGCGGCATGTGCTCGCCGACGTCCATGCCCTGGCCGCAGTGCAGTACGCCTGGCAGGCCCAAGGCCTGCGCCACGCGCGCACAGGCGCGCCGCGATACCACCTCCGACTTGATCTTGGTCAGGTCGCCCTCCATCGCCTCGGGAAGCCGCTGGTAGAGATGGTGGCAGACCACGAGGCCCAGCACTGCGTCGCCGAGGAATTCAAGCCGCTCGTTGCTGTCGCGGCGCATGTTGGCTGAGGAAGAATGAGTAAGGGCGGCCGCGAGCAGGGCCGGGTTCTTGAAACGGTAACCGATCCGCTCCTGGCAAGCCTCCAGCGCACCATTAGTGACTGACATGTTTCGGACCCTTTTCCAAGGGACCGCTGACGCAGGGCGTCCCGCTGCGTGGGGCGCCTTGCGTTAACGGTCTTATGCCGACAGCGTCTACACCATTATCGACCGGTTCTGGGCCGACGCTGCCATGTGACTTCAACTTTACCA
>CAZYGM010000201.1:2184-6103 GCA_964647015.1 uncultured Planctomycetales bacterium | reverse complement strand
GACGACGAGTGCGTTCCCAGCAGCCGCGTCCATCTCGTCGACCAGGGCATCCTGAAGACGTTTCTCATGTCCCGGTCGCCCACGCGCGGCATCACCCAGTCCAACGGCCACGGTCGGCGCCAGCCCGGCCTGAAGGTCGTCGCCCGCATGGGCAACCTCATCATCGAGTCCGAGAAGCAGGTTGCCTTCGACGAGCTGCGCGCCATGCTGCTCGAGGAGTGCCGCCGGCAGGACAAGGAATTCGGCCTGCTGTTCACCGACATCTCCGGCGGCTTCACCACCACTACGACCTTCAGCCCGCAGGCTTTCAAGGTTCTGCCCATCAAGGTGTACCGCGTTTTCGTGGACGGGCGCCCGGATGAACTGGTGCGCGGCGTGGATATATGCGGAACGCCCTTGACGTCGTTCGCCGGCATAATGGCCACGGCCGACGATCCCGCCGTGTTTAACGGCTACTGCGGGGCCGAGTCGGGCTCCGTGCCCGTGTCGTCAATATCACCCAGTATCCTCGTCCGGCAGATCGAGATCGAGCGACGCCAGCGGGCCCAGGATCGCCCGCCGATCCTGCCGGCGCCGATCGCTGCGGAAAGCCGCAAAGGTTGATTGCGTACACACGATCCGGGACCGCCAAACCGCGGGCCGGCGGTTCACCGCCCGGACCCGCACGGAGATAACGAATATGAGATGCACACGCTATGCCTCGCTGGCCCTGGTCGCAGCCCTGGCCGCGGCGGCCCTGGCACAAAACCTTGAACAGGAGAAGGCGCGCGACGTAGTCCTGCGCGCGCTCGTCGATGAGATTGAGCGCAACCAGGACTCGCTCGTCCTTGAAGACCTCGAACGACCCTACTTCATCGAGTTCGCGCTGCAGGACGCACGCCAGTTCGTCATCGCCGCCGAACTGGGCTCCGTGGTCATGACCGGCAGCAACCGTGACCGCACACTCCGCACCGAGGTCCGGGTCGGCTCCTACGAGTTGGACAACACCAACTTCGAGGCCGGATTCGGCTATCGCGGTCGGCGCTTCAGGCGCGGCGGCGGGGGCGGCGCCGCGTCCGTGCCCATCGAGGACGACTACCACGCCATCCGCCAGGCCATCTGGTGGGCGACCGACCGCCAATACAAGGACGTCGTCGAGACGTTTGAGCAGAAGAAAGCCTTCATGCAGGGCAAGCTGATCGAGGACAAGCCGGCGGACTTCTCGCGCGAAGAGCCGGTCGTGTACTTGGAGGACCGGCCGGTCGTCGAGTTGCACGAGCAGGAACTTGAGCGCCTCGCGCTCGAGCTTTCCCGCATCTTCCGGGATCACCCGGAAATCGAGGACTCCTCGGTAAGCGCCACGGCCGTGGGCGGACACCGCTACCTCGTCAACACCGAGGGCACGCGCATCCGCATCGCCGGACACCGCTTCGCGATCGAAGTCAACGCGCAGACCCGCGCCGACGACGGCATGGAGCTGGCCGATTCAGTGACCGCCTGTGCCCTGAAGTTCGCGGACCTTCCGACCGAGGAGGAGTTGCGGGCCGAGACCGTCAAGATGGTTAGGCGGCTCATTGCCCTGCGAACCGCGCCCGTGCTGGAAACCTACAACGGACCGGTCTTGCTCGCTGCGCAACCCGCCGCCGAGCTCTTTGGAAGCTTCTTCGCCGATCGCTTCGCCGGAGGCCAGCGCCCCGTCGGCAGCAGCTCCAATCCCGACGATTTCGAGAACAAGATCGGGCAGCGGCTCTTCCCGCGCTACATTCGCATCGTGGACGACCCCACTCTTGAGGCCTTCGCCGACGTGCCGCTGATCGGGCACTACCAGTTTGACCATCAAGGCGTGCTTGCCCGGCCCGTGACGCTTGTGGACGGCGGGCGGCTCGAAGCCCAGGTCATGTCCCGAAACCCGTCACGAATCGCCGATCGCTCGACCGGGCACGGCCGCGGCACGTCCGGACCGTCGGCATCCACGAGCGTACTGCTTCTCACCGGCGACGACCCGCTCTCAGATGAGCAACTGCACCAGGAACTCTTGTCCGCGGCGCGGGATGAAGGCCTGGACTTTGGCATCCTCATTGCCCGCCTGGGCGAGACCGGCGGTGGTTCCGACGGATTCTCCCGGATGCGCATGTCTGGTGGCCGCAACCCCCTCGAGATATACAAGGTCTACGAAGATGGCCGGCGCGAACTCGTCCGTGGCGTCGAGCTGAGCGGGCTCGACCTCCGCGCGTTCAAGCAACTCCTGGGCGTCGGCGAACGCGTCTTCGTGTACAACCAAAGCGCGACCGGCCAGAGCTTCGTGGCCCCGGCAATGCTGTTCGAGGAGTTGGATCTGGCGAAGATCGATCGGGACTTCGACAAGCCCCCATTCATGCCGAACCCCGTCGGCCGCTAGGCCAGGTGGCCGCGAACATGATGACCTGGCACACAACCCGTCGGGCCGGTGACGCCCGGGCCTAACAGACCGCATAGCGCGCCTGCTCCCGGCCCCAAGCGGTAACCCCACTTGGGGCAGGGGGGTAGCCCGGGCTCCGCTGTCCCACCCGGCTCATGGCCAGCGCCGTGCACTATCGCCTCGGAACCTCCCCGGCGGGCCAAGTGCCGCCGTTGAACTTCGAACATGCCCCGAACGCCTCACGCTTGCGGCCGATAACTAACCGGATGCCGCGCTCCGCCAGGTGGGTTGCGCCGAATGCCGAGACGCCCGGCAACAGCCCAACAGCAACTCGGCTAGCCGGCGCTATGGCCGGTCGCCGTGCGGCCGGCTAGCGCAGTCTCTGCCGGTTGGCGCCCCTGGCGCGCGCCTGCCCGGACCGGCCGTCAAGCCCACCGCTTGCAGTTCCGATAGCATCTGCGGGTACTAACCACACGCCGTACCCCAACGGGGGCGCGGCGTGGTGGCGCCGTCTCTGCGGGCTGCGAGCAGTATGTCCGAGGTTCTCGATCAAAGTGAAATTGACGCGCTACTAGCGTCCGTGGCTCAGGATGACGGCGCCGAGGCCGACGCCGGCCCTGCCAGCGGCGGCTCTGGCCCCGCCAGGACCCGCGCCGCATTCAAGCCCAACCTGAGCCCCCGCCGCGACGTAAGCACCTACGACTTCAAACGCCCTGAACGCGTCAGCAAGGACCATATCCGCGCCCTCGGCTCGATCCACGACGGCTTCGCCCGCAATTTCGGCGCGACCCTTTCCGGCTTCCTGCGCACCATCATTGACGTGCGTGTCGTGGGCGTCGAGCAGCTTACCTACAGCGAGTTCATCCACTCCCTGCCCAACCCAACCTGTTTCGTCATACTCCACGCCCCGCCCCTCGAAGGCCAGATGTGCCTTGAGCTCAGCCCCCTTATCGTCTACCCGATCATCGATCGGCTCCTCGGCGGCACCAACGCCGAGCTGTACATCCCCCAGCGCCCGCTGACCTCAATCGAATGGCGCCTCATCAACCGCATCGTCGAAAGCGCCCTCGAGCACCTCTCCGAAGTCTGGCGCAACCTGGTCGAAGCCCGTTTTCAGGTCGTCGACGTCGAAAGCAACCCACAACTCGTGCACATCGTCGCACCTACCGAGGTGGTCGTCTTCATCACCTTCGAAATCAAGATGGGCCAGTGTGCCGGCACCATCAGCATGTGCATCCCCTTCAACACGATCGAATCGGTGCTCAGCAAGCTTACCACGCAGTCCTGGTTCGGCTACAAGGCCAAGGAAGCCACCGACACCCAGTTGCGCCGCCTGGCACGCAACCTCACGCGCAGCACCGTCGACCTGACCGCCTTCCTCGGCTCAACTCGCATCAGGCTCGGTGAGCTGCGCCGCCTGCGCCCGGGCGACCTCCTGCAGCTCGACAAACGCGTCAACGAAGACTTGATCCTGCGCATTGCCGGCCGCAACAAGTATGCGGGCTTCGCCGGCCAACTCCGCGGCCGCCGAGCCCTCTGCCT
>CAZYGM010000201.1:0-2084 GCA_964647015.1 uncultured Planctomycetales bacterium | reverse complement strand
ACCACACAGGTCTGGGGTAAGGCCGCGTCTGCCAACCCGTGCAGCAGCCGGCCCAAGGATGACATCACGACACCCACCCCAACCATCACCGTGCTCCCTGCGCAGACCCAGTCAACACCCCGCTGCTCCCCGCCGCACTCCGCTCAGGATTCCTCGTTCGATTGCTCCGACTCCGGTTCGACCGACTCCGCAAACGGCGCCGTCCGGATCCGGCCCGCCTCCACCTGGATCTTCTGAATGCGCAGCTCGGTCTCATCAAGAATCTGCCGGCAGCGCGCCGCCAGTTGCGTCGCCTCCTCGTAGCTGGCCAGCGACTCCTCCAGTCCGATCTCGCCCGACTCCATTGCCGCCACGAGCGCGTCCAGCCGCGCCATGGCCTCCTCAAACTTCAGATTCTTCACCGACTTAGCCATGCATAGCCCGCTTCACTGCCGTCCGCCGACACCCAGTCACCGCACCGGGCAACCCAACCGGCCCTGCCAGCACGCATCATCAGCCGCACCCAGGGCCCTGGTCAACCCGCACGCCCCGGCCGATCGGCCTCTTTTGCTCTTTGACAAGCCGGCGGCCTTGACGCATACTCCCCCAGATTCCGTGCGCGCGTCACGGGTAGTGCCGGACGACCGTCCGGCGACGTGGGCACAGCAGCCAAAAGTGCGATCAGAAGCTATAGGAGTGCACGGATGGCGGGTCGACCGGCTACGGCCCGTGGAGGCGGCCTGAGTGGCGTCCACATCGGGCTTATCGCCTTCGCGTTTGTCAGCGTCGCGGCGCTGGGTGGTTTCATATTCCAGCTCACCAAGGTCAAGAGCGCCGAACAGGCCGCAGACCAGGCGCAGCGCCGGCTCAGCAGCTACGGCACGCCCCCGGCCTACTACCAGAATGAGGCTACTGCTCGTCGTACCACGGTCTTCGGTGTGATGTCCGATGACCTTAACAAGATGGCTAAGCTCGTCGCCGGCGAGGAGGCCGTCGCGGCGGCCCTGGACCAGCGTGCCAACGACCTGCTCGCCGAGATCAACGCCTCCAAGCCCGACGTCGTCAATCCCACCGACACGCTGTTCACGGCGCTCCGCGCACTTGACAGCAATCTGACTGGCGCTCGTCAGACCATCGAGCGCCAGGCGCGCCAGATGGAAACGCAGCGCGGCACCATCGACTCCCTTACCCGCCAGGTCGAAACCGCCCGCAGCACCTACGAACAGCAGATCGCCAAGACCAAGGGTGACTACGAACAGGTCACCGCCGGCTTTAACCGCGGGCTCGCCGAAAAGGATGCGCAACTGGCCCAGATGCGCAGCGCCCTCGAAGCGCACGAGCGCGAACTGCAGCAGGTCCGCCGCAGCGCCGACCAGGACCGTCGCGAAATGGAACTCGTGAACACCCGCCAGGCCAACCTGATCACCAGGCTTCAGGATCAGGTCAAGGACCTCAAGGGCACCTTCGACGCGGAGGCCATCCTCAAGAAGGCTGACGGCCGCATCCTGCGCGCCATCCCCGGCAGCGACATCGTCTATATCAACCTCGGCGCCGACAACAACCTCAAGATCGGCATGCCCTTCGAGGTCTATTCGCAGGCCGGTTCATTTGCCAAGGACCCCCGTGGCAAGGCCTCCCTCGAAGTGCTCACGCTCATGCCCAGCACGGCCGAGTGCCGCGTGACGCGCGCTGTAACCGGACAGCCTGTCATGGAGGGCGACATCGTCGTCAACCTCGCCTACGAGCAGGGGCGGCGGCCCACCTTCGTCATCCGTGGTGACTTCGACCTCGATTTTGACGGCCGCATTGATGTCGACGGCGCCGCCAACATGGCCGCCATCGTCCGCCGCTGGGGCGGCGACGTCATGCCCGAGCTGAACGAAAGCGTTGACTTCGTGGTCATCGGCGTCGCACCCAACGTGCCCACCTTCCCCGCCGGCACCAGCGATGTCGTCCGGGACCAGGCTGAACGCCGCGCCCTCGAGGCCTCGCGTTTCCGCACGCTGATCGACGAGGCCCGCACGCTGCACATTCCGGTCATCACGCAGAACCAGTTCCTCTTCCTGACCGGCTATACCGACAGCCTCGGCCTGCGCTGATGATCC
>CAZYGM010000200.1:0-6120 GCA_964647015.1 uncultured Planctomycetales bacterium | reverse complement strand
CGGTCGGGGCATACAGCAAACCCGCGCATTCCCATTCGCCGCACGGCGGATCGAAGGCGTCGATGTTGCAGTCCTCGTCGAGCACGCCCGGCAGGAACCGGCCGGCGCAGTTGGCCCGGTACTCAACACTGACATCGATTACGCTGTCGACGCAGCAGCAACCAGGCGTGCCGCACGGCGGGTCGAGTTCCTCACACTGGCCGCCCGACTCGAAGCGGGCATACTCACAGTTGAGCCGGAGCACGGGATCCCAGCAGTCGCCGGTGTAGATGTCGCAGCAGGCACCGGGGTTACCGCACGGCGGCACCAAGGCCGCACAGGCCGTTTCCCAGGTGAACTGCAGCGGCGGCAGGCAGTCCTGCACGTCCACATCGTCGGTGCATTCGCCCGTGTACGGATCACAGCAGGCGCCGTACACCGGCTCGAGCGGGCACGAGCACAGGTTGACCGTGAACTGGGCCCAATCGCCGGTGCTGTAGCTGCCACCGGTGTGACCGGCCGCGTACTTCACGTACTTGTCCAGACGCCAGCCGGCAACCAGCGTGCCGGTATCCCACGTCCCGGCGCCGAAGGTCGGACCGGGCCGCAGCGACATCTGGTCGCAGTAGCTCGCCTCGAGCGTGGTGACGCCGAAGAACTCACAGCCAAAACCGTCGCCCATGTACGACGCACTCGTCTGGCTGCTCGCCGTGGTCGGGCAGTAGTCGTCCGTCATGATGCGGCCGCCCAGGTAGTTACCGGCGGTCGGCAGGCACCACTGACCCAGAACGACATGGCCGCCGACATCGACGAAGTCGGCCAGGACGTTGCCCATCGCGTCCTTGTCAGAGTAGGCGTAGTTCACCCACGTCAGGACGCACTCGTATTCCTGCAACATCGCCAGCGAAGGCGTGCCCGTGCGGGCGTCGTAGTAGTCGCAGGCCGAGCCCGTGAGCGCCGTCACCGCGGCGCGGAACGTCGCGTTGTCCGGGTCGGCCGGAGCGTACAGAATGCCAACCGGCTCCCACAAGCCACACTCCGGCTGGAACGCCTCCGCCACGCAATCGCCGCCGAGCACACCCGACAGGAACCGACCATTGCAGTTGGCCGCGAGCGACCAGCGCGGATCGGTGATCTCACCAGACTCGGGCCGATCGCAGCAGCAACCCGGGTTACCGCACGGCGGATCGAGCTCGTCACACTGACCCTGGTAGTGGAACTGCAGCGGGAACGTCAGGCAGTCCATGACGTCAACGTCATCAACGCACTCGCCAGTGGTGACGTCGCAGCAGGCGCCCATGCCTTCGCACGGAATCTGGACCATGTTGGCAGTCAGCTTGGCCCAGTCGCCGCCACCCAGGTAGCCACCGGTGTTACCGGCGCTGTAGAAGACCATGCCAGGGCCACCGACCGGAATCGGCTGGGAGGGATCTTCCGCCCAGTCGAGGTAGTCGATGTAGCACTGGCGCCAGGCCTGCCAGTCAACCAGGGTAATGCGGCCATCGCCGTCATAGTCAGCGGCCGGCAGCCAGGCCGGATCACCAGCCTGCGAGCCGAACGCCATGTACAGCATGTTCAGGTCGGCCGAATCGACAAGCATGTCGCCGTTCAGGTCGCACCACCACGTGCCGCAGGCGTTGCATAACACCACGAGCGACGGAGTGCCCGTGCTGAAGTGACCGTCGATGACCGTGCCTTCGGCCACCGTGGTAATCCGATCCAGATAGCTCGTGTCGTACGACGACACGCCGCTATGCCAGAGGACGCCGTCACCGGCGTACGAGCCGGAGCCATAGCTGGTGCTGATCGTCAGGACCGGGCAGCAGTCCTCCATGATCCGGCCGGTCAGGTAGTTGCCCTGGTCGCTCTGCTTGGTCCACTGACCCAGGATCACCTTGCCGCCCGCGTCCGCGAACTCGGCCAGGCGGTTGCCCATGGCAACGCGGTCCGAGTAAGCGTAGTTGGCCCAGGTCATAACTGCTTCGTACTGGGTCAGCAGGTCCATAGGCGGTACGCCCGTGCGGGCGTCGAAGTAGTCGCACTTATCGCCGATGATCGCCAGCACCGCGGCACGGAACGCCGGGTTGTCACCCTCGGTCGGGGCGTACAACAGGCCGGCGGGGACCCAGTCGCCGCAAGCCGGCGTAAACGGATCCGGATCACAGGCCGCGCCCGAGAGGAAGCGTGCCGGAGGCGGGCAAAGCACTCGGAACACGGGGTTTTGGCAGGTCGCCGCCGCGTCGAGGCAGCAAGCACCCGGGTCACCGCACGGCGGGTTCAACTCGGCGCACTCTTCGGTGCCGAAGTGCTGCAGCGGGGCCGGGCACTCCTGCCAGACCACATCGTCAACACACTCGCCCGTGTACGGATTGCAGCAGGCACCGGGCTCGCCACAGTAGCCGTAGACCGTGATGCCGACCGGGTCGACACCGCCCAGGCCGTCGCAGCCCAACTCAGCGCCGGTGATGGCATAGATGCAGTACGAGTTCTCGTACGCCCAGCTGCCAGCGGTGTAGACCGTCGTAATCTCGGCACCGGTCGCGGCCTCGAACACGAAGTCCTCGGGCCCGGCACCGCTCGCCAGCGTCACGCCGGCGGCCGCAAGCTCACCGTTAACGTAGATGTCAATGTAACCGCCGTTCCAGCCGTCGCCGTAGTCATCCCACATCGCGATGGAATGCTCGCAGGCCAGGTACAGACCGCACACCGGCTCGAAGGCCGCGGCGACGCAATCATCGCCGAGCACGCCCGACAGGAAGCGGCCGTCGCAGTTGATCGCGTACGCGAAGTGCGGCTCGGTGACGGCACCCGACTCGGGCCGATCACAGCAGCAACCGGGATCGCCGCACGGCGGGTCAAGGTCAGCGCACTCCCAGTACATCCAGTGGAATTCAAGCGGCGGCCGGCAGTCAAATAAGGGCACGTAGTCAGCACACTCGCCCGTGTACACGTCGCAGCAGGCGCCGGGAGGGTTGAACGCCAGCACCGAACTCAGGTTGACCGTGAACTGTGCCCAATCACCGCTGCTGTACGTGCCCCCGGTGTTGCCGGCGCTGTACGTCACAGCCTTGTCCGCGCGCCACGCAGCAACCAGGGTGCCGGTCGACCACGTGCCAGAACCCCAGAAGGGCCCGGCAGCCAGGCTAACCTGGTCGCAGTAGGTCGCGTACAGCGTGTCGACATCCTGATACTCGTAGCCAATGCCGTCACCCACGTAAGACGTGCCGCCCGTGATGTAGCTCGTGCCGGTAATCGGCAGGTACTCCGCCGCCATGATGCGGCCGCCCAGCCAGTTGCTCTGCGTCGTGTGCAAACACCATTGACCCAGTATCACGCGGCCACCCGCGTCCGCATAGTCCGCCAGCACGTCGCCCATGGCGTCCTTGTTGGCGTAGGCGTAGTTGACCCACGTCATGACGGTGCAGTAATCCTTGATCTCGTCCAGGGTCGGCGTGGCCACGCGGGCGTCGTGGTAGTCGACCGGCTGTCCCAGCAGCGCCTCAACCGCGTTACGGAACGTCGGGTTGTCGACCTCGGTCGGCGCGTACAGCAGTCCCGCGCAGTGCCACTCACCGCACGGCGGATCGAAGGCGTCGATGTCGCAGGCCGCGCCCAGCACGCCCGGCAGGAACCGGCCGTTGCAGTTGGCCTCGTACTCAACACTGACCTCATACTCGCTGTCGACGCAGCAGCAACCCGGCGTGCCGCACGGCGGATCGAGCTCGGCACACTGCTTCTGGTAGTGAAACTCGTGTGGACGCAGGCAGTCGAGAGCGTAGACATGGTTCTCGCACGTGCCGGTCACGGGGTTGCAGCACGCACCATACCACCCTGGGTCTGAGCTGAATCCACACAGGTTGACCAGGAACTGCGCCCAATCGCCGGAGCTGAACGACTCACCGCCGGCCATGCCGGGCGCGTACGTCACGACCTTGTCCAGGCGCCAGGCGCCAGCCACTCCGCCGTGGCTGAAGGTGCCGCTGCTCCAGAACGGGCCGGTCCGCAGCGTGGCAATGTCGACGTAGCTCGACGAAAGCGACGAGACGCCGATGAACTCGCAGCCAACGCCGTCACCCATGTACGAGGCACTGGCGTAGCTGGTCCCGCTGACCGGGCAGTACTCGTGGGACATGGACATGATGCGGCCGCCCAGATAGTTGGTCGCAGTCGGCAGGCACCACTGACCCAGGATCACGCGCTGGCCGACGTCAGCGCAGTCTGCCAGCACGTCGCCCATCGCGACCTTGTCCGCGTACGGATAGTTGACCCAAGTCATGACGCACCAGTACTGCATCAGCAAGTCCAGCGAAGGCGTGCCCACACGCGCGTCGTAATAGTCACAGACATCGCCGATGATCGCGGCCACCGCGTCGCGGAACGCTGGGTTGTCAGGCTGGCTCGGGCAATACAGGATGCCCACCGGCTGCCACTCGCCGCACGGCGGCGTGAAGGTGCCGATCGCGCAGTCCCCGCCAACCGCACCGGCCACGAAGCGGCCGGTACAGTTAACCTCGAACTCCTCGAACGCCACAGCCGCATCCTCGTCGCAGCAGCAACCGGGGTTGCCACACGGCGGGGTCATCTCTTCGCACTGCTCCTGCCAGAAGAACTGCAGCGGTGGTTGGCAATCAACGGCCGCAACGTCATTCTCGCACACGCCGGTGTAGATGTCGCAGCAAGCGCCAGTAACGCCCTCGCTGGCCACGAACACGCTGTAGTCCTCAGCCTCGCCGTAGCTGTAGCTGGCACAGGGATCCGTCTCGGCGGTGCTGTAACGCTCGACGACGCGCATGCGCGTCATGCCCGGCAACGCCGTCGGCGGGACCGCAATGTCCAGCGTCAGCGTGGCGTCGATGCCACACGCGAGGTTGTACTTCTCAGACTCCTCGAAGATCTGATTCTGGTTCCAGTCGATCCAGACGGTGACACATTCGGTCCAGCTGCCTTGCGAGTAGAAGCTCACCGTCAGCGGGTAAGTGACACCCGGGGACACGGTGGCAACCAGATCCGTGTAGTCGCCGTAGCTGCACGGGCAGTCTTCATACGAGGTCTCGTTGTCAATGCCGGCGAAGATCACGTGCGTGATCCAGTCGTACGCACTGGCCCCGCAGTTGGTGTAGCAAATCTCGCAATACCCGCCAATCTCGTTCTGTTTGGCGCCAGCCGGGTGCAACCACCCCGCCGCTGGCGCGTCCTCCTTCACCGCCGCCGGCATTACCGGCACGTTCGGCTGCTCATCCGCCACTGCCGCATGCCGCGCCCTGCGCTCGGCGACCACCCCAGCCAATGCATTCGCCCATTCTGCCGCCGGCAACTCGTCGCCCCCCGCAGGCGCACGGAACCGCTCCGCCGACACTTTCAACTCATGGTCCGCCGGCATGTTCGCCTCGCGCGCGCCGCCCGCGGCGGCCAACTGGCCGGCGAGGCAGACGTTGGTGACCAGCAGGCCGGCAATGACCGACACTGTCGATGGAAGCCGTAATTGCATGATCCCACTCCTTCTCCCCCCACCCGGTGACTTGCCTGGAGATAGCTTGCGCTCAGCAGAGCAGCGACACACGGCCGCGGCGGCCGTGAGCGGAGCCTGGTGGCGTGTGCTCGCACGCATGGGCGTGCCCCTGTGTGCCTCCCGGTGAATTGGCGGCGTAATGGGCCGACGCTCCCCGTGAGGTCGAGCCCCCGGCGCCCGGCCGAGCCGGGCGTGGTCGGAATCCAGGAGGCAAGGACATTATACCGCGCGGAACGGCTTTGTAAGGGGGGAATTATCCGGAAAACGACCGGCCATGTGGCTTTTTCCGGACGAGTTGCACGAATCTGGGCCGAGCGGTCGGCGACCTGCCGGATTCTGTGAGGGGTGGCAGCGAGCCATGAAGCGCGGCGCGGAGCAGCCGTCCTTGGAGATGGGCCGGAACACTTTGCATAATAGAAAGTGTGAATCTACAGCGTACTGGGCAGCCGGTCCGGGTGGTTGGGCGCTGTGTTGTTATGGGACTGTCCGGCGGCGCCGAGTTCGGGCGTATGGCCGGTCCAGGAGTTTGGGAATGACGCAGCGCGGCCTGACCTTATTCGGACTGGTGTTCTGGGGCGCCGGCCTGCTGGCGGCAAGCGGGGCGACGGTGGTTCTGGCACAGTCTCCGGCGG
>CAZYGM010000199.1:0-6233 GCA_964647015.1 uncultured Planctomycetales bacterium | reverse complement strand
TGCTGCGTCAGACCAGGCTTCGCGCGACGGAGCCGTTCTTCGAGATCCAGACGCCGGAAGTATGGGTCTGGCGGCCGGAGCAGAGGTCGGCGGAACTCATGCCGGCGCCCATGTCATTTTCGTTGGAGACGGCCGATCCTTAGCCGCCCAGGTTATCGGCCGGTGGGGGAGCAGCATACCAGAGACGCTGGCCTGCAAGCCCGGGAGCGGTGTGGTCCAGCCGTTCTTTGGTGAAGCCGGTCAGCGCATGGCCGGGCGCGCCTGCCGGCGCGCCCGGCGTGAGTCCATTATGTCCTGACCGTTACTGGCACGAACGCAGGACGGAGAGTCCTTGATTTCGAAACGGCGCTAATCGTCCTGGCCGGTCAAGAGCGTCACGAAGGCGTCGATGTCGAAGGCGTTTACCAACCCGTCGCCGTTGCAGTCGGCCAGGAGCAGATTGCAGTCCGGATAGGCGAGCAGGTACGCGTCCGGGTAGCTGAGCGCCAGGACGAAGGGGTCGATGTCGTAGGAGTTGACCGCCTCGTCGCAGTTCAGGTCGCCGGGCACGTATGGCGTACAGGTGATATCGATTATCTCGATGGCGTCGATGGCCCCTTCGGTGACGGAGTCATTGGGATAATCCATGGCACTGAACCGGATCCGTACGTCGTTTGTCGGCGTGACGTAGTCCGTAACGTACAGCGAGCGCCGATTCCAGCCGGGCGGGATGTTGGCGATCACGTCGACCAGCACCCAGGAAGCCCCGCCGTCGTCGGACAGTTCGATTGTCAGGGGGTCGCCGTCCTGGTCGTCGTTGTACCACCAGTAGGCGAACGTCAGCAGCGGGTTCTCGCGGCCCAGGAGGTTGAGCGTAGGCGAAACCAGGGTGGTCGGGCCCCAGTCAACATCGCTGTTTCCGGGTGCGTTTCCGGTCAGGTAGCACCAGCCGGAGCCGTCGTAGTCAGTGGGCGGGTCGCCGCGCTGGCCGCCGCCGATGGGGATGCCGCGCTCCCAGGCGCCGCTGGTTAGCGAAATGTCGTTGTGGACGGCCCAGCCCTGATGGGTGTCGAAGCTGTCGGCCAGCAGCGTGCTGACAGTCGCGACGGTGGCCGAGAAGTAGTTGCCGGGTGCGCCGTTCGGGCAGGTAACCAGGCCGCTGATTGAGCCCTCGGCGCTGAAGTAGAACTGGGGTGCGTCGCTGCAGCCCGGGGCGGGCAGCGTGGTCTGGTAGTACTCGCCGCTGATGTGGGTCAGCGGAACGGTGAGCCATTCGCCGTCATCGTAGCGGTAGTGCAGCAGCGCTGAGCCCGGCGTGTACTCCTCGGTGCCGGTGAAGACGCGTACGTTGAGCGGGAGTTCCTGGCGCGGAGGGACGAACTGCGGCACGTTGTCGAGCAGGACGATGCGCATGAAGGGCGGCGGGCCCATGCTGAGGTTGGGGTTGCCCCACAGGGCACCCCACTCGAACGTCTCGTAGTAGGGGTACCACCACAGGTCGTGGCTGTACATGTGGGTCAGCGTCCATTGCAGGGCCTGCCCGATCGTGTAATTGGTCGAGGTCACGCAGGTGGTGAAGAAGTAATCGACCGAGGCGGTCGAGCCGTCGTATGGGTCGTCCCACGCGTGGAAGCCGTAAGCCACCTTCGTGGCGCCGAGGAAGCCGACTGCGCCCTGGGCCATCATGGCCTGGCCGATGTTGAGGTGGTCGGTGTCGGAGTTGCTGCAGGCGGCCGCGAAAACGATGCCGGGGTGCTCATCGTCCAGGGCCGGGCAATCGCTGGACGAGATGAACTGCGGCGACCCCATGCCGCAGATGTAGCACGCGGTCGGGGAGCCGTGGCCGGCCCAGTTGACGAAAGCGTATTTCCCGGTGGGCCAGACCTGCATGACGTTGTCATGTGAGAGCGGGTAGTCGCAGTCGTATGAGGAGTAGTAGCCGGAGTACTTCTCGTACAGGCGCGTCTTGGTCCAACTGGTCATCCAGAGCTGGTTGACCTTCATTTCCATCAGCACGGCGTTATCAGTGTCGGACCAGAAGAAGGCGCCCAGCAGCAGGATGTTCTTCTTGTAGGACGGGTCCTCATTCAGCTCGAAGGCCACTGATTTCTCGCAGATGTGCTGTACCTTGGCGGGGTCGCTCCAAGGGATGCGGCCGACATTGACCTCGGCGTAGAAATCGATCGGGTCGCTGCTTTCGCCGTAAAGGTGGTCGCCGTCGTAGTCCCACGACGCGCTGTCCGGCAGAGAGAGCTCGGCGTAGTAGTAGTCGGTTTCGGGCTTGCCGTAGCCGGTATCCTGCTGTACGCGGCGCATCGGCAAGTCGTCGCGGTGGCCGACCAACAGCACGTCCTCAATGCCCCAGGCCTCGGTCGGGTACTTCTCGCGGAGGAAGTTACGTATTTTCTCGGCCAGGTCGTAGCCCATGTAGGTGGACTGAATCCAGGACTTGGTCACGACTTCAACGCTGCGGCCCTTGAGCGTTTCCCACTCAACCAGCGGCTGCACGGCGGAAACGAGCGAATCGAGCGTGATGATGACATAGTCGCTCTGCGAGCGCGAGCCGCCCGTTACAGTGCCGTACCAGTCCTGGGCCTGGTCATAGTTGTAGACGAATTCGCGGGCGAACTGCTCCTGGCGCGGTTGGTAGTCAATCAGGGCGGCCGAACGGTCGGCCGGCAGACGATAGTGCACGTCAATGATGATGTCCGGGTAGTACGTCAGCTCCCGCGTGAGGGGGTGATAGACGATCGGCATTACGCGCACGTCGACGAGGTTGTACCGGCGGTAGCCGGCCGTGCGGACGAACTCGACCACCTCCCGGGGGTAGGGTGCATCAGTTCCGAAGGTGGCGCGATAGTTCTCGTCGTAGGTGCTCTGCAACCTGGCGTGCAGTTCCGCCTCATCCGCACCGATCACGCCGGGCAGCGCTACCGGCGCGATGTCGTACGTGCCGGGCAGGACCTGAGCCGACCCGAGCTCGTAGGACAGGTCCACGAACTCGGCCCCGGGCGGAATGGCAATTGCGACAATGCGGGATGGCAATGTCGGTGTGCCGGGCACGAGCCGGCGGCCGAAGTTGTCGAGCGCGATCTTGTCGGCCGCGCCGGAGCGGGAAATGTCCGGCGCCGGGACGGAGATTCTGGCAGTGACACACCCGGGTTCGCCGTGCGCCTGTCCCCAGGCCGTGGCGGACGCAACGAGCGCCACCAGCCAGCAGATTGCGACGGTGGCCAGTACTTGGCCGGCTGAGCGATAGCGCGGGAATAACATGGTTTAGTACCTCCTGTACGAAGTTGGTGGAAAAGGCCGTGTCGGCGCGGCGCGTTGACACGTAGTCTTGTGGTCCGCCGTGCCGGGCGAGTGATTCAGGGGAAGTGCGGCCGGCGGCGGCAGCACTTGGGCGTGCAAGCAGAAGCGTGGGCGTGCGCGGAACAAAACGCGCTGCACCTTTCACCCCGCGGCCGAGCCCCGCACGAGCGCGGGGCCCGGCGCCGGGGCAGTCCAGGGCAACTGACCGCGGGTCTAGCCGCCGGCCAGCAGGGTCACGAACGGATCGATATCAAAAGCGTTCACCTCGCCGTCACCATTGATGTCGGCCAGGGCAAGGTCGCAGTCGGGGAACTCCAGGGCGTAGGCCGTCGGGTCGGTCAGCGCCAGGACGAACGGGTCGATATCGAAGGCGTTTACCAGTCCGTCGCAGTTGAGGTCGCCGGGTGTGAACAAACGGCAAAAGACGTCAATTATGCGGATGGCGTCAACTGCTGCTTCATTGATTGAGTCATTGGGGTAGTCCACGGCGCTGAAGCGGAGCAGAACTTCGTCTGTTGGGGTGATGTAGTCGGCAATGCGAAGCATGTACTCGTTCCAGCCACCCGGGATGTTGGCGATGGTATCGACCAGCACCCACGAAGCGCCGCCGTTTTCTGATAGTTCGATCGTGGACGGGTCGCCATCCTGAGCATTGTTGTACCACCAGTAAGCGAAGCTCAGGAGCGGGTCAGCGGTGTCGCCCAGGTGTAGCGGGGGCGACGTCAACCAGGTCGGCCCCCAGTCGACATCGCTGTTCCCAGCGACGTTTTCGGTCAGATAGCACCAGCCGGAGCCGTCGAAATCGGTGGGGGGATCGCCGCGCAGGCCGCCGCCGGCCGGCATGCCGCGCTCCCAGGCGCCGCCGGTGAGCGACATGTCATTGTGGACGACCCAGCCCTGGTCGGTTTCGAAGCTGTCCTGGAAGACGACGGCAACCGTGGCGACGATAAGCTCGAAGAACTCGGGCTGGTCCTCTTCCGGGTCGGGGTAGCGGACGACCGTACCCAGATCGGTCTGGGCCGTCACGTAATACTGCGGCACGTCGCTGCATGTCGTCGTCGGCATCTCGATTTGGAACAGCTCGGCGGCCACGTGGCTCAGCGGCACCGTTACGAAGTCTCCGCCGTCATAGCGATAATGCAACATGGCGGTGTCGGACACGTAGTTCTCTGAACCGTCCTCAATCGTGATGGGCAGGACGACCGGCGCGCCCGGGTCCGTGAACATCGGCACGCCGCCGGGCAGCTTAATCTTGAGCGGCGGTTGGTATGCCACGCCGACGACGCGCAGGGAGGGATCGCCGAAGAGGATCCAGGTGTTGAACATGGACACGCCGCCGCTGCCGTAGGCGTCCATCATCGAGCACGAGCCGGCGTAGCAGAGCGTGCCGAAGTGTACGTAGGCCTCCGCACACAGCAACAAGTTGAACTCGTCCTGGGCCTCCATGGGCGGGGCCCACGACTGGCTGATCGAGGAGGCGTAGCAGCCGATGGCACCCGTCGGCTCACTGCCGTTCGTGGCCCGCAGCCAGGCCTCCGCGAAGCACGTCGTGTAGTTGTCGAACTCGCCGTTGTTGCACGCCACCGAGATGATGAACGGCAGCATGTTGTCATTCACCAGATTATTCACATGCGAGGTCGAGAAGCCGCTCGAACCCCAGGAACTGGCACTGCCGTGACCGCAGTAGTTGATGATGCCGCGGCCGGCGTTCACGGCCGCGGAGACGGCGCTCGAACTGGCACTGGGGTCGTAAATCTCGTCCACCGCGGTGTAACCGTAGGCCAGCAGCCAGCCGCGAATCTCGGCCATGTGCACGTGGTCGGCCTGGCCCTCGTCGCCGATGCCCGCGCCCTGGTTCGAGGCAATGCCGACACCCTTCCAGAACCAGTCCTGCTGAGTGGCCGGCAGCGCCTCGTACTCGATCGTCCGCAGGACCTGCGTGTCAACGTCGGCCGCGCTCTGGGCCGAGAAGCGGCCGACCATGATGTCCGGGTAGTCGTCGCCGCCGGCCAGCTTGGCGTAGGTCGGATCCGACGCGCCGCCGGAAGCGGACGGCGTGGCCACGTGCTGGGCGTCGCCCACCAGCAGCACGAAGGCCAGATTGCTGCTGTCATACACGGACTGGATGTAGTTCTTGATGTGGGTGGCGGTGGTGCCGCCGGGGATCTGCGAGACGCCGATCAGCGTCGTGCTGATGCCGATCGAATTCTTGTGCTCCACGAACGGCTGCAGGTTGGGCAGCCAGGGGTCATGGCAGATGATCAGCAGGTCGCCCTCCTCATCCAGCGGCGCGTAGCGGCTGCCCGAGGCCGCCTCCGCGAAGTTGAGGAAGTGGTTCTCATACAAGTGCCAGAAGGCCTGCGACATGGCCGTGTCGCGCGGCGTGAGGACGTTGACGCGGCCCGGGCCGACCGGCGCCACCTCCACGGTCAGGTGCGTGTACACCCGCAGCGTGGCGGTGACCGGGTTGTACTGGAACGGAAAGACCTCCACGACCTGGCCGCGGAAGTCGCGCATGATGTACGGCTCACGCAGGCCGGCCAGTTCGCCGGGATAGAAGGCGTCCTGCCCGTACGCCTTTCCGAACGTGTAGGGCACCGTGGCCGGATCGACGCTGCGCAGCAGATTGCCCTTGGAGGGCGCTACCAGAATGTCCTGGATCTCGTAGTACTCCGCCGCGACGACCCGCAGGCCCATCTCCGCGTCCGGCGGGATGATGATGCTGCGGTTGATCGTCGGCAGGTGGGGTTCGCCGGCGACCATCAGCGGGCTTTCCTTGCCCAGCATGATGTGGCTGTACTCCTGGCCGTTGATCTGCGCAGGCAACTGCAGGAAGTCGCCGATCTCGTAGTGGATAACGATTTGCCGGGCGGAGTCCTGCTGTACGGTGGTCTGCACGGCCGTCGGCCGTGCGGCGGCCGGCAGGACCGCGAGCACGGTCG
>CAZYGM010000198.1:0-6244 GCA_964647015.1 uncultured Planctomycetales bacterium | reverse complement strand
TTGACCGCATGGGCACGCAGACGCGCTCAGGCGTGAGGATCTTCGTTAGCTGCATGAGTCTATGCCTTCCAGGTACGGCTACAAGTCACCAAGTATACCACCGGAGCGACATTTGATCCACAGCCGGGAGAGGCGGCCGGCCGATTCACGCTAGTCCGGCGACCCGCGGCGGCTTTCGCGGTGGTGGCCCTGGGGCTATAATGCTCCTCTCCGCGAGGTTCAGGCGGTTGGCACGTTGTGTGTGACCCCTTCTAGGCTGCAAACGGGAGCGGCGCTGATGGAATTCGATTTTCCGGAGGACATTGTCGCATTACGCGACGTTGTGCGCAAGTTCGCGGCGGAGGAGATCCGCCCGCGGGCCCGCGAATGGGACCGCGACCAACTCGTCCCCGACGAGATGGTGGCACGGCTGGGCCAGGAACTGGGCGTGCTGGGGGTGCTCACACCCGAACGCTACGGCGGCCTGGGCCTGGGATACCTGGCCAACGCGGTCGTGATCGAGGAGTTGGCCCGCCAGGATGGCGGGTTGGCGCTGCTGGTCGCGGCCCACAACGGTCTGGCCCAGTCGCAGATCAACCTGGCCGGCAATGAGGAGCAGAAGCAGAAGTACCTGCCCAAGCTGGCCGGCGGCGAATGGCTGTGCGCCTGGGGCCTGACCGAGCCGAATTGCGGCTCGGATGCCGCGGCGTTGCAGTCGCGGGCGGAGCGCTCGGGGGACGGTTGGCGGCTGACTGGCCATAAGATGTTTATCACCAACGCGTTGCGCGCACAGGTCTTCGTCATCATGGCGCGTACCGACCCGGCCTTGGGGATCAAGGGCATATCCGCCTTCATCGTCGAGCGGGGCGATGAGGGCTTCGCGGTCGGGACGAAGGAAGACAAGCTGGGCATGCGCTCCAGCGACACCATGGCGCTGGATTTCGAGGATGTCTACGTGGGCCCGGAGCGTTTGCTGGGCGAGCTCAACATGGGCTACGTGGATGCCCTGCGGGTATTGGAGCGCGGGCGCGTGGCGATTGGGGCGTTGTCGGTCGGCCTGGCGCGCGGTTGCATCGAGGAAGCAGCGGAGTACTCCAACCAGCGGACCACGTTCGGCAAGCCGCTCTCCAAGCACCAGGCCATTCAGCACAAGCTGGCGGACATGGTGATGAATTTTGAGGCGGCCCGGCTGCTGATCTACGACGCGGCGGCGACGCTCGATCGTGGCGAGAATGCCAAGCTGAAGGCCTGCCTGGGCAAGCTGTTTGCGAGCGAGATTGCCACGCGGGCCGGGCTGGAGGCCGTGCAGATTCTCGGGGGGTACGGCTACAGCAAGGATTTCCCGGTCGAGCGCTATCTGCGGGATGCCAAGCTGTGCGAGATTGGCGAGGGCAGCAGCGAGGTTCAGCGGATGATCATCGCCCGCGAGTTGTTGTCGGGCGCGGCGGTCTAACGGCGGGTTGCCCGCAGAAAGGGTTGCAGCGTGGATTTTCGATTCGACGATGATCAGCGCCAGATGCGTGACGCCGTCCGCAGTTTCTGCGAGGGGGTGGTGGCCCCGCGTGCCGCGCAACGCGACGAAGAGGGCTGCTTTGAGGACGGCCTGGTCGAGCAACTGGCCGAGCTGGGCCTGTTCGGCACGTACATTCCCGAGGAGTTCGGCGGCACGGGCCTAGACGTCATGACATACATCATGACCGTGGAGGAGCTTTCGCGGGCGTGCGGGGCGACCGGCATCCTGGTCTCCGCCCATCATTCTCTGTGCGTTGACCCCATATTGAACTACGGCAGCGTGGAGCAGAAGCAGAAGTACCTGCCCAAGCTGGCCAGCGGGGAGTGGATCGGCTGCTTCTCGCTGACCGAGCCCGGCAGCGGCAGCGATGCCGGCGCCGCGAGTTGCATGGCGGTCGCGGACGGGGACGGCTGGCGGATCAACGGTACCAAGTGTTTTGTCACCAACGGGCTACAGGCGCACGTCATTGTGCTGTTCGCCGTGACCGATCCGGACGATCCGCGGCACCGCATGTCCGCGTTCATAGTCGAGAAGGACACGCCCGGCTGCAGCATCGGCAAGGTGGAGAAGAAGCTCGGCATCCGGGCATCCAGCACGACGGAGTTGGTCTTCGAGGATTGCCGGGTGCCGCGCGCGGCGCTGCTGGGGCAGCGCGGCCGTGGCCTGGCGATTGGGCTGGGCACGCTCGATGGCGGACGGCTGGGTGTGGCGGCGCAGGCCATCGGCATCTCGCAGGCGGCCCTGGATTGCAGCCTGGCGTACAGCCAGGAGCGGGTCCAGTTCGGCCGGCCCATCTCCAGCTTCCAGGAGATCCAATGGAAGCTGGCCGACATGGCCGTCGAGATCGCGGCGGCCCGGGCCCTGGTTTACCGGGGGGCGTGGCTCAAGCAGAACCGCAAGCCGTACAGTGTCGAGGCCGCCATGGCGAAGCTGCTTGCAAGCGAGGCGTCGAGCCGCATAACGAATGCCGCGCTGCAGATTTACGGCGGCTATGGCTACTGCGTGGATTATCCGGCGGAGCGTCTGCTGCGCGACGCCAAGATTACGGAGCTTTACGAGGGCACGAGCGAGATCCAGCGCCTGGTGATCGCGCGCCAGATCGTCACTGATCCCAAGTGGGTAGCGAGAGGGTAAATCAATGGCAAATGAGTGTGCGTACATCGTGGCCGCCCGGCGCAGTCCGATCGGCAAGTTCCTGGGGAGCCTCGTGGGACTGAGCGCCATGGAAGTCGGCGTCCAGGTCGCCAAGGGTGTCATCGCGACCGGGCAGGCTGATCCGCACGGGTTCGACGAGGTCTACGTGGGCCAGGTCCTGCAGGCCGGCTGCGGGCAGAATCCGGCCCGGCAAGTCGCCCTCGGTGCCGGCATCAAGGACTCAATCTCCTGTTGCACCGTCAACAAGGTCTGCGGCAGCGGTCTGCAGGCGGTCATGTTCGCCGACCAGGTGATCCGCGCCGGCGATGCCGACTTGATCCTGGCTGGCGGCATCGAGTCCATGAGCAACGCGCCGTTCCTGTCGCGCACGATGCGCTCGGGCAACAAGTTCGGCCACAACGAGATGGTCGACGAGATGCTCTATGACGGGCTTACCAACGTCTATACCAAGGAACTGATGGGCGAGCTGGCGGAATACACCGCCGGCAAGGCCGGGCTGACGCGGGAGATGCAGGACGAGTGGGCCCTGCGTAGCCAGCAGCGCACCGCCGCGGCCGATCAGGCCGGGCGTTTCAAGGAGGAGATCGTCCCGATCGAGTTGCCGCGCCGCAAGGGCACTTTCAGCGCGGATGAGACCTACCGGGCCGATACGACCGCCGAGTCGCTGGCCGGTCTGCGCCCGGCCTTCAGCAAGGACGGCACGGTTACGGCCGGCAACGCTTCGCAGCTTTCCGATGGCGCCGGCATGGTCATCGTGGCGAGCCCGCAGGGGCTCAAGCGCTGTGGTACCAAGCCGATCGCCCGCATCGTGGCACAGGCGACGGCCGGCGGGCCGCCGCGCGAGTTGTTCTTCACGCCCCCGGTGGCCGTTCAGATGGTCTGTGAGAAGGCCGGCTGGGCCGTGGCTGACGTGGATGTCTTCGAGTTGAACGAGGCGTTTGCCTCCCAGACGCTCGCCGGGCTGAAGGCCCTGGAACTGGACGGGGAGAACGTGAATGTCAATGGCGGTGCGATTGCGCTGGGCCACCCGATCGGCGCCAGCGGCGCCCGGGTGCTCGTGACACTGTTGCACGTGATGAAGCAGCGCGATGCCCGGCGCGGCGTGATGGCGGTTTGCCTGGGTGGCGGGAACGCCGTCGCCATGGCCGTGGAACTGCTGTAGCTCCGACCGGCGTTTTGTTTTGCCTGAGCACGGAAATGGAGGAATCGGCGTGAACATTCGAACCGACATCAAGACCGTGGGGGTCATTGGCGCGGGCACAATGGGTGCGGGCATCGCCCAGGTCTTCGCCCAGTCCGGCCGCCAGGTGCTGATGCAGGACACGCGGCCCGGCGCGGTTGACCATGCCATCGTGACCATCGAGAAATCGCTCGACAAGCTGGTCCAGAAGGAGAAGATCGCGGCCGACGTGGCCGACGCCGCTAAGGGCCGCCTCCGCAACGCCACCATGGCTGACATGAAAGGCGTTGACCTGATTGTGGAGGCCATCTTCGAGGATCCGGCCGTCAAGCGCGGCACTTACATGGAGTTGAGTGCCGTGGTGCCCGCGGACGTGATGTTCGCCAGCAACACCAGCAGCATTTCCATCAGCGAGCTGGCCACGGCCAGCGGGCGGCCCGCGCAGTTCATCGGCATGCACTTCTTCAACCCGGTGCCGCTCATGAAGCTGGTCGAGGTCGTCGTGGGCCTGCAGACGGCTGAGCCGGTCGTGGCCGCCATCGTCGCACTGTCCCGCGAACTGGGCAAGACGCCGCACATCGTCAAGGACCATCCCGGCTTCGTCAGTAACCGCATCCTCATGCCGATGATCAACGAGGCGGTCGCCTGTCTGGCGGACGGCGTGGCCAACGCGGAGACGATCGACGAGGTCATGAAGCTCGGCATGGCGCACCCCATGGGGCCGCTGGCTTTGGCCGACCTGATCGGCCTGGACGTGTGCCTGAACATCATGGAAGTGCTGCACCGCGACCTGGGCGAAGACCGCTATCGCCCGACGCCGCTGCTGCGGACAATGGTGCGGGCCGGGCTGCTCGGGCGCAAGTCCGGAAAGGGGTTCTACAGCTATGGCTAGCGAGAAATCCACGACCCGCGTGGCGTTGACCAGGCAGGGGCCGGTGGCCACGATCAAGTTCACGCCCGAGACCGGCGTGAACATCTTCTCGTCGCGCGTCGTCGCCGACCTCGGCGAACTCGTGCAAGAGGTGGCCCAAGACTCGCAGGTGCGCTTCGTGGTCTTTCGCGGCGACGGCAAGGTTTTCCTGGCTGGTGCCGACATCGCCGAGATGTCCCGGTTTGACGAGGAAGCCGCACGGCGCTTCGGCACCGCCGGCCACAATGCGTTCAACGCCATCGCGGCCCTGCCGCAGGCGACGTTTGCGGCTGTCAACGGGCATGCCCTGGGCGGTGGGTGCGAGCTGGCGCTGGCGTGCGACTTTCGCCTGATTGTCGCCAAGGCCAAGATCGGCCTGCCGGAAACGACGCTGGGGCTGATTCCCGGCTGGGGTGGCACGCAGCGTTTGCCGCGCATCGTCGGCGATGCGGCGGCGCGCCGGCTGATTTTCTCCGGCGTGCCGATTGCGGCCGATGAGGCGCAGCGCATCGGACTGGTTGATGAGGTTGTGCCGGCCCCCGAGGAGTTGGAAGCGGCGCTGGAGCGCTGGTTCAAGCTCCTGGACGCCGGCGCGCCGCACGGGGTCGCCTGCGCCAAGCGCGCCATGCTGCAGCATGACGAGATTGCCGCTTTCGGCCAGTGCTTCACCAGTCCGCAGGCGAAGGAGGGCATGGGCGCGTTTCTGGAGAAGCGCCCGGCTCCGTGGGTTACGGCTGCTCAGGACTGATGGCGGGCGCGGCGGAGGAGGATTGGCGGCGGGCGGCGCGCCAGGCCCACACGGCGCCGGCGATCAACATGGCAATGGCCGCCAGGTGGACGCCGTACCAGCGCGCCAGGTGCCAGCCCAGGCAGGCCGTGCTGATGATCCAGGCCAGCAGGGCGGCGCCGGCCAGGAGTTGGCCGCGGGTCCAATGGCCGCGCGTGGCCAAATCGTGGCGCAGTGCGAACCACACGACGCATACCGCCGGAAAGGCCCAGGACAGGTAGTAGTGCCGGGCCATCGGTGACGGCCAGAACATGGCCAACATCCACACCGCCGCGAGGGCGGTCCATTCCGGGCCGTTGACGCGCGTGCGCCACGTCATCCACAGCAGGCCGGCCAGTCCGGCAGCCAGCGTACCGGCCCAGAGCCAGTAGATAACCCGAACCGGCAAATCGGTGACGGCGAAGCGCGGCACCCAACTGATATCGACGGTGTGTTGTGCCCAGTTGCCGGTACGCGGCGGCATTGGGTCCAATGATAGCGCCTCGCCGGGAGCCAGGCCGGCTCGCGCTGCGTCCACGACTTCCGGCGGCGGCGTGCCGTTCAGCACCACCTGCCGGTCCACTGTGGGCATGCGGCGCAGCCAGCGTGCCAGGACGGCTGAATACGAGGCGTTGCTGCGGTGGCGGTGGACGCGGAGCAGGGGGTCTTCAATCTGGTAGCGGTTACCGTGCCAGCCGGCCCGCTGCAGCCAGGCACGGTGCTCGTCGAATGCCCCGCGCC
>CAZYGM010000197.1:0-6271 GCA_964647015.1 uncultured Planctomycetales bacterium | reverse complement strand
CGGAGAAGTCGGTCGGCCAGAGGATGCGGCTGAGCTTCAGTGGCATAGGGCACCTCTTTGGTTGTGCTCGTCTGCCAGGCGAGCAATATGGTTGTTCCCCGCAGGCACGAAGTGACGAACTTCCGGCAAACGACGGCAACTATCGCCAGCGCCGACGGAACTGCCGCGGCTAGGGCGATTCTGACCGGACGGTTCAGGTTGTGGCCGGGATGCCGCCGCGACAGCAACGGGTTGATATGCACGACGGTGGGCATCCTCTGTATCCGTTGGTTTGGTGGCATGGTTGTGCCAAGTGCCTCGTGCGGTGCGGCCGGCATCAGCAGCAGTGGGTTGGAGTCTAACGCCGTGCATACTGGTACCCTCGCCGAAGGGCTAGGCGCGTCGACCGCTTGGCGAATCTGCTGGCAGCACCCTTAGTGGAGTGTACCCGCGAGTGCTGGTCGCGGGCAAACGAGGCGCGCGGTTCCTGCTGCCACGGGGTGGAGTGCATCGGTTGTCAGGGGTTACGCGTCGGTTCCCTGGATGCGCTTCCAGTTGTCGTAATGGCGGCGGGTTGGGACGCGACCTGGGGTCGCCGGCGAGCCGGGCTGGCACGTGCGGCACGAAGTGCTTTTTGGCGGCGCTTAGCCGACATTGGTTGTCGGAGATCAGAAGGGAGGCGCGATTCCAAAAAAAGTGGTATGGGGGCGTGGAAGAAAAAGTACCAAAACAGTGCTATTGTTTCACGGCAGTTCGGTGTGCGCGGGGCGCTGTCCGGGCAGGGTTGTGTCGCGTCGGCTTGTAGCCGATCCGGACGTCTGCTGACAGCCTATGAAAGGCCCCGCCGCCGAAGCTCATTGTCCTGCGGGACAACTTGGAGGAACACGGCAATGAAACGGCAATTCGTTCTGGCGGTCGGTGTGATGGTCTTCTGTGCGGTTGGTGCTGCACTCGCCCAGCCCGGCAGTGCTTACGTGAGCGGGTTACTGCACCAGTCACTGGGTGATGCGCACTTAGGCCCCGTGGACGGCCGGAGCCTGCACGTGAGCGACATTGGCGGCTCCGGAGAAGACGGGGTTGAGATCAGGATGGACTCAGTCTTCGGCGGCGGGGCCGCGATCGACGTCGAGGCGTTCCTGGCCACGCCGGGGGCGACTCTCCGGCATCGGCACAAGGGTTGGGACGGCCTGATCTACGGGAATCACGTGGTGGTCAGCAACGGCGACGGCACCGGCACGTTCTTCTTCGACTACTCCGGCAGCGGCGCCACAGCGGTCCGGACGGTCGAATATGACGATGCCGGCATGATCGTCTCCGACGAGACTGTCGGCGGACCGGTTGTCGCCAGGCCGTGGGTGCCCAATTTCTACTGTGCAGATGGCAGCACCCCGATCATCATAATCAGGGAGTTCAATGGCTGGCTGTGGATCCAGTGGATTTGCGCCACGAGCGGCCCCTACACTGCCGGTGATCCACACGGGCGTATCATTGTCATCCCGACGCTGCCGGGCGGTGTGCCGGGCATGGCGGGGATCGGATCGATGGACATAACCGCCAGCGGTGTCGCGGACATCGCCGTCGAGGAGGCGCACCTTCAGACGTTTGGCGTGCATTCCTGGGGGACGGGCCAGGCGCAAGTTGCGGAAGTCTGTGACGACGCCGATGGTTGTGGGGCCGACGAGTACAAGCTGTTCGTCGGCAACCTCGGCAGCAGCGGGCAGGACGGCGTGGCGTTCGACATTGGTCCGCACGGCGGCGGGATAAGCGTTGCGTCAGTGGTGGGCAACTGCTGTCGCGGGCACGTGATCATCATGAAGCTCTACGATGACGAGGGCCACGAGCAGCGCGTCTCGCGCACGCAGATCGACGAGCTCGAACCGCTGGAAGAACTTGATGCGGACTTCTCCTCACTGGGCGCGGTGGGCTTCCTGCTGACGCTGTTCGGGCCGTCTGGAGAGGTCCTTGGGCCGCCGGATGGAACCGCGTTCTTAAGTGGCGGGCCGAAGCCCTTCCTGACCAACCGCTGCCCGCCGGGTCAGATTGAGAAGTGGTTTAACGAGGGCACCACGTCGAATCCGGTGTGGGTCTTCCAGGGCTGCGAAGGTTTCTACGACTTTGTGCTGCCCGGTTACGGCCCGGTGAGTGACGTGGATTCGTTCCGCATTGAGCCGCTCGATGCCACGTCCGGCTTTGGGCGCCTGGTTCGGTGCGTCATTACGAGCGACGACCCCGAGGGCCTCACGATCGCCGGCGTCGTGGTCACGCCTGCCATCACGGGCGACCTCAACTGCGACGGCCTGGTGAACGCGTTCGACATCGATCCGTTCGTTCTGGCGCTTACGAATCCGGCCGGCTACGCCCTCGCGTATCCGGACTGCAACATACTCAGCGCGGACGCCAACGGCGACGGGCTGGTGAATGCGTTCGACATCGATCCGTTTGTCCAGATACTGGTCGGTGGTTGATTGACGCTGCCGGCGGACGCGCTGCGACGGCGCCTGCGCCGGTGGAGTGTGAGCGCTGGCCGGCGCGGCCCGGGCGGTGGGCCCGGGTCGCGCCGGCGGCGCGTTGGCGGCTACGGTTTGGGCAGGCCCAGCGAGGGGGCCAAGCCCGTGTCGCTGGTCCGGGGAGTCATATCGAGCGGGCTGAGGCCCGGCATTACGGGTGCCGGGAGGTCGCCCATCTGCTCGAGCACCGGCGCGGCGTATTCGACCGGTTCGCCGGCGTACCTGAGCTTGAGGCCCTGGTAGGCGTGGAAGCCGGTGCCGGCGGGGATGAGCCGACCCAGAATCACGTTTTCCTTTAGGCCGACGAGGCGGTCTTCAGCGCCGCCCAGAGCCGCCTGGGTCAGGACCTTGGTGGTCTCCTGGAAGGAGGCGGCGGAGATGAAGGACTCGCTCTGGAGGCTGGCCTTGGTGATGCCCAGCAGGAGGGTCTTGGCGGTGGCGGGCTTGGGTTTGCGGGCCTTCGCGGGTTGCCCGCCGTCCAACTCGACGGCTTCGTTCTTGGCGACGAAGTCCTCCTTGAGCACGATCTGGTTAACGGTGAAGTCGGTGCTGCCGGGGTCGGTGACCTTGACGCTACGGGCGAGGCGCTGGTTCTCGGTGCGGAAACGGAACTTGTCGGCGACCTCGTTGGGCAGGAAGGAGGAATCGCCCTCGTTCTCGATCTTCACCTTGCGCAGCATCTGCGAGAGGATGATCTCGACGTGCTTGTCGTTGATGGTGACGTTCTGCTGGCGATAAACGGCCTGGATCTCCTTGAGTAGATAGCGCTGCAGGTCCTCCTCGCCGTTGATGCGCAGGATGTCGTGCGGGATGAGCGGGCCCTGGGTGAGCTGGGTGCCGGCTTCGATGTAGTCCCCGGCGTGGACGAGCAACTGCTTGTCCTGGGGCACGTGGTGCTCTTTCTCCATGCCGGACTCGGAGCGCACGACGATGGTCATCTTGCCGCGGCGTTTGTCGGTGTACAGTTCGACGGTGCCGGAGATCTCCGCCATGACGGAGGGTTCCTTGGGCTTGCGGGCCTCGAAGATCTCGGTCACGCGGGGCAAGCCGCCGGTGATGTCCTGCTGGCTGGCGATTTCGCGGGGCTGGCGGGCGAGCAGGTCGCCCGCGACGACCGGGTTGCCCTCCAGAACCTCGATGCGGGCCTTGGCGGGCAGGTGGTGGAAGTCGAGGATGGCGCCTTCCTTGTCCTCGATGATGATGCGCGGGTGCTTGTCGCCCTTGTGCTCGACGATGATCCACTTGCTGTCGTGCCGGCCTTCCTGCTCGGGCCGGACGGTTTCGCCCTCGACGATGTCCTGGAAGCGGACGAAGCCGCTGGCCTCGGCGAGGATGGGCGTGAAGTGGGCGTCCCAGCGGACCACGATCTGGCGCGGCTCGACGGGAGCGCCGTCCGGAACGAGGATCGCAGCGCCGTAGGGGACGCGGTAACGTTCGAGTTCGCGGCCCTTCTCGTCGTTAATGGCGATTTCGCCGTTGCGTTTGAGCACGCGGAAGATGCGCTGCTCGCTTTCCTTGTCGACGGTCTCGACGGCGTTGAGGTCGTGGTAACGGACGATGCCGCCCTGCGAGGAGGCGAGCTCGTTCTCGACGACGGCGTGACTGGCCACGCCGCCGAGGTGGAACGTACGCATGGTGAGCTGCGTGCCGGGCTCGCCGATGGACTGGGCGGCAATGATGCCGACGGCCAGGCCCTCCTCGACGAGGTGGCCAGTGGACAGGTCGCCGCCATAGCAGCGGGCGCAGATGCCGACGGGGCTTTCGCAGGTCAGGCCGCTGCGGACGCGAATGCTGTCGATGCCGAGACCGCCGTCGTCAGGTTTGGCTTCGAGGCGGCGGGCGATTTCGGGGGTGATGAGCTCGTTCTCGCGCACGATGATGTCGTCGGTGCGCGGATCGCGAATGGTATCGCGTGCCACGCGGCCGATGATCAGTTCGGAGAGCTTCACGTCGACTTCTTCGCCGCGGTAAATGGTGCTCTTGCTGATGCCCTCGATGGTGCCGCAGTCCAGCTCGTTGATGATGACGTTCTGGGCGACGTCGGCGAGCTTGCGGGTGAGATAGCCGGAGTCGGCCGTCTTGAGAGCGGTGTCGGCCAGGCCCTTACGGGCGCCGTGGGTCGAGCTGAAGTACTCGAGGACGCTGAGGCCCTCGCGGAAGTTGGCCTTGATGGGCGCCTCAATGATCTCGCCGGAGGGCTTGGCCATGAGGCCGCGCATGCCGGCGAGCTGGCGGATCTGGTCGACGGAGCCGCGCGCGCCGGAATCGGTCATCAGGTAGATGGGGTTCAGGTAGGGCCTGGCCTTGGCGGTGCCGACCTTGGCCTCGGTTCCGTCCTCGGCGCGCCAGTCCTCAGCCAGGGCCTTCATCATCTCCTGGGTGACGCGTTCGCGGGCATGCACCCAGATGTCAATGAGCTGGTTGTGGCGCTCCATGGGAGTGATGTTGCCGTTCTGGAAGTTGCGCTCGACCCGATCGACGACCTTCTGGGCGGCCTCGACAATCTTCGGCTTGGTCTCGGGGATGCGCAGATCAGTCAGGGCGAAGGAGATGCCGGCCAACGTGCTCTGGCGGAAGCCCAGCTCCTTGATGTTGTCAAGCAGCTCGATGGTGGCCGCCCGGCCGAGCAGGTTGTGGCAGTCGTCGATGACGCGCGAGATGCCCCGGCCGAGCGGGTAGTTGTAGAAGGGCATGCGCGGGTCGAGCATGTCATTGAAGATGCAGCGTCCGGCCGTGGTCACGATGGTGCGGCTCGCCGGGCAGGGTTCAGGGCCCTTGGCACGGCCCTGAATAACATGGGTACGATCGATGCGCACCTTGATCGGCGTGTGCATGCCGACCTGGCCGAGCGTGCGGGCCAGCATGGCCTCGGCCGGGGACGCGAAAGCGCGTTCCTGGCCGGGCTCGCGCTCCCCGGGCTCGCCGGCATGATTGCAGGTCAGGAAGTAGATGCCCATGACGATGTCCTGGGAAGCGGACATGATGGGCGAGCCGTTGGCCGGGCTGAAGATGTTGTTCGTGCTCATCATGAGCACGTGGGTCTCGGCCTGAGCCTCGATGGACAGCGGCAGGTGCACGGCCATCTGGTCGCCGTCGAAGTCGGCGTTGAAGCCGCGGCAGACGAGCGGATGGATGCGGATGGCGTTGCCCTCCACCAGGACGGGCTCGAAGGCCTGAATGCCCATGCGGTGCAGGGTGGGGGCGCGGTTCAGCATGACTGGGTGTTGGTAGATCACCTCTTCCAGGATGTCCCAGATGGGCTGCTCGCGCCGCTCGAGCATCTTCTTGGCGCTCTTGATGGTGTCCGCCAGGCCGCGGTCGCGCAACTTGCGGATGATGAAGGGCTGGTACAGCTCGAGCGCGATCTTCTTGGGCAGACCGCACTGCCAGAGGTTGAGCTCCGGTCCGACCACGACCACGCTGCGGGCCGAGTAGTCCACGCGTTTGCCGAGCAGGTTCTCGCGGAAGCGCCCCTGCTTGCCCTTGATCATGTCGGTCAGCGACTTGAGCGGGCGGTTGCTCGAACCCAGCACGGGCCGGCGGCAGCGGCCGTTGTCGAACAGGGCGTCGACCGCCTGCTGCAGCATGCGCTTCTCGTTGCGGATAATCACCTCGGGCGCGTTCAGATCGATCAGCTTCTTGAGGCGGTTGTTGCGGTTGATGATGCGCCGGTAGAGGTCGTTCAGGTCGCTGCTGGCGAAGTTGCCGCTGTCCAGCAGCACCAGCGGGCGCAGGTCGGGCGGGATGACCGGAATGACTTCCAGCACCAGCCACTGGGCCTCGTT
>CAZYGM010000196.1:0-6321 GCA_964647015.1 uncultured Planctomycetales bacterium | reverse complement strand
CCTCGTAGCCGTCCAGAACCGGCATCTGCATGTCCATCAGGATGACGTCGAAGGGACGCCCGGCGTCGCGGGCCGACAACGCCATCTCGACGGCAACCTGACCGTTCTCAGCCAGTTCCACCAGCGCGCCCGCCTTCTCCAGCACCGCGGAAACCAGCCGCCGGTTATCCGGGCCGTCTTCAACCAGCAGGATCCGGCAGTCGCGCAAGCTGGGTTCGTCACCGTTCCCCCGCGCCGACCCCGCCGGCGACAGCGCGGAAGGCAGCGGCGCCGACACGAGTACCGCGTCGGCAGCCGAACCAGCCGGAATGGTGAACGTGAACGTCGTGCCGCGCCCCGGCTCACTCTGCACGGCAATATCACCGCCCAGCAAGTTCGCCAACCGCTTGCTGATGGCCAGACCCAGGCCCGTTCCGCCGAACCGCCGGGTCATCGAGGAATCGGCCTGCGAGAAGGGCTGAAAGAGCCGCGCCATCTGTTCAGCGGTCATTCCCAGGCCCGTGTCAACGACATCGAACTGCAGCACCGGCCCGGCCAGGTCAGCCGCATCCGGGTTGCCCGACGCCAGGTAACGGACGATCAGCCGCACGCTCCCGGAGCTCGTGAACTTGATGGCGTTGCCGACCAGGTTGATCAGGACCTGCTTGACGCGCGTGGCGTCGCTGGTGATGGCCGCCGGCACGGCGCCCGCGAACGCGACGTCAAATTCCAGGCCGGCCTGCTCAGCGCGGAGGCGCATCAGCGCCTGGACATCGTCGACCAGTTGCAGTGGCGAGAAGACGGTCTGCTCCAGTTCGAGCCGGCCGGCCTCAATCTTCGACAAATCGAGGATGCCGTTGATAATGTCCAGGAGATGGTCGGCGTTACGCGCGATCGTAGCCAGATGCTCGCGCCGCTCACCAGCGCCGTAAGGGCAGGTGCCCGCGCAGCTCTCGGCGATAAGCTCGACGTAGCCCAGGATGGCGGTCATGGGCGTACGGATCTCGTGGCTCATGTTCGCCAGGAACTCAGTCTTGGCCCGCGCCGCCGCCTCCGCCGCCACGCGCGCCGCGCTGATATCCTCCATCATGTTGATGGCGGCGGCCTGCATCTGCTCCAGCCGTTCGCGGTCGCGGGCCAGCTCACGCTCGCGCACGCCCGATTCGCGCAGCTTCTCGGCCAGCCGGCGGCCCAGCTCCTGCTCACTCTTGGCCTGCTGCTCGAGCCGTAAGAGGATCTCTTCAATCTTCACGAACTGCTCTACAACCAACTGCGCCGTGATGTCGGAGGCCCGCCGCGCCACGCGCACCTCTTCGCGCAGCATGGCGTTCTCGCGCACCAAGTCGGCCACGGAGCCCCCCGCCGCGACGTCGCCTGTCCCGGGGCAGCCGTACGTACTCGCCGACAATCCTTCCGCCCTGACGGTCATGCGGTCGCGTACCTCATAGCGTCTTGCGCACCACGGTCCGCCCGGCGCGCAGCGCGTGCACCGCGCACACCAGGCAGGGGTCGAACGAACGCACCACGTGTCCCAGTTCCACCGGGTTGGCCGGATCCCGCACCGGCGTCCCGATCAAGGCCTCTTCCCACGGCCCGCGCACGCCGGCCGAATCTCGCGGCGAGCCATTCCACGCCGTCGGCGTGATGATCTGGTAGTGTTGAATGCGACCTTCCGCGATCTTCACCCAGTGCCCCAAAGCGCCACGGGCTGCCTGCGTCAGGCCGACGCCCTGCCCCTCAACAGGGCGCGGCGCAAAGCCGTAGAACTCCCCGCCGGGCTGCGTCTCCTTAAGCCACTGCTCAATCGCGGAGCACACAAATGCCGGTCGCACCAGGCGTGCCAACTGACGCACCAGTGCACTAGGCCCGCCGCCGCTCAGCAGGTCAACGAACAGCGGCTGACCGGCCACAACCATCTCGCCCAGCGGGCCGGTCTCGGCCGGCTGGCTCCCGTAACGCGGGGCCTTGGCCCACGAGTACTTCCCTCCCTCGCTGCCCGTGGCGTATGGCTGGGTAATGCCGTCAAACGGGTGCCGCCCGCCCCCGTAGTCGCCGCACCAGGAGCAGGCAACGTGCTCCGCAATCTTCTCCGGCACAACCGGCTGCACCCGCGCGCCCTCGGCGAAGCCGGCCGGCACAAGCTGCGCACCGCTGCCGCCCCGGGGCCGCACCGCCGAGCCGGCCGGCAAGTCACAGCCCCCGACACTCAGGTAGCGGTCATGCCCGGCACCAATGCGATCCAGACCAATCCGCCGCCCAAAGCGCAGGAAGAAACCGACCGCCCCGTCCTGGTGCGCCGGGCACTCGTCGAGCCAGGCCTCCAGTTCCGCACGGCCGCGAATCGCCAACCACCGCTCCAGGCTGCAGCCCAGAATCTCCCGCTCGTACCATTGCCGAAAGCCCGCCAGCAGGTGCCGACACTGCAGCAGGTCGGCCGCGCCCGGCAGACTGACCACGCCGCCGGGCACCATGTATGACGAGTGCGGCCACTGCCCTCCCAGAATCGCGACGATCTCCAGCACGCGCCTGGTCTGGGCGATGGTCGCAATGGCCGTGCTGCCCCGCAGCGGCTCGAAACGCCGCACGGCCTCCTCATATTGCGGCTGATCCTGGTGCGCTCGATTGGCGAAGTCTGCCATGAACATCAGCACGCTCTGGCGAACATCGTTCTGCATCTGCTCCACCAGCAGGGCGATGTTGCGAATGCGGACGGCGTCGGGCGGCGGCGTGACACCCGCAATCGCATCGAGCGCCTTGGCGGCGGCGGTCAGGTGCGCCGTGCTGCACATGCCGCATATGCGCGGCGTTATCACCAGCCCGTCCAGGGCGGCCCGGCCCACCATGATGTTCTCGAACCCGCGGTACAGCGTCCCGGCGCTCCAGGCGTCCACAACGTGCCCGTCCGCCAGCTCCACGCGGATCTCAAGGTCGCCCTCCACGCGGTTGAGCGGCACGTCCACGACGGTCCGCAGTGAGCGCGGCGCGGCGGGTTCCAGGATGGTCGTTTCAGACACGGCGATACCTCGCAATCAGACTCGGGTCTTCCGAGCCGTCAGCCGCTGGGGCGCCGAGGCCGCCGCCATGCCCTTGTAGGCCAGGTAGTGGGCACGATCGACACCCTCCGGCAGCTCGCGCGGAATACCCTCGATGTTGTCAGTGTGGAAGAAAGGCCGCGCCTGCGGGAAATCAGGTCGCGTACAACCGAAGCAGGGCACGCCGACCCGCGTCTTCGAGCTGCGGCGGTTCCACAGCAGCTTGTTGCAGGGCCCGTGGGCCAGCGGTCCGTGACAGCCCAGGTGGAAGAACAGGCAGCCCTCCCGCCCAAAGTCCTGCTCCTCAACGCGGTACTCATGGTACTCGTTGCGCGTGCAGCCCTGGTGCACCAACATGCTGTACCAATCCTCCGGCATATTCAGCGGCCCCAGCGGCAGGCGCGTGCCCATCGCCAGGGCCGTCAGCGTGCCGGCCACCACCGCGTCATGGCACGGACAGCCGGGCAGGTTGATAACCGGCAGCCCGCCGCGCGCCACGAATTCCGATCCCAGAAAGCCGCCCGGCTCCCACTTGGCAAACTGGGCCCCGCACGCTTCGATCTCACCGTCAGCGCCCACGCCGCCGAAGCTGGCACACGTGCCCACCGCCAGGACGAAACGCGCCTGCTGAGCCAGCCCGGACACCAGGTTCTTCTTCGGCCGGCCGTTCGCGGCGTCGTACATGCCTGTGCCGGCCGGCCCGCGAATGATGGAACCTTCCAGACAGAGAATGTCCAGCGGCTGTTCGCCGGCCAACAGCCGCGCCAACAGGTCCTCATACTCGTATGGACCGCCATTGGACAGCGATGGATGCCAAAGCAGTTCGATGTCCAGGGCCGCCAGCAGCCCCGGCAGGTCGGGCGACTCTGTGTCAAGCAGGGCCATGCTGTCGCCGCCGCACGCGCCGCACTGCAGCCAGAACATCGTCAAAGACATCGGCGTCTCCCAGCAGCCCGGTCACTGGGCTGTCGATCGGCATCGCAATTCCTCAGTCTCCCGCGGCGCGCTGTACTTGGGCTCCAGCCCTAGCGCCACCCGGAGCTGATTGACCTCGCCCTTGAGCTCCACCATGCGCTCCTCCCTCCCGGCCATGTTGTGGACCAGCACTTCCAGACGCCGCTTGGCCTCGGATAGCTCGGCCACCCGCTGCTTGAGCTCGTGCTCGGCCTGCCGGCGCCGACCGTTAACCACGGCCTGGGCCAACTGGTCGGCAACAGCGCCCACGAAGGTGCTCTCGTCCATGGTCCAGGCCCGCGAGCCGGCCGTGTGCCCGGCACACACCGCACCGACTACATCCCCGGCCACCCGAATCGGTGCCCCCAGCAACGCCGTCACGCTATTCGCCGGCAGGTATTCCCGCGCCAACTCCGCCGTACGCGGATCAGCGCGGACGTCTCGCGAATCGACGACCCGATCGGCCTCCAACGCCTTGACGTAACTGGGAATGTCAGCCGCCCGCAGCACCATCCCGGCTGAATGTGTACGCCCGGCACGCTCGAACAGGTCTATGCAGCCCAACGTCGTCCGGTCATCGTTGAACATCCAAACGCTCAGTCGCGCCACGTCTATCGTCTCGGCCGCCACGACGCTGATGCTCCGCGCCGCCCGGCTCACGTCACCGGCCGCCACCGCCTCATCCGTGGCAATCCGGACCAGGGCCGCCTGCTGCCGCTCCATCCGCTCCACCTTGGCGTGCTCGGCTGCGGCATTCTGGCGCGCCAGCGTGATGTCCTGCGCCACACCGACCGCCGCCACGATCCGGCCTGCGGAGTCACGGAGGGCAGCCACGGACATTCGCAGTTCCAGGGGCGTCCCATCACGCCGTGTCACCAGCATCTCGGCCATCGCATCCCCCCGCCCGCGCAGCACGCCGCGCAGCAACTCGGCCATCGGGCCGCACTCCGCGTCAGGCTCCGCCGGGCCGCAGCGCGCCCGGGCTTCTTCGAGCGTCCAGCCCAGCAGGTTGACCGCGGCGCGGTTCCACGTGCTGATGCAGCCCCCGGCGTCGGTGACGAACATCGCCAGCGGGGAGGACTCTATCACCGCCGCCAGCCACTGGTTCGATTCACGCAACAGCAGCTCGGCGCGCTGGCGCCGCCGTTCCGACTGCAAGCCATGGTGAATGATGAACAGCGACAGCACGAGCACGAGGGTTAGAATGGCCAGCGACGAACCGAGCAGCCGGCCCAACACCCTCCCCACGTCCGCAGCGACGTCTTCGACGTACACGCCCGTCCCGACAATCCAGCCCCAGGGCTCGAAGCCCCGCACGTATCCGATCTTGGACGCCACTCGACCCGCATCGTCCTTCCACTGCCAGTCATACTCGATGAATCCCCCGCCCGGCGCGCGCGCCGCCTCCACAAACGCCCGCGGCAGCGGCCGACCACGCTGGTCCGTCATATTCGAGATGTCCCCCCCTTCCAGATCCTCGCGATACGGATGCATCAGTATCTGCCCCCGATCGTCGCTGATCCACAGGTAGTCCTTCATCTCCGGACCGTAGCGCATCGCCCGAATGCTCCGCATCCCGGTGCTCTGGGCCTGCTCACGCGAAAGCAGTCCGGCCGCTTCCATCGCGTGCAGTTCACCCAGCGTTCCCAGGGCGGCGCTGGTCAACCCGCAGATCAGCTCCTTCTTGCGATCGAGGATGCTCTGCTCCAGCGTCGGCACAACCACCACGAAGACAGCGATCACGAACAGGGCCACCGTCGCCACGCTGGGGGCGCAGGTCCGCCATAGCCACCCACGCCAGCGTGTCCTGTCCGTAGCTCGTTGCATCACATCAATCCGGCCGTGAGACGCTGACCGCCCTGACGACGCCACCGGCAGCGCGGCCCCGACAACGGCCCGCACCGGCCCACTCAATCTCCCGCGGCCATGCCCATTCCCAGCCCGAACAACCGGGCCCAGCGCATGCCCGACGCGGACGCGACCCGCGCGCAGGCCCGAGTTCCTCACCGGCCTTTGATAGGACTATCGTCCGAATGAACGGCCCAATCTCGAATTAACGTCCAACCGTTAGCCGCGTCAGATCGTCCCATAAGACTCCGACCACCCTCCAACCACAGCCCGCACGCTCCGCTGCCCATGAACAGAATCCCGCCCGAGCGCATACACACATAAGTGCTTGATGCAAACCACCTTGCAGAATCGAGGCCCACCAGCCCGCACCACGCAACCGCCGGCCTTGCCGCAGAAGTGCTTCAGCCCATCCGCAGCTTGAACCCTTCGTCACCGCGCCGCCATTGGGTCCTAACCCCGTTGCACGCTCCGGGCCGATCAGCTATATTCCGGGTTTGTCAACCTC
>CAZYGM010000195.1:0-6335 GCA_964647015.1 uncultured Planctomycetales bacterium | reverse complement strand
TCGACGGCGACGACATCGCCAACGAGGTGGACAACTGCCCGTACGTCTGGAACCCTGACCAGCACGACCTCGACGGCGACGAGCTAGGCGACGCGTGTGATCCAGATATTGACGGCGACGGGGTGCCCAACGAGGAGGACAACTGTCCGCTCGTGTACAACCCGCTGGAATGCCGCCCGGAATTCCCGGACTGCGACTGCGAGGCCGACCCGGAGCAATGCTGGCAGCCCGACACTGACGGCGACGGCCTCGGCGACGCGTGTGATGGCGACGTCGACGATGACGGCGTGCCCGACGACGAGGACAACTGCCCGTTCGTGTATAACCCGCTCGAATGCCGCCCGGAATTCCCGGACTGCGACTGCGAGGCCGAACCGGAGCAATGCTGGCAGCCCGACACCGACGGCGACGGCCTTGGCGACGCCTGTGATCCCGATATCGACGGCGACGGCGTGTTCAACGAAGTCGACAACTGCCAGTACGTCTGGAACCCCGACCAACACGACACCGACAGCGACGGCATCGGCGACGCGTGTGATCCAGATATTGACGGCGACGGGGTGCCCAACGAGGAGGACAACTGCCCGTACGTTTACAACCCCGACCAGACCGACACCAACGGCAACGGTATCGGCGACGCTTGTGACGGCGACATGGACGGGGACGGCATCCCCGACGCGCTCGACAACTGCCCGCTCGTCTCCAACCCGGATCAGGCCGACACCGACGGGGACGGCATTGGCGATGCCTGCGATCCCGATATCGACGGCGATGGGATTGCGAATAACGTTGATAACTGCCCGTATCACTACAATCCGAATCAGGCTGATTTCGACGGCGACGGCGTCGGAGACCAGTGCGACAACTGTCTGGACGTCTACAACCCCAACCAGTTGGACAGCGACGGCGACGGCATTGGCGATGCCTGCGACAACTGCCCGTTTGTCTGGAACCCGTTCCAGCTCGACAGCGACGGTGACGGCATAGGCGACGCCTGCGACCCGACGCCGTTTGGCCCGCAGCAGCCAGACGAGCCGGGTGAGGAGCCCGGTGAGGAGCCGGGCGAGGAGCCGGGAGAAGAACCGGGCGAGGAGCCGGGAGAGGAGCCGGGCGAGGAGCCCGGCCAGCCGCAGCCGCCCACCGGCGCGTGCCCGACTATCGGCACGCTCATGCTGACCGCTACCCTGGTCGGCCTGTTGAGCACCCGCCGCGGCAAGCGCCGCAGCCAGGGCTGATTGGTCGGCTGAGCCAGTGAATCAGCGCGGCCGGCGTCTCCGGAAACTCGGAGGCGCCGGCCGTTCTCTTTGCCGCTACGGACGTCTATTCGCACGCGCCGCAAGCCGGCGGCCACGCGTATAATGCGAGCAATGACAGCACCGCGCTTCTACTGTCCCGACCTGTGCGTCGGCCAGGTCGCACTGAGTGAAGCCGAAGCCCGACACGCGCGCGCCAGCCGGCGGCTCCAGGCCGGCGACGAGGTGACGCTGTTTGATGGGCGCGGCGGAATGGCGCACGCGCAACTGGCGCGGGCGGAGGGTGCGCCGAACACTACACGGACGACGAAGAAAGGCCGCCGGGAAACGCAGCTGTTGGCGACCGTGGAGGCGATTGTCCGCACGCCTGCGGCTGGGCAGCAACTGGCGCTCATCGTCGCCGGCTGCAAGGGAACGCGCCTGGATTGGCTGGTGGAGAAATGCACGGAACTGGGCGTCACCCGGCTGCATTTCGCCGAATTCGCCCGCTCGGTTGTCCACGTCGGCGCGGCTCATCTGGAGAAGCTGCGCCGAACGGCCGTGGAGGCCTGCAAGCAATGCGGCCGGCTATGGCTGCCGGAGATTGCCGCCGGCGGTGACCTGGTGGCCGTCGTGACGGCCAGCGACGCAGACCACCTGCTGGTGGCCGATCCGGCAGAAACTGCGAGACCTTACGGCGCGTGGCTCCAGCACCACGCCAGCGGCCACAGCGTTGCGGCCGTGGTCGGGCCGGAGGGTGGGCTGGCGGTTGAAGAGTTGCGCGTGCTGACGCAGGCGGGGGCCGAGCCGGTTTGCCTGGGAGCGCACACTTTGCGGGTGGAAACCGCTGCCGTCGCCCTGGCGGCCGGATGGTCAGCGGCCCACGCCCGGCCGCACGGTCACGGCCACTAGCGTGGTCCCGCCGTCAGGGCCGCGTGAATCCGCAACACCGACTGCAGCAGCGGCCTGAGCTGCTCGAGCGGCCAGACGGTCGCGGCGTCGCTGCGGGCATGATCCGGATCATCGTGGACTTCCAGGAACAACGCGTCGATGCCGGCGGCGACGGCAGCCCGTGCTAGTAGCGGGACGAACTCGCGGTGGCCGCCGGTCACTTGGCCGCCGCCGCCCGGATACTGCACGGAGTGCGTCGCATCGAAGACGACGGGGGCGAAGGCCCGCATGACTTGCAGTCCGGTCAGGTCGCTGACGAGCCGTTCGTAGCCGAAGGAGGTGCCGCGCTCGGTGACCATTACGTTGGGGTTGCCGGTCTCGCGGACCTTCTCGACCGCCAGGCGCATGCGCTCGGGCGCCAGAAACTGTCCCTTCTTGATATTCACGCAGCGGCCGGCGCGGCCACACGCCAGGAGCAGATCGGTCTGGCGGCAGAGGAAGGCGGGTACTTGCAGGCAGTCCAGCACCTCCGCGGCCGGCGCGGCCTGGGCGACCTCGTGGACGTCGGACAGCACGGGCACGCCGACTACTGTCCGCACGCGTCCCAGAATCGCCAGGCCCTCATCGAGCCCGGGTCCGCGGAACGACTGTACGCTCGAACGGTTAGCCTTGTCGTAGCTGGCCTTGAAAACGTAGGGGAGGTCGAGTTGGCGTGTGATGGCGGCGATTTGCTCGGCCAGCCGCAGCGTGTGGTCGGCGGATTCGATGACGCATGGTCCGGCGATGAGGACGAGCGGGTGTGCGGCGCCGATCGTCAGCGGCCCGAGTTTGACGGGTTGTGCCTGGCTCATGCCGGGCATGATAGCCGCCCGCCGGTTCGGCTAGAAGTTGCTCCAACGAATCGCCCGGGCAATGATCCTGAGGCGCCAGAGCCACGCCAGGGCGAGCGCCGCCGGACCGCCAAATAGTAGAACGACCTGCATCATTACCCCCACCGGAAAGAACCACGCCGGGCGGCCCTGCCAAGCAATCCACATGCTGCAAAGTAAGATACTCGCGCTGGTTACGCTCCAGAAGCACACGACGAGCGACAAGTACGCGGCTTCGTAGCTCAGTGCCACGGCGGCCCAACGACAATCCGCCAGTGTTCGCCGCAGTGACCACCAGGTCGTGGCCAACCCACAGGCGACGCGATATGCAACCCAGCAGACCCATACGAGCACGGCCGCACGCCCGGTTGCTTCCGCGAGCATCTCAGAGGACACGTGGAACCGCCAGGGGTGCCGGAACGTCCAGGACCAACACAGATCAATGACGTTGTATACCACCACGTGCCACGCTGACACTGCTGCGACCAGCAGGCTGACCGTTAGGATGGCGAAGCCCCGGTCAGCGCTGCCGGGCGTACGCACTTTCAACCGCGCGTAGAAGCGGCGCGGGCGAACGAGCACGTTCAGCATGGTGGTCAGCCAGGCCCACGGGCCCGGCCTGCGCTGCCACGCGCTGCCCGGCCGCCAGGCATCCGGCTCGAGCGAGCGCGCCAACGGCAGGCCGCACTCGCTACAAAGCCCGGCGGCGGACTGGTGAGTCAGGTCGTAGCCGCAGGCCTCACAGCGCGGTGTGACGACCGGCGGATCGTCGTTCGCCGCGGACCGCGCCGCGCGCCCCATCCACCACGCGGCTGACCAGAGCATGACGCCTGTGCCGAGGGTCACCGCCGTCTCGTTGTCGACGTATAGCAGGACGTGCAGCAATCTGAGCGTCACGCCGTCCAGAAGCGGCAGGACGGGGAAGGCGAGCAGCACTCCGCTCAGTGCCAAGGCTCCACATCCGGCGGCCTGGGCCCGCAGAGCACGAGCGTACGCAGGCCAGAGCGGGCCGGCCCGATGGACCCAGGGTAGCTGAATCCAGGCCGCCACCACTATCAGCAGCAAGGGACCGATGACGGCAGCCGACATCGCCCACTCGGCCGGACCCCACCAACCGCGCTCATGCCAACGACTCCAAACCAGGCCGAACGAATGCAGAGCAGTGTGCAGACCGGCTGGTTTGGTCGGCTGGACAGCGTAGGTGGACCACAGACGCTGTTCCGCGCCGTGGGGGACGGAGAACCAGTACATGACTCCCAGGATTGCCACGACGAGGACGAACAGCGCGATGGCCACGGCGGCGAGAACGTGCTGTCGCCGGGCGCGCACAAAGACCGCTGCCGCCCGCCGCGGCTGGAGCGCGTAGCCCCAGGGTGCCCACAGAACGTCCGATAGCGTGGGTTGCGGCAGCGTGGCCCCAGTCCTCCGGCTGCGGTCGTCATTGGCCGGCAAGCGGGCGTCATCAGTGCAGTGCGACCGGTCGCTCATAGAGTGGATTACGCCAACCGCCGGGCCGTCCCGCAGTAGAAGGAGTTTGCACCAAACCAAGACCCCGCGTACCCTGTTACTGAAGTCGCCGTGGCCGGCCGAAGTGCGCTGAACCCGCGAACCTACGCGGCGCGCGGCGACGTGTGTGTTACGGCCCTTGATCGCCGCTGCGCCTTCTGCTAGACTGCCATGACCCGGTTTCGCCATGGCCGGGAGTTTCCCGCGAGCGGGGCGCGTGGACCATGGGTCCACAGTGGGTCGGCTGTATCGCGGCAGTCGGCTCAGGCCTCAGAGCGGGTCTTCAGAACGCGCATTCGTAACCAGACATGGCGACTCGGGTAACAGGCGCAGCGTCGGGTACCCCCGGCGGCCACCAGTACCCGGTGGTGTAATTGGTAACACACCAGGTTTTGGTCCTGGCATTCCTGGTTCGAGTCCAGGCCGGGTAGTTTGTTCGTCGGATGTTCGTGTCGGCAGTGCGACACGCAACGGAGTTGGAGAAACGATGAGCGCAGCGCGCCTCGGCGCTGTCATTCTCGCGGCCGGCAAGGGCACGCGGCTCAAGACCGAGCAGCCCAAGGTGCTGCATGAGGTCTGCGGGCGGCCGATGCTGGCGTACGTCATCGACGCATGCCGGGCGGCCGGCGTGCAGCAGTGCCTGGTCGTGGTTGGTCACGGCAAGGACGAGGTCATCCGGGCGTTCGCCGACGATCCTGACATCACCTGGGTCGAGCAGAACCCGCAGCACGGTACCGGCCACGCCGTCATGGTTTGCCGGCCGGAACTGGAGGGCCGCTTTGACGATGTGCTGGTGCTATGCGGCGACGGGCCGCTGATTCGGGCCGAGACGCTGCGCGAGCTGCTGGAGCGGCATCTGGCCGAGGGTTGTGCCGCCACGCTGGCCACCGCAGTGCTAGAGGATCCTGGCAGCTACGGGCGCATCTGGCGCGATTCTGACGGGCAACTGCGCGGGATTGTTGAGTTTGGGGACGCGAATGCCGAGCAGCGGGCCATCCATGAGATCAATCCGAGCTACTACTGCTTCAAGCTCGGCGACCTGCTGGCGGCTTTGGAGCAGATCAAGCCGAACAACGTCAAGAATGAGTACTACATCACGGACGCGCTGGCGATACTGATCGGGGCCGGCCGGCGGGTTCAGGCGCTGACTTCGGTGCCGCCCGAGGATGTTTTCAGTATTAATTCGCGGCAGGACCTGGCCCTGGTGAACCGGGTGATGCGCGACCGCATCATGGCGCGGTTGATGTCCGCGGGCGTGACGATCGTGGATCCCGCCAATACCTGGATTGATGACCGGGCGACGATCGGCGCGGACACGGTGGTGTACCCGTTCACGTATATATCCGGGCCGGCGCGCGTCGGCCGGGCCTGTCGGATCGGGCCGTTCGCCCTGCTGTCGGGTGCAGCGGCGATTCCGGATCATGGCACCGGGGCACCCTGTCTGGGGAGCGTCTCATGACGGATCTGCGCATCTTCACCGGTCGCAGCAACCCGGCTTTGGCGGAGAAGGTCTCGGAGTATCTCGGCCAGCCGCTCGGCCGCGTGCAGCTTGACAACTTCCCGGACGGCGAGATTCAGCTCAAGCTCATGGAGGACGTGCGCGGGCGGGACACGTTCGTCGTGCAGTCAACCTGTCCGCCGGTGAACGACAACCTGATGGAGTTACTGATCTTCATCGACTGTCTGCGGCGTGCCTCGGCCGAACGCATCACCGCGGTGATTCCGTACTTCGGCTACGCCCGGCAGGACCGCAAGGACGAGGGGCGCGTGCCCATCACGGCGAAGCTGGCCGCCAACATCGTGACCAAGGCGGGCGCGGATCGCGTGCTGACGATCG
>CAZYGM010000194.1:0-6368 GCA_964647015.1 uncultured Planctomycetales bacterium | reverse complement strand
AACCTGCGACCTTAGCATCGAGCGGCAGCCCGGACTGGCGGTCGTAGACTCGCACCCCCTCCTCGCTGGCAATCAGCAGGTTGCCATCGGTCAGTTCTGCGACGCCGCGCGGGCGGGTGGCCGCGAAGGTGCGCACCAGCGTGCCATCGGCCAGAAACTCGTAAACCGCGTTGCCAAAAACGTCTACGGCCAGGACGGCACCGTCCCGGCCGGCCGTGAGCTGTTCGAGGAAGGTGAATTCGGGCAGCTTGGCAAAGACCCCCAGAGAGGCCCCGGACAAGTCGAAGCGCCCTATCAGGTCGAGCGTGGGGTCAGCCACCAGCATATCGCCCTGCCCGTCAAGGCCGTGCGGCCGCACCAGGATATCCCAGGCATTGTTGGGGCCATCAACCGGCTCGGCGGGGATGCGCGTCTCCACAAAGGTCCCGTCCAGCCGGTACGCGCGCACCCCAGCATTGCCGGCGGCTACCAGCAACTTGCCGTCCAGCGAGCGCGCCAGCCCGCGAGCACTCACACCGCTGATTAAAGTGGATATGTATTGCCCGGTTGACGAGTCGAAGGCCAAGACCGCACGCCTGCCCAGGTCGCTGACCAGGACCGTGTGCTCGTGCACGTGCCCGTCCACGGTCAAAGGCCCGCCGCGCTCGATGTCGATCGGCGACAGCAGGCGGTTCTCCCCTGCGTCGTCCGCGACCAGGTCGGCCTCGAAGTCCCCCGTAATAGGGCTCAACAGCAGCACGCGACTCGCGGCGGCGTCGACCACCAGGATGCCGTGCGGGTCGCTAGCGCGGGCGGCCGGGCAAACAGTCAAAGGCACCAAAGCGACCGGCAGTGTCAGGAAAGCAATTCGGCGCTGAGTCCAGGTCATGTCGGGCCTCCATGCCACGTGGCCACAGGTGCTACTCCTGTTTCTTAATTCGGCAAGTCCGTGGGGATATCCGGACCTCATCTGGCTGCACCATGACCGCGGCAGGCACCTCGTTGGGGTGGCGGACGGCGGTCCCCGATGCACGGCGCATGGTGTTCTGCTTTTGTTAGTCGGGTGAATACCGGAAATGCGGGGTCTGTGGCATCCCGAATGAAAGCATCTTCCTCTTATGACCGATTAGCCCAACAGTGCGTCATTGCGTCGGGAAAGGAGCGCCCGAGCCCGAAAAGGGTAACCCGACGATGCGCAAGTTGAAGCTGGACGAGTTATCGCTGAGCAGGCTGCTGGACGAACTGGACGCAGCCGACGCCCGCTCTGACGATGCACATGGGGGTGGCAACGAGTTTTTCGTCTATCGCATTCCCGCCATGCGCATCGATCTGATGATGTCGCGGGACGAACTGGCCTCGCACATGGTCCCTTCACGCCGCCTGGGCCCCAGTGGGGTCTACTTCCTGACGGGGAACCTGATCCATGCGCAGTGCCGGTGCCGAGTGCACCTGGTCACCATCCGCAACAACTGGCAGACTGTGGATGGTGTCGTGGAGCGCTGCCGGTATCTGCAGGGGACCGCCGGGGTACACGAGGTCTTTGTTCGCTTCGATCGCCCGATAGACCCGGCCACCTTCGCAGCCAGCGCCTGCCGCCCCAGGATCCTGGTGGCCGACGACAGCCTCGTGACGCTCAGACTCTACGCCGTCCTGCTGGAGAAGCTGAACGTCGAGTTGACGTGCGTGGAGAACGGCCTGGATGCGGTGCAGCGCGCCCTGGCGGCCACATACGACATGATCTTCATGGACCTCGAAATGCCCGCCCTCGACGGCCTGAGCGCCGTTCGACTGCTGCGCAGCAAGGGCTACCTGCGACCGATAATCATGATTACCGCCCGCACGGATACCGAAAGCCGGGAAGCCTGTCTGCGTATGGGCTGCGACGACTACCTGCCAAAACCAATAACACGCACCGCACTCAGCAACGTCGTCGAGCGGAACACGCCGGAACCCCTCGTCAGCGGCTACCTCAACGAGCCCGGCATGACCGACCTGATCGACCAGTTCGTCTTCAACCTGCCGCGCGTTATCCAACGGCTGGAAACCGCGTTCGGCGTAAGCAGCCGGAACGAACTGGCGCGCGAGGCGCGGCAGTTGAAGGGCGAGGCCGGCGGCTTGGGCTTCGAGCCCATCGCAAGCATTGCAGCCGAGGTCGAGGAGCGCACCGAAACGGCGGAGGAGTCCGAGCCCATTCGCGAGAAGCTGACCCAGTTGATCAGGCTGTGCATGGCGGCGCGTCCAGCGTCGAGTCGGCCGCCGACAGAACCCGTGAGTCCGCGCGACGAGAGCACCGAGGTGACCGCCGCAGAGCGCGGCGAACCCGTGGAACCGGCGGCAGAGCCCGATCTGGAAGACCAGCCGGCCCCCGCCGAAACGGCAGCCCCGCCAACGAAGATCATGACAACAATGAACTAGCTGGTAAGGCCGGCCGCCACAAGAACTTGCTGCAAGCCGTTCACGTCCTGCCCATCAAACGCGCCGACCTCGTGACTGTCCAAGTCCAGCACGCCCCAGCATGTTCCGTCCGCGTCAAACAGCGGTATGACTATTTCCGACTGGTCACGTGGGTCGCAGGCGACATAGTTGGGCCCGAGCGTACGTACGTCTTCAACGACGCGCGGCCGGCCCTGCGTGAACGCCTGTCCGCACACGCCGTGCATCCCGATGGGCGAGCAGGCCGGCTTGTCGCGCGACGGTCCGAGCACGAGTTCATCGGGTCCGGCCGCAAGATAGAAGCCGACCCAGGAGACCCCGGTGTCCTTCAGCCCGCGCCACAGCACATCGACGACCGCCTGCATGCGCTCAGCGCGCTCGCCTTGAGCGGAGACCTGGCGCGCCAGCAGTTCATATGGCCTGTCGCTCACGGCCGCGCTCCGTTGCAGGTTGGCGACGCCACTTCTCAGGCCGTCTTCTTCGGCCGCTTGTAGAACGGCAGAGGCACGATAGTGGCCGGGGTACGCGTTCCGCGGATGTCGATCTCAAGCTCCGTGCCCGGCTCACAGCAGGCTGCGTCGAGCATCGCCAGGGCAACGTTCCTGTTCACGGCCGGTGCCTGCGAGCCGCTGGTCACAAAGCCCACCTCGCGGTCCTGTCGCAGCAGCGGCATGCCCGGCCGCGCGATGCGCTTGCCGGTGACTTCGAGCCCCACGATCTGGCGCTTGGGCCCTTCCTCGGCAACACGTTTCAGAACCGGCTGGCCCACGAAATTGCGGCTCAGGTCGACGCACCAAGCCTGACCGGCCGTAATGGAGTCCCAGTCCTCAGTCAGTTCGTGACCGTACAGCGGCATGGCGGCCTCCAGCCGCAACGTGTCGCGGGCGGCCAGCCCGGCCGGCTTGATCGGCCGGTCAAGTTCAGCAGCGCGGCTCAGCAGCATCTCCGCCGCAACCATCGCCACGTTCGCCGGCACGACGATTTCGACGCCGATCTCCCCCGTGTACCCGCTGCGGGCAATGTAACACTCGACGCCCATGAAGCTGCCGCTGCGGAAGTGGTAGTTCTTGAGGCCGTCCAGCGAGACCGGAATGATCTTGCCGAGCGTCTCGAGCGACTCGGGCCCCTGCACCGCGACCATGGCCGTCTCGAACGTGCGGTCCGTGATTTCCACGTCGAAACCGCTGCGCTGCTTGTCGAACCAGCCCAGCAGCTTCTCGCGGTTCGAGGCGTTGCAGACCACGAGAAAATGCTCATCGAAGCGTGAGATGATCACGTCGTCCAGGATGCCACCGTCTTCGCGGCACATGTGACTGTAGCCGCATTGGCCGACGGCCAATTTCTCGATGTTGCGCGTGGACAGGCGCTGCAGGAGCGTCGCGGCTCCGGGCCCGCGGAACTCCACGCGCCCCATGTGCGACACGTCGAACATGGTGCAGTGCTCACGCGTGAACATGTGTTCCTCGATCACGCCGGTGTACATCACGGGCATTTCCCAGCCGGCAAAATCGACCAGCCGGGCACCTTGTTGACGGTGAAACTCGTTCAGTGGCGTCTTCAACATCGCTGCTATCCTCACAACATTATCAATCGCTCGTACGCCCGCGCCCGGCCCACAGGCCGCCACGCGGACCGCACCGACCGCTGACCGGTTGCCGGCCGACGGCGGCGGAACCGCATAGCATACTCGAAGTCCGGCGGCGCCGCTGGGGTCAGCGCGGCGCGGTCTGCAAACAAACACCGCACCTGGGCCGTTGACGGCCGGTCTGCCGTCCGGACAAACTGCCGGTGGCCGGAAAGGCCGGAGGACGCGTCATGCCCGCTGCGCGTGAGTCCGAATGGCTCGATAGACTCGCTCGCCGCATCATGCGCTGTGCACGCTGCCCGCGGCTGCGCGACCATTGCCGCATTGTGGCCCAGCAACGGCGGGCGGCTTACCGTGACCAGACCTACTGGGGACGCCCGGTGCCCGACTTCGGCGACCCGGCGGCGCGGCTGCTGATCGTCGGCCTCGCGCCCGCCGCGCACGGCGCCAACCGCACGGGCCGCATGTTCACCGGCGACCGGAGTGGCGAATGGCTCTATCGCGCCCTGCACAAGGCCGGGTTCGCGTCTCAGCCCCTCGCCACGGGGCGCGACGACGGCCTGGAGCTGCATGACGCGCTGATCACGGCCGTGTGTCACTGTGCCCCGCCCGATAACAAGCCCACGGCCGCCGAGCTGGACGCCTGTGCCGTCCATCTGCTGGAGACGGTCGCGCGGGCTCCCTGGCGTGTTGCGGTCGCGCTTGGCGGGGTGGCCTGGACACACCTGGGTCGGGCACTGGCGACCCGGCTGCCGCGCTTCGCACACGGCGCCGAGGCCGTTCTGGCGGATGGTCGCACGCTACTGGCCACCTACCACCCCAGCCAGCAGAACACGTTCACCGGGCGGTTGACCGAGCCCGTGCTCGACGCCATCTTTCGGCGAGCGCGTGCATTGCTGAGCCCCCACACGCCCCGCCGCCGATAACGACGCGATCGACCAGAAGCGAATGGGGGCGGGCTCGATGTCCCCGACCCAGCCGATGCAGGCAGCCAGAGCCGTTATAATCCTGCGAGCCGGAAGTCGTCCCGGGCTGGCGGATGCCGACCGGGCGCGGCCCGCCGGGTCGTCCGTGAAGTATGAGCGCGCGGCGGCGTTGGGGCTCTGATTAACTCCTCGTCGCTGAAGATTGTGGTACGGAGACTGTCCACGATGAGTCTGATCACGTTCCTGTTCTCAGTTGTCGCGCTGTTTCAGCCGGCGGCGCACTCGACGAACCCGCAGCTTCAGGCCCGCCTCCACGCGGCAAACGAGACGGTCGCCCCGGGCGGGCAAACAGAGGTCGCCCTTGAGCTTACGCTCGCAGAGGGCTGGTACCTGTATCACCCCATCGTCCTGGGAACCGGCCTGCCTACCGAGGTGACCTGGAGCCTGCCTGACGGAGTGACCACGGGGGAACTGCGGTTCCCAAAGCCGGTGCCCGGCTCGGAGCCGGTTGGCGATCTCAGCCTTGAGTACCTGGCCCTGAAGCCGCCGGTGCTGATTCTGGCAACGCTCGATGTGGACCCGGACGTGGCGTCGGGCCCGCTCAGCATCGCGGCCACGGTACGTGGTTTGGCCTGCAAGGAAGCATGCGTTCCCGTCCAGGCCCAGGTCAGCCTGACGCTGCCGGTCGGTCTTGACGAGGCCGCGCCGGCTAACGGCGCCTTGTTCGAGAAGGCACGGGCCGCGCTGCCCGAATCGCTGGAGCAGTCGGATTTCCTCTCGGGCAGTCGTTTGGTCGTCTCGCATACGCGCGTCCCGTTAGGGGGTAGCGCGGCGGTAGCTGCCGTGCTGCGCGTCAAGGACGGCCATTACGTCCAGGACCGCGACCCGGGGGTCAAGGATCTCATCGGCACACGCCTGTTCATCGAGTCCAGGCCGGGCATTACGTTTAATCCTGCCATGCAGGTCTGGCCGGAACCCCAGGTGCAGCAGGTACGGTTCGTGGGCGCGGTGCGCAAGCAGGTGGGCGAGTTCCTCGTCCAGGCCCCGTTCGAAGTTGACGCGGAGACGGCTGAAGTCGGCCCGGTGCGGCTACGCGTACTGATCGAATACCAGGCCTGTAGCGACTCGGGCACGTGTTTCCCGCCGACCATGGCGGAGGGGTTCGTCGAGTTCGAGGTCGTGCCGGCCGCCGCGGCCGCCGTGGCGTCGAGCGACCCCGTGGTTGCCCAGCTTGATATTAGACCCAGGGCGGCGGCCGTGTCGGGTTCGGTGGCTCGTGCAGTCAGCCAGACCGGACTGGCCGTGTGGGGCGTCTTCCTCACGGCATTCCTGGGCGGCGTGCTTCTGAACATCATGCCGTGCGTGTTGCCGGTTATCTCGCTGAAGATCCTGGGGTTCGTGCAGCAGGCGCACGACGACCGGCGCCGGATCTTCCGGATGGGCTT
>CAZYGM010000193.1:0-6384 GCA_964647015.1 uncultured Planctomycetales bacterium | reverse complement strand
CGCTGCCATCGTAGCCGTAGATGCAGTACGAGCACTCGTACGGCCAGCCACCCGGCGTCCAGACCGTGGTGATCTGCTCGCCATGGCCGGCTTCGAAGTACGCGTAGGCCGGGCCAGAGCCGCTGGCGATCGTCAGGCCCGACAGAACCAGCTCGCCACCGACATAGACGTCGATGAAGCCGCCGTTCCAGCCGTCGCCCCAGTCATCCCACATGGTGATGGAATGCTGGCAGGCCTGGTACAGGCCGCACTCCGGCGTGAATGCCTCGGCGACGCAATCATCGCCGAGCACGCCCGGCAGGAAGCGACCTTCGCAACTGATCTCGTACGAGAAGTGCGGATCGGTGATCTCACCCGACTCGGGCCGATCGCAGCAGCAACCGGGGTTGCCGCACGGCGGGCTGAGCTCACCGCACTGCTCCTGGTAGAAGAACTGCAGCGGCGGCGCACAGGCCGCGGTTGCCACGTCGTCCTCGCACGCGCCCGTGTACGGATCGCAGCAGGCGCCGTACAGCGGCTCGTTGGTGCAGATGATCATGTTGTAGGTCAACCGCACCCAGTCGCCGGTGGTGTATTGCAGGCCGGTGTTACCGGAGTTGTAGTACACCCGGCGATCAGCACGCCAGACGACCGCCTTGCCGCCATGGGATACAGTGCCGTCCCACATGGCGCCGGCGATCGGCGTCACGATGTCGTTGTACGAACCGCCGTAAGCGCCCACCGGGCCAAGCAGGTGGACGCAATCCTGACCGTCAAGCATGTAGTTGCCGCTGGCATAGCTGCTGGCGGTACCCGGGCAGTAAGCCGAGGTCATGATGCGGCCGGACAGGTAGTTGCCGGCGGTCGGCAGGCACCACTGACCCAGGATCACCTTGCCGTTGCCGTCAACATAGTCCGCCAGGACGTTGCCCATGGCGACGTTGTCGGCGTAGGCGTAGTTGGCCCACGTCAGGACGGCGCAGTAATCCTCGAGCTGGTCCAGCGTCGGCGTGGCCACGCGGGCGTCGAAGTAGTCGACCGGCTGGCCCAGCAACGCCGCTAACTGGTTGCGGAACGTTGAGCTGTCCGCCTCGGTCGGGGCGTAGAGCATGCCTTCGCATTCCCACAGGCCGCACTCAGGCACGAACGCTTCGGCGACGCAATCCGCGCCGAACACGCCCGGCAGGAAGCGACCGCTGCAATTCGCCTCGAGCGACCAGATCGGATCGGTGATCTCGCCCGACTCGGGGGCTTCACAGCAGCAGCCCGGCGTACCGCACGGCGGGTTCAGCTCTTCGCACTGTCCGCCGGACTCGAAGCGGGCGTACTGGCAGTTCAGCCGGAGCACCGGATCCCAGCAGTCGCTCGTGTAGATGTCACAGCAGGCACCGGGGTCGCCGCACGGCGGCACCAAGGCCGCACAGGCCGTTTCCCAGGTGAACTGCAGCGGCGGCAGGCAGTCCTGCACGTCCACATCGTCGGTGCATTCGCCCGTGTACGGATCACAGCAGGCGCCGTACACCGGCTCGAGCGGGCACGAGCACAGGTTGACCGTGAACTGGGCCCAATCGCCGGTGCTGTAGCTGCCACCGGTGTGACCGGCCGCGTACTTCACGTACTTGTCCAGACGCCAGCCGGCAACCAGCGTGCCGGTGTTCCACGTCCCAGCGCCGAAGGTCGGGCCGGGGCGCAGCGACATCTGGTCGCAGTAGCTCGCCGCGAGCGAAGAAACACCGTCGAACTCGCAGCCAAAGCCGTCACCGATGTACGACGCACTCGTCTGAGTGGTCGCCGTGGTCGGGCAGTAGTCGTCCGTCATGATGCGGCCGCCCAGGTAGTTACCGGCGGTCGGCAGGCACCACTGACCCAGAACGACATGGCCGCCCGCGTCGACGAAGTCGGCCAGGACATCGCCCATGGCATCCTTGTTGGAGTAGGCGTAGTTCACCCACGTCAGGGCGCACTCGTACTCCATCAGCATGTCGAGCGAAGGCGTGCCGGTGCGCGCGTCGTAGTAGTCGCACGGCGCGCCGGTCAACGCCGTCACCGCGGCGCGGAATCCCACGTTGTCAGGCTGGCTCGGGCAGTAAAGGATACCGACCGGCTCCCACAGGCCGCACGCAGGGTCGAATGCCTCGGCGACGCAATCCTCGCCGAGCACGCCCGACAGGAAGCGGCCGTTGCAGTTGGCCCGGAGGGACCAGATCGGATCCTGGATCTCACCAAGCTCGGGCTGCTCGCAGCAGCAACCGGGGTCACCGCACGGCGGAACGAGCTGGTCACACTGCATCTGGTAGTGGAACTGGAGCGGGAACGCCAGGCAGTCCATCACGTCGACGTCATCGACACACTCGCCGGTCGTGACGTCGCAGCAGGCGCCCATGCCTTCGCACGGAATCTGGACCATGTTGGCAGTCAGCTTGGCCCAGTCGCCGCCACCCAGGTAGCCACCGGTGTTACCGGCGCTGTAGAAGACCATGCCAGGGCCACCGACCGGAATCGGCTGGGAGGGATCTTCCGCCCAGTCGAGGTAGTCGATGTAGCACTGGCGCCAGGCCTGCCAGTCAACCAGCGTGATACCGCCGTCGCCGTCGTAGTCGGCCTCCGGCAACCAGTGCGGATCGCCGACCTGCGAGCCGAACGCCATGTACAGCATGTTCAGGTCGGCCGAATCAACGACCATGTCGCCGTTCAGGTCGCACCACCACACGCCGCAAGCAGCGCACAGCACAACCACCGACGGAGAACCGGTGGTGAAGTGGCCGTCAATGATCGCGCCATCAGCCGTCACCGTGATGACGTCCAGATAGCTCGTGTCGTACGACGACACGCCGCTATGCCACAGGACGCCGTCACCGGCGTACGAGCCGGAGGAGTAGCTGGTACTGGTCGTCAGGACCGGGCAGCAGTCCTCCATGATCCGGCCGGCCAGGTAGTTGCCCTGGTCGCTCTGCTTGCACCACTGGCCCAGGATGACCTTGCCGCCCGCATCCGCGAACTCGGCCAGGCGGTTGCCCATGCCGGAGCTGTCGGCGTACGAGTAGTTGACCCAGGTCATCACGGCCGAGTACTGAATCAGCAGATCCATCGGCGGAACGCCCGTGCGGGCGTCGAAGTAGTCGCACTTGTCGCCGATAATCGCCAGCACCGCGGCCCGGAACGCCGGGTTGTCACCCTCGGTGGGGGCGTACAGCAGGCCGGCCGGGACCCACAGACCGCAGTCCGGAATAAACGGATCCGGATCGCAGGCCGCCCCGGACGCAAAGCGTGCCGGAGGCGCGCACAGCAGCCGGAACACCGGATCTTCGCAGGTGGCTGTCGCGTCGTCGCAGCAGGCACCCGGGTCACCGCACGGCGGGTTCAGCTCGGCGCACTCTTCGGCACCGAAGTGCTGCAGCGGGGCCGGGCACTCCTGCCAGACCACTTCGTCAGTGCACTCACCCGTGTACGGATCGCAGCAGGCACCCGGCTCACCGCAGTAGCCGTAGACCGTGATGCCCGTGGGATCGACACCACCCATGCCGTCGCAACCGAGCTCAGCGCCGGTCACGGCATAGATGCAGTACGAACTCTCATACGGCCAGCCACCCGCGGTCCAGACCGTGGTGATCTGGGAACCGGTCCCAGCCTCGAAGTAGGCATAGCCGGGGCCGGCACCGCTCGCCAGCGTCACGCCGGCGGCCTCGAGCGACCCGTCAACATAGATGTCGATGTAGCCGCCATTCCAGCCGTCGCCAAAGTCGTCCCACATCGTCACGCTGTGCTGGCAAACCAGCCACTCACCGCACGGCGGAACGAAGGCCTCGGTCACGCAATCCTCGCCGACCACGCCGGAGAGGTGCCGACCGTTGCAGTAGATCTTCAACGTCTCAAACGGAATCTCGCTGGCGAAGTCCACGCAGCAGCAACCGGGGTCGCCGCACGGCGGGCTGAGCTCAGCGCACTCCTCCTGCCAGAAGAACTGCAGCGGCGGGTAGCAATCCTGCAAGTCAACCTCGTCCTCGCACACGGCCGTGTACGGGTCACAGCAGGCGCCGGTGGCGTCGCCACCCGGGCACTGGCACAGGTTGACCGTGAACTGCACCCAATCGCCGGTGCTGTAGCTTCCGCCGGTGTTGCCGGCGCTGTAGGTCACGCCCTTATCCAGGCGCCAGGCGCCAGCCACTCCGCCGTGGCTGAAAGTGCCGCTGCTCCAGAACGGGCCGACACGCAGCGTGGCAACGTCAACGTAGCTCGACGAGAGCGACGAGACGCCCTCGTACTCGCAGCCGACGCCGTCACCCATATAGGAGCCACTGGTGTAGCTGGTCCCGCTGACCGGGCAGTACATCTCCGACATGGACATGATGCGGCCGCCCAGGTAGTTACCGGCGGTCGGCAGGCACCACTGGCCCAGGATCACATGGCCACCGATATCGACGTAGTCCGCCAACCGGTTGCCCATGGCATCCCTGTCATTGTACGCGTAGTTCACCCACGTCAGGACGCACTGGTACTCTTGCAGCATATCCAGCGAAGGCGTGCCCACGCGCGCGTCGTAGTAGTCGCACGGCGCGCCGGTCATGGCAGCAACCGCGGCGCGGAACGTCGGGTTGTCCGGGTTGGCCGGGCAATACAGCACGCCCACCGGTTCCCACTCGCCGCACGGCGGAACAAACGTGTCGATCGTGCAGTTCTCGCCGAGCTCGCCGCCCGCAAACCGACCAGGGCAGTTGAGCTTGAGTGACTCAAACACCTCGGCCGCATCCTCGTCGCAGCAGCAACCGGGGACGCCGCACGGCGGGCTGAGTTCCTCACACTGCTCCTGCCAGAAGAACTGCAGCGGCGGCAGGCAGTCCATCAACTCGATGTCGTCGGCACAGTCACCCGTGTACGGGTCACAGCAGGCACCGTACATCGGCTCGCCCGTGCACTGGCACAGGTTGACCGTGAACCGCGCCCAATCGCCGGTGCTGTAGAGCAAACCGGTGTGTCCGGACGCGTAGACCACGTGGTGGTCCAGACGCCAGGCCGCAACCGTCTTGCCGGTCGCCCACGTCCCAGAGCCCCAGAAGGCGCCGGGAGCAACGTCGACCTGGTCGCAGTAGGTCGCTTGCAGGGTCGAAACACCCACGTACTCGCAGCCAATACCGTCACCGGTGTAGGTCGTGCCACTGGTGATGTAGCTCGAACCCGTAACCGGCAGGTACTCGGCCGTCATGATGCGGCCTTCCAGCCAGTTGACCTGCGTGGTGTGCAGCGTCCACTGGCCCAGGATGACGTGGCCGCCGACGTCAACGTAATCCGCCAACCGGTTGCCCATGGCAACCCGGTCGGAGTATGCGTAGTTCACCCACGTCAAGACGCAGGCGTACTCCTGCAGCAATTCCAGCGAAGGAGTCGCAACGCGCGCGTCGAAGTAGTCGCACGGCGCGCCGGTAATGGCGCTCACCGCGCTGCGGAACGTCGAGTTGTCAGCCTCGGTCGGGCAATAGAGCAGACCGACCGGCTGCCACTCGCCACACGGCGGAGTGAAGACGTCGATCGTGCAGTCCGCGCCAACCGCACCGGCCACGAAGCGCCCGGCGCAATTCGCCGCGAACTCATCGAACGCCACGGCCGCATCCTCGTCGCAGCAGCAACCGGGGTTGCCACACGCCGGGCTCAGCTCCTCGCACTGCTCCTGGAAGTGGAACTGGAGCGGCGGGAGGCAGTCCATGACTTCGACGTTGTTCTCGCACGCACCGGTGTAGATGTTGCAGCAGGCGCCGGTAACATCATCGCCGGCCACGAACACGCTGTAGTCCTCAGCCTCAGCGTAGCTGTAGCTGGCACAGGGATCCGTCTCGGCGCTGGCGTAGCGCTCGACCACGCGCATGCGCGTCATGCCCGGCAACGCCGTCGGCGGAACCGTGATGTTCAGCGTAAGCGTGGCGTCAACACCACTGCCGAGCTGATAGATCTCCGAAGCGTCGAAGACCTGGTTCTGGTTCCAGTCGATCCAGGCGGTGACGTACTGCGTATAGACGCCTTCCGAGTAGAAGCTCACCGTCAGCGGGTACGTCACACCCGGGGCCACGTTGGCGACGAGATCCGTGTAGTCGCCGTAGCTGCATGGGCAGCCTTCCGGTCCCGTGGTGTTGTCAATGCCGGCAAAGACCACGTGTGTGATCCAGTCGTCCGGCGTACCGGCACTGCCGTCACCGCAGTTGGTGTAGCACGGCTCGCAATAGTCCCGGCCTATCCGGCTCTGCTTGACCGGCTGGAAGCTCATCAGCCCGCTAACCTCTTTCTCGGGCTTGACCGGAGCCGCAGCCGGGCCGGCATTGGGGCCCTCTACCTTGAATTCCGCGACTTCGGCCTTGGCCGGAGCCATGACCGGTCCGACGTTCGGACCTTCTGTCTTGGCCTCCGTAGCCTTGGCCG
>CAZYGM010000192.1:0-6400 GCA_964647015.1 uncultured Planctomycetales bacterium | reverse complement strand
AGTCGCTCGGCACGTTGCTGCGCCCGCTGGAGACCTACGCGGCCAGCGGCGAGCGTAACTTCGAGAACGACGACAAGGACGGCACCTTCCAGCGCATCGCCGAACGCTATCACGACGCGCTGATCGACCACCTCGACGGTCTAACCGTCCAGTACCCGGACTGGTGGTTCAATGTCCGCGCCTCCAACACCGAGCCGCTGCTGCGGCTGAACATGGAGGCTCGCGACGCCGCCCTGCTTGAAGAGAAGCTGAAGGAACTGACACCCGTGCTCGGCACGCAGGTGGAACACTAGCGCCGCCCGGTTCGGCGGCCCGGCCACGACCCGACCGCCGCAAGGCACCCGGAATACCCTCCCATGACCACGACCACCGCAACCACGCCGGCGGAATTCTGTCATCTGAATCTCGCTAACGGCGTTGAGTTCGCCGCCGAAATGCTACCCCAGCGCCAGACCGTGGCCATCTGCTGCCGGCTGCTGACCGGCCTGGCTGACGAGCCGCCCGAACTCACCGGCATCAACGGTATCGTCGAACGCACACTCTCCAAGGGCACCCGCCGCTTTGACGGCCGCGGCCTGGCGGACGCGTTTGATGGCCTGGGGGCCTCGTGGTCGTCCGCGAGCGGGCGCCAATCCACGCTCGTGCGTGTCGTCTGCCTGCCGGAGTTCACGCTGCCGGCGATCGAGCTAGTCGGTGAGATGGTATGCCACCCCACCTTCCCGGACGACGCCTGCCGAGTCGCCATCGACCTGGCGCAGCAGGAACTGCGGCGCATGGAGGACGAGCCGGACGAGCTGTTAGGCGCCCTGATCCAGCGGCTGACGCTTGGACCGGTGCTGGGCCGCCACCCCGGCGGCGAGCCGGAGACGCTGGCGCGCCTTACGCCGGAGCTCGTGCGGGCCCACTGGCAGAGCTGTTATCACGCCGGCCGCATGCAGATTGCGGTGGCCGGGCCGGTCGTGCCCGAGCGGCTGGCCGCGCACATCGAGCAGACGTTTGCCGGGCTGGGTAGCTCAGAGCGGGCCGGCCGCGCGCCGGCGGCCGTGGAGTTCCGGCCGCAGCGTGTCCACCGGCATAAGGAACTGGAGCAGCAGTACATCGGTATCACGCTCCCCGGGTTGTCGCGTGAAGACCCCGAGTTCGCCGTCGAACAGGTCGCACTGCGCGTGCTGTCGGGCGGCATGAGCGGCCGGTTGTTCACCGAAGTTCGGGAAAAGCTCGGCCTCGTGTATTGGGTGGGGGCCTGGCACGAGCAACCCTGCGGCCACGGCTTCCTGCACCTGGGTGCCAGCACCACGCCCGAGCGTTGCCACCAGACGTTCGAGAAGCTGCTAAGTGAGTTGGCGCGGCTGGCGGAGGACCTGACCACTGAGGAGGTCACTCGCGCCCGCGACGGCCTGATCGCCCATTACGAGACCGAAAGCGACCTGACGCGCGCCCGCGCCGGTGGACTCAGCGACGACCTGTTCCACCATGGCCGCCCCGTCGGTCTGGAACCCAAGCTGGCCGCCATCCGCGCCGTTACGCGGGAGCAGGTGGCCGACTACGCGGCCCGCCTGCCGCATGACCGCTTGTGTGTGGCCACGCTGGGGCCGCGGGCGGTCCTGAGCCCCTCGGCTGAGGGGTAGGGGGGGAGCGTCCTGTATTGATGCGGGCGTTCGAGGGTCGCGCGCCGCCCTTGGAATACTGCGCAGGTGTGCTATACTGGCGGTCTTTGCTAATTCCGCACAGAAGACGTCCGCTTACGGAGGCTGTTGAATGGCTGGGCACCAGGTCGAAGACATCCGCAATATCACGCTCGTAGGGCACTCTTCCGCCGGCAAGACCACGCTGGGAGAGGCGCTCCTGCTCAAGGCTGGTGTCACCAACCGCCTCGGCAGCGTGGACGACGGCTCCAGCCTGCTCGACCACGACGAGGAGTCCCGGGAGCGCAAGCACAGCGTTGACTCGGCAGTCTTCTATGTCGAGCACAACGGCAAGTTGCTGAACTTCATCGACACGCCCGGCATGCCCGACTATGTCGGCATGGCCATGGCGGGCCTGATGGGTGCCGACACGGCGTGCATCGTGGTCTCCGGCAGCAGCGGCATCGGCGTAAACACCCGGCGAATGTTCAACGCCGCCGGTGACGCCGGACTGGCCCGCATGATCGTCGTGACCCGTGTGGACGCGGAGAACCTGAACCTGGACGAGGTGCTGGCCGGAATTCGCGAGACGTTCGGGCCGGCCTGCCACCCGGTTAACCTGCCGGCTGACGGCGGCCGGCGCGTCGTTGACCTGCTGAGTGAGACGGAAGGCACGGCCGACGTGCTCGACGTCGCCGCGGCCCACACCGAACTGGTCGAGGCCATCGTCGAAACCGACGAAGCCCTCATGGAAGCCTACATGGAGACCGGCAGCGCGTCGCCGGACAAGCTGGCGCCCGCCATCCAGAAGGCCGTCGCCGCCGGCGTCCTGATTCCGATCTTCTTCGTCAGCTCGACCAAGGACGTCGGCATCGGCGAGCTGCTGGAGGCGTTCGTGCGCTGCGCCCCGGCGCCGTGCGATGCGCGTCCGCGCACGCTGACCGTCGGCGAAGGTGAGCAGACCCAGACGACCGAGATCGTCGCCAGGCCAGACGGCGATTTCATCGCCCAGGTCTTCAAGATCACTTCCGATCCCAAGAGCAATATCAAGTATTCCGTCGCCCGCGTGTTCAGCGGCACGCTCAAGCCCGACGGGCAGGTCTTCATCTCCGGCGACCGCAAGGGCCAGCGCCCCGGCCACCTGTTCAAACTGCGCGGCGGCCAGCATGACGACCTGGCGGTGGCCACCGCCGGTGACGTCGTTGCCTTCGCCAAGCTGGACTTCTCTATCGGCGGCACGCTTTTCGGCAAAGCCGCCGAGGGCACCGTCAACGGCCCCAAATTCCCCACGCCGATGTTCGCCCTGGCCCTGGAACCCAAGTCGCGCGGCGACGTGGAGAAGATCAGCGGAGCCCTGCAACGCTTCGCCGAAGAGGACCCCTGCTTCGATTACCACCGCGACAGCGAAACCAACGAGCTGGTGATGCAGGGTCTCGGCGACCAGCACCTCAACGTGGTGCGCAGCAAGATGAAGCGCTACTTCAAGCTTGAGGTGGACACCAAGGCGCCCAAGATTCCATACCGCGAAACCATCTCCGGCTCCGTCAAGTACGTCGAGTACACGCACAAGAAGCAGACCGGCGGCGCCGGCCAGTTCGCGCGCGTCTTCATCGACATGGAACCCAACGAGCGCGGCGCCGGCTACGAATTCCTTGACAAGATCTTCGGCGGCTCGATCGACCAGGCCTTCCGCCCCAGCGTGGACAAGGGCGTTCGCGACCAGATGAAGCGCGGCGTCATCGCCGGTTGTCCGGTGGTGGATGTGCGCGTCGCACTTGTGGACGGCAAGACACACCCCGTCGACAGCAAGGACATCGCCTTCCAGATCGCCGGCCGCAGCGTCTTCAAAAAGGCCTTCATGCAGTGCAAGCCGATCCTGCTGGAGCCGCTCGTCAAGATCGAGATTACGATCCCCGCGGAATTCGTCGGCGACATCACGCGCGACCTAGCCGGCAAGCGCGGCCAGATCACCGGCCAGGACGTCCTGCCCGGCAACCTCATCTGCATCACCGGCATCGTCCCCCTGGCCGAAGTGGCCACCTACAGCTCCCAGCTTAAGAGTGCCACCGGCGGGCAGGGCAGCTACGTCATGGAATTCAGCCACTACGACGTCGTGCCGCCCAACGTCCAGCAGCAGATCCAGGCCAGCTACAAGGCCGCGGAGGAAGAGGACTAACCGGCCGACCACCGGTTCAAGGATAGCCTGACGTCAGGTTACGCCCGGCCCATTATCGTCCGTAGCGATCGTTGCTGAATATCTCCGCCGCCGGCTTGCGCAACCGCTCCTCCAGTGGGTGATTCAGATCGGGCGAACTCGGGTACCCCACCGGCATCATCGCCACAATCTCGTACCCGGCCGGCACGCCCAGCAACGACACCACCGCGCCCTCGTCAAACGAGCCGATCCAGCACGTGCCCAGGCCTTCAACCACGGCGGCCAGCGCTAGGTGATCCAGCGCGATCGCCACGTCCACCTCGGCGCTGCAACGCCGCCCGGCCATGGCAGGGTAGGCTTCGTCCGGGTTGGCGCAGCCCACCACGATCAACGGCGCATCCGCGATCCACTGCTGCCCGTTGGCTAACTCGCCGAGTCTCCGCCGCACCGCCGGATCCATCACGAACACAAAATGCCAGGGCTGGTAGTTGCAGGCTGAAGGGGCCGACCGCAGAACTTGCCGCAAGCGCTCGAGCACCTGCACCGGAATGGTCCGCTCAGCGTACGAGCGCACGCTGCGCCGGTTGCGAATCGCCGTCAGAACATCCATGTTCGGCCTCCAATCACCTGTGTCGCCGGACACTACCTGCCTGTCAACAATTGAACGAACGGGTCGATGTCAAACGAGTTGACCAGGCCGTCGCCGTTGATGTCCGCCAGCATGGGGTCGCAGCCGGGCTGGGCCGCGAAGTAGCCGGCAAACGGCGGTTCGTCCAATCCCGTGGTCAGGGCCAGAACGAAGGCATCGATGTCGAACGAGTTGACCAGACCGTCGCAGTTCAGGTCGCCGGGCGCGAACAGTTCGCACTCGTCCGGTATGCCGTTGCCGTCAACGTCCAGCGAAGTACCGGCCGCGATATCGCATTCGTCCGGCACGCCGTTGTCGTTGCAGTCCGCACTGGTCCCGTCGGCAATGTCACATTCGTCCGGCACACCGTTTCCGTTGCAGTCGGCGTTGTACTCCCCGGGCGGGCCGGCAAACGTGATCTGGAACGTGCCCGTGTCGCCGCCGCGACCCGACACGCGGATCCAGTAGTCATTGCCGTTCAGCACGATGACTTGCAGCTGCGACTGCTCGAAGCAGTAGTCGTCGTTGCAGGCGATCTCGTTGGCCACGGTGCCGGGACAGCCGGTGTGCAGCGAGAGGACGGTGTCATACGCCGAACCGCACAGCGAAACCGTCAGGAACCCGCTGCCATAGGGCCGATAACGGAACCAGACGTCCGGGCCGCTGGCCGAGTCGCCGCAATTGGCCGAACCATCATTGCCAGCCTCATACGAATCGCCGAAATACGTTGCGGGCGGGAAGACGAACTGGGCGTCCGCGCACAGGTCCTCGGCCGCGATATCCGTCGGCGGCGCCAGGTCGCACTCGTCCGGAATGCCATTCCCGTTGCAGTCCGGGCTGGTGCCGTCGGCGATGTCGCACTCGTCCGGAATCCCGTTGCCGTTACAGTCATTACTGTAGCCGGTGTATATGTCGCACAGGTCGGACTGACCGTTACCGTTGCAGTCCGACAGGCCGCCCGGTTCACACTCGTCCGGCACGTTGTTCTCGTTGCAGTCCGCCGAAGTGCCGGCCGCGATGTCCTGGGGATCCCACACGCCGTTCTCGTTGCAGTCGGCGTATAGATAGTCCGCCAGAAACAGCAACGCGGGGAAGACCTCCTCGCAATTTGGCCGAATCTGCCAGGGCGGGAGCAAAAAGCCGTGCGTGCCCATGTCGCGCAGCTCGTAGGTGAACGCGAAGATGCCCCGGGATCCGTAGACCCAGTCGATCGAGCCCCCGCTGACCTGGTAGATCGTGCTGAAGACTGGGCCGTACTCGTAGGTGTAGCCGTGTACGTCAAACACCAGGTCGGACATCGTTTCGGCCAGGAGTGCGTAATGCGGCAGATCGCGCGGGTCTGGCAGCCGATCCGCATAGCCAAACGGGTACATGATGAGTTGCCCGTAGCTGTGCAGGTCGCAGTAAGCCACGATGTTCGGATGGCTTTGGATCCAGTCGCGCAGGGCCTGCGTCTCCGGTTCCGAGAACGCATACGCCCCCCGGTAAGTATCAGCGCTCGGCAAACCACTGGCCCCCGGCCCGCCCCAGGCGTAGCCCCAGTTGCGGTTCAGATCGACGCCGCGCGAGCCGTCCCAGTTCAGCCGGCGGTTCTTCCGCCACATGCGCTGCGTGGTCCAGCTATGCACGTACCCATCCGGGTTGGCCACCGGCACCAACTGCCACTCGTAGCGGTCCACCAAGTCACGAATGGCGTCATCCGTGTCGTATCCTTGGATGAGCTGATCGGCCAGAAAGAGAATTACTGATACGGTGATCCACTCGCGAGCGTGCTGGCAGCCGTTGTAGAACACGGCCGGCACCAGCCCGTCGCTTTCTCCGTGAATCCGAATGCCCACGATGTCCCGGTTCTGCACGGACTGGCCCACTACGAAGGTCTCAGCCAGGTCCGGACGCAGCGCCACCAGCGTGTCCAGGTACTCCACCACCTCGCTGTATGACAGGTACTGGTCGAATGCGTCGCGGCTGACACCGCGCTGCGCGAACTGCTGG
>CAZYGM010000191.1:0-6417 GCA_964647015.1 uncultured Planctomycetales bacterium | reverse complement strand
GGCTGTTGAGCAGGCCGTCGCCGTTCATGTCGCCGTTGAGCGGGTCGCAGGTGGGATGTGGCCGCGCGCGGGAGGAGAACGGCGCGCAGGAAGAATACGATTACGCTCACGACGCCCATGGCGAAGCCTCAGTTCGGGTTGCGCGTGGGGGCATCGCAGCGGATGGGCTTGAGACGCACGAAATGCATGAGTCGTTGTGACGCAACGCGGAGCGAGTTTTCGGGAGGGACCGGTCCGTTGCGGCCGCGGCTCGGATCGGATGGGGGACGATTTTGTGCGGCGGCCGTGCGGAGCGCGGTCGGCGCCGGTACGCTTTGTTATATGGAGGTCGCCCGTGGCAAGTGTTGATGAAGACCGGCTGGGCACACTGCTGGAACGGGCTCGTCACCGCGATGAGGCTGCCCTGGCGGAGCTGCTCGAGGCCCACGCCCAGCGGCTGCTGGCATCGATCCGGGGCGAACTTGGCGAGCGGTTGCGGCAGCGGCTGGAGTCGCAGGACGTCATGCAGCAGGTTTACATGGACGCCCTGCGCGACATCGATCAGTTCGTGGATCGCGGGCAGGACAGCTTCTTCGCCTGGCTGCGGCGAATCGCGCTGAACCGCATCTGCGACGCGGACCGCAAGGCGTTTCAGACGGTCAAACGCGGCGGGGAGGTACGCGTCAGCGACTTGGCCGCGGACAAGTCGCTGGATCCGCTGTTCGACGCCCTGGCCGGCAGCGTCAGCACGCCCAGCCGGGCGGCCGGACGGTGCGAGCAGGCCCGGCTGCTGCGGAAGGCCCTGGCGGGCCTGAGTGACGACCAGCGGCAGGTTATCGAACTGCGCTACCTGAGCCAGTTGAATGTGGCGGAGACGGCGGCGAAGATGGATCGCTCGGAGCGTGCCGTGCGCAGCCTGTGCGTGCGGGCGCTGATCCGTCTTCGGGAGCTGCTGGACGATGCCATCTGAGGCTTCCCGCGACGAACCCGTCGATTCGCGCCAGGCTTCCAATCAGCGGGCCGCCGCACTGGAAGAAGTGCTGGAGAAGTATCTCGACGAGCTGGCCGAGGGGCGCACGCCCGACCAGGAGGAGTACCTGCGCGCTTATCCGGAGTTGGCGGACAGCCTGCGCGGGGTATTCAAGACGCTCAGTTTCGTGGAGGCTGCCGGCAAGTCGCTGAACGCGGCGCAACTCACGCGGGGGCAACAGCTTGGCGAATATCGCATTGTTCGGGAAATCGGGCGCGGCGGCATGGGGGTGGTCTACGAGGCGGTGCAGACGTCGCTGAACCGGCGCGTGGCGCTCAAGGTTCTGCCGGCCGGAGCATTGTTGTCGGCGAACGCGCTGGAGCGCTTCTCGCGGGAAGCCACCACGAGCGGCCGGCTACATCACACGAACATCGTGCCGGTGTACGCGGTGGGCGAGGAGCAGGGGATTTACTACTACGCGATGCAGTTCATCGAGGGACGCTCGCTGGCCGAGCATCTCAGGCTGCTGCGGGCGAAGGGTACCAGGCCGGGGCATGATTACTGCAAGCGTGTGGCCCAGTGGGGCCAGCAGGTGGCCGCCGCGCTGGCCTACGCGCATGGGCATGGCATCATCCATCGCGATATCAAGCCGTCGAATCTGTTGTTGGACGCGCGCGACAACGTATGGATAACCGACTTCGGCCTGGCGCGCGCCGACGCATTCGCCACCTTGACGCTCTCGGGCGACGTGGTCGGGACGGCGCGCTACATGTCGCCGGAACAGGCCCGCGGCGGCCGGCGGCAGCTTGATGCCCGGACGGACATCTACTCGCTGGGCGCAACACTCTACGAACTGCTGGCGCTGCAGCCGGCCTACGAGGGGGAATCGCGGGACTCCGTGCTCAACCTGATTGCGTTTGCGGATCCGCGGCCGCTGCGGCAGCTCAATCCGGCCGTCGCGCGTGACCTGGCGACGATCATCGGCAAGTGCATGGAGAAGGAGCCGCAGCATCGTTATGGCCGCGCCGCGGACGTAGCCGAGGATTGCCGGCGGTTTCTGGCGAATGAGCCGATCCGTGCGCGGCGGACGCCGGCCGTTGTTCGGCTGGCGCGCTTCGTGCGCCGGCACCGCTACTACACGCTGGCGGCGGTGTTGGTGCTGGCGCTGGGGATGGGGATGCTGGCGCTGACGGCCCAGTTGCGGCACGTGCAGGGGCAGGGGCGCGTCGAGGCGGCCGGAAACGCGATCCTGTTCGAGAATGACCACGAGCGCGGGGCGCAATTGCTCGCTGAGGCGGAGTCCAGCGGATTCGTATCCGCCAAGATGCACCTGTACCGCGGGCTGATTCCGCTGCTGAGCCGGCGGCCGCAGGACGCGCTGGTGCCGCTGACGCGGGCGTTCCAGCTTGACCCGGACGACGCCGAGGTGTGCTACGCGCTCGCCCATGCCTACTACGCCGTCGGGGACGTGATTAACGGCAACCGGTTCCTGGAACGCGGCGCTTCGCGGGGCGACGAGAGCGCGTTGGCGCTGCTACTGCGCGGTCACGCGTGCTCGGAGTCGGGACGAAGTGACGCGCTTGAGGCCTATAGCGGCGCGTTGGCGCTGCGTCCGGACTTCACGCCGGCGATCAAGGCCCGGGCGCATTTTCGGGCCAACCGGGTGCTGGTGGAGGGCGTCCGGGCCGAGCTTGAGCCGATGCTTAATGACTACAACGCCTGGGTGACATTCTGGCCGGACCTGGCGTCGTCGTATTCGGCCCGCGCTTGGGGCTACCTGTACGCGGCGGCGTACGCCGCTTCGCAGCCGGATTTGCGCGCGCGGCGGGAGGAGTGGCTGGCGAAGTGTCGGCTCGACCTGGATCGCGCGCAGGCGCTGAATCCGGATTCGTGGATGGTACTGGGCAAGCGTGGCGTGCTGCTGCGCTATTGTCAGGATTTCGCGGCGTCCGCTGAGGTCCTGGCCGACGCGATTGCGGTCTGCCACTCGGCAGCGCCGGACGACCATCCCGGGCTGGTGCATCATCGCGTTCTGGCACTGCATGCGATCGGCGAGTTGGAGTCGGCCTTGCAGGAGATCACGCCCGTCTGCGCGACGCTGCCAGCATTCATCCCGGCGCCGCTCCAGCGGGCAGTGCTGCTGGCGGAGTTGGGGTGGCTGGGGGAAGGCCGGGCGGTTTGTCGCGGCACGCTGCAGAATCAGGCCTCGAGTTTCACCGGCCTGGTGATGGCCGCCGCCGTCGCCGAGCTGCTGGGTGACGCGGAGGCGGGGCGGCCGGCCGTTGAGGGCTACCTGCGGAGCAACGGTGTTCCCGAAGTGCTGGCGCGGGGCGGCTACGGTCCGGCGCTGGACTATCTGCTGGGCAAGTTGGACGAAGCCGAGCTAATTGAGGCGGCCGGGGGGCATCCGGGGTGGCAATGCGAATACTACTTCGTGATTGGCCTGCGGAAGTTGGGACGCGGGCAGCGCGACGACGGTCTGGCGGCGCTGGCGGCCTGCACCGACACGGGGGTTTTTGACTACGTTCAGTACCGTTTCGCGCAAGTATTCCTGGCGCGCGCGGCGGCGGACGCCGATTGGCCGCAGTGGTTATCGGCCGTGACGCCGACGCACAGTTCTTCCACGAGCAATCCATAACACTTCGCACGCATCGTGCGAGGCGCACGTCTGCCCGGCACGCTTGAGCCGGTGTAAGGAGGGCAGGTGCCGGGGGCTCGTTCAGGTGAGCGGAGCCAGGTTGCCGGCCCTCCGTGGCTCGGGATTCTGTACCAAGGAGTCAGTCATGTGCGCTGCCGTAATGAACTGGTTACGTGAGAAGTCGGCTGTACGGGTGGTGTTGCTTGCTACTGCGGTGTTCGGCCTAGGGGCGGGCGGGGCCCAGGCTGAAGACCATTATTGGAGCGCCCTGTGGGGCGGCTCGTTCAACTACTGGCTGAACTGGGTGCCGCAGTACGTGCCGGGCGAGGACGACAACGCGATCTTTGAGTTGGGCATGGAGCCCGCGTACGAGGTCACCTTCTACGAAGGCGTGACCAACTTGCGCTGCATCTTCCGCAATGACAAGGTCATCCTCAACCTGGGGGGCAGTACCTACACGCTGACCAACCCCGGCTTCGGGCTGATCGTCGGCGATGACATGGGGGACGTCGCCGAGGTGCTGTTCTACAACGGCACGATCGATGCCACCGTGACGCACGTCGGACTGTGGGCAGGCTCGGCCGGCATACTCGATCTGGAATCCGGCCTGGTGCTGAACGTGTCCGACCACATTCTGGTCGGCAACGACGGCGACGGCTTAATGACCGTACATGACGGCGCCGTGGTTAACGCCGAGTACGCTGCTGTCGGCGGCCACGATTTCGGAAACGCCGGCGTGCTGAACGTCCACGGCGCCAATGCCGAATTCATCGTTCAGGAGACGCTCAGAGTGGGGGACGGCGGGCAGGGCTCATTCAACCTCGAATCGGGCGCCAGCGCATACGCAACCAGGGGCTACATCGGCGACTCAGACACGGGCTACGGCGAAGTCAACATCTCCAGCGCTGCCCATGTGGTCATCGATGAGTGGCTGACGCTCGGCCGCATCGGGACTGGCCAGCTCACGATCGCAGAGGCCGGCCGACTTGAAGTCCACGATCTCCACGTCGGGGGTGAAACGGGCGGCACCGGCTGGGTGGATCTGACCGGCGCCGATTCGAGCATCGACGCCGGCGGATACATCTTCGTCGGCGACTGGGGATACGGCACGATGAACATGTCCCAGCAGGCTGCAATCACGGCCGAGACACTGCTGGTCGGCGCGAATGAGAGCGCTCAAGGCGAGCTGAACATCGCCGGCGCCGGCACGACTGTCACCGTGCAAAACAACTTGGTGTCCGGACAGTATAGCCTGGGCGTCATCAGCATCACGGCGGGCGCCGACGTCAGGACCACCGAGCCGGGCGGGTGGATCTTCATCGGCCAGATGGCCGGCAGCGACGGCCACGTGCTGGTCGATGGCGCCAGCACACTCACCGCCGAAAACGCCCCGCTGGTCGTGGCGGAAGCTGGCCAGGGCGCAATCGACATCCTGGGCGGCGCGACAGTCCGCACTTCGGGCGAGCCTTATGTGGGCTGGGCCGAAGGCAGCTTCGGGCACATGACCATCAGCGGCCAGGGCTCGCAGTACGCCAGCGAATGCGGCTACCCGGCGCGTGTCGGCGACGCGGGGCAGGGCACACTGACCATCGCAGACGGCGGCGCCTTCGAGAAGCGGGGCGCATTCTTCCTGGGCATACAGAGCACCGGCGTTGGCTCAGTGACGCTCGCAGGCTGCGAGTCCACCTTCAAGTGCGAACAACTGTCCGTCGGCGAATACGGCGTTGGCACGTTCGAGATCAACGACGGACGCGTCGCCCTGGGCGAGGTTGATCCGGCCGACGTTCCCTGCGGCGAGCTGCACATGGCGGGCTACTATACGCAACTCAGCGGTACCGGAACGGTGACGGGCGATGTGGTGAATCTCAGCGGCAGCGTGTGGCCCGGCGGCGACATGGCGGCCACGCTCACCGGCGTCCTGACGATCGACGGCGACTACACGCAGCAGGATGCCAGGTTGCGGATCAGGATCAAGGGCAGCGGCGCACGCGGCGAATACAGCGCCCTCAACGTAACGGGCACGGCCACCCTCGCCGGCGCATTGGCGCTCGAGCCGATCGAGGGCTATGAGCCGCAGCCCGGCGACGAATTCGTTGTCCTTACGGCCGGCGCCGTGGACGGGACGTTCAGCACCGTCACCGGTCTGGCTTTGTACACCGTCGCTTACGGCCCGCATCACGTAACGCTCAAGATCCCGCCCGTGGGTGATGTGAACTGCGATGGACTGGTTAACTCGTTCGACATCGATCCGTTCGTCCTGGCGCTGACCAACCCGGCCGGGTATGCCGCGGCATATCCGCACTGCAGCCATTTGCAGGCGGACATCAACGGCGACGGAGCGGTGAATTCGTTCGACATCGACCCGTTCGTATTGCTGCTGACCGGCGGCCGTTAGCACTCCGCCACCAGGCGTGCTGTAGCGTGCGTCCCCCCTTGGCAGACGTGAAGCTCCGAGGCGTCCTCGGGGTTCCACGGCGGCCACAGGGGGGCGACGCCACTTCAGCGGACGGCTAACGCGCCTCGCCGACGAGGAGCTGCAGCATCCGAAAATCAACCAGATCGATCACGCCATCCAGTGACAAGTCCAAAGCCTCGCAGCCGGCGCTCAACACGCCGCCCGCCTCTGTCTCACAATCCGCGAACGCCGCCAGTTCCACCGCCGTGACCTCGCCGTCGCCGTCAATGTCACCCAACAACGGCGGACCGATCCGGTACACACCCATCGTCTCATCCGTGAAATCAAGCAGAATCGCCAGTTGCCGCCGGTCATTGAAGCTCTGCGGCTGACCATCAGCACCACCTGTTTGGTCCCAGTAGTACCCCAACGCGC
>CAZYGM010000190.1:0-6431 GCA_964647015.1 uncultured Planctomycetales bacterium | reverse complement strand
ACGGTCCGCGCCCCCGCCCCAGGCTGGTCGCCACCCGCACGTGTTCGGCGGATGGGCCAAGTGCCAAGTTGCAGGAAGTGCGTTCCGGCCGGTCAGACCGCCCGGCAGGCAGCCATACACCGGTAGCGCGTGGGCGGGCACACCCGACCAGAGCGAAGCCGAACAGAGCTGCCAATACTGCTACCCTCATGCAACATTCTACGGGAGCGTTCACGGAAGAAGTCAACTGTCGACCGCGGGTTTTGTCACGCCGTTGCGGATGGCGGCCGACCAGACAACCAAGATCGGACGTTGATCTCAGTCCCGGTATCGATGGACTCGCGTTCGAGCAGGGCCAGGGCGAGGCTGGTGCGGGAGGAGGCCGGCGGACAGCGGTCCACCGGACGGCCGTGCGTCACACAGTCGACGAAGTAGTCGAGCTGGCGCTGCCAGCCGGTCTGGCCGGGGCACTCAATCTGCTCAGGCTGCTCCCCGCCGGAGTACAGGCAGACGTGGTCGCCGCGCGCGGAACTCCAGGTGAGCGTGCCCAGTTCGCCACAGACTGTGATAGCCATTTCGAACGGCCAGGGGGCGTGATAAGTCCAGCCGCCCTCCAGGAGGGCGTAACGGCCGTCGGGGTAGCCGTACAGGGCGACCACGTGGTCGATCTGGCCGGATGGGCCACAGCGGCCGTGCGCGCGGGCCGATTGGGGCACGCCCAGCAAGGCCTGGGCGAAGTCCACATCATGCACGTGCAGGTCAAGCAGGGCACCGCCGCTGGCGACTCCGTCCATGAGCCAGTTGTCCTGCGAGTACTGCGGAGCGCTGGCCAACCGGGCCAGCTTGGCGAAGCGGACGGTACCGATGCGGCCGTCGGCGACCAAGCGGCTGAGGGTTTCATACTGCGGCCAGAACCGGATGCAGTGCCCGATCATGAGCGTGCGGCGGGCCTGCTCGGCGGCCGCAATCATCCGATCGCAGCCGGCCAGGTCAAGGGCCATCGGCTTCTCGCACAATACGTGCTTGCCGGCGCGCAGCGCTGCGATGGTCGTGTCGGCGTGCAGCGGCGTGGGCAAAGTCACGGCGACGGCGTCAACGTCGGGATCGCGCAGCAGCTCTGCCGGCGTCGCATAGGCCCGCACGCCGCACAGGTCGGACTGGTCCGCCTGGGGCGCGGCGATGTTGCCGGTGGCGTGCCAGTGGCCGGTGCGCCGCGCGGCGTCGCGATCGCAGACGGCCACGACGCGGGCCCGCGGGTGGGAATGCAGGTGGGCGAAGTACGTGCGCCCCATGAAACCCAGGCCACATATGCCGAAGCGCAGGGGTGTGTCAGTCTGGTTCATTGCTACCCTATCGTGGGCGGGTGCAGTCGGCAGCGCGGCGAGTCGCGCGTCCGGCTACTGCCACTCGATCGTGCTGGGCGGCTTGCTGGAGACGTCGTACGCGACGCGATTGATACCGGGCACTTCGTTGATAATGCGATTGCTGATGCGCGCCAGCACGTCGTAATCGATGTGCACCCAGTCGGCCGTCATGAAGTCGCTGGACTCCACCATGCGCAACACTATCAGGCTCTGGCCCTCGTAGCTGCGACCGTCGCCCATGACGCCCACGCTGGCAACCGGAACGAGCACGGCGAACGCCTGGGCAATCTTGCCGTACCAGCCGGCGGCGGTGATTTCCTCGAGGAGAATCTCGTCGGCCGAGCGCAGCAGCTCGAGCCGCTCGGGCGTGATGTCGCCGGCGATGCGCACGGCCAGGCCGGGGCCGGGGAAGGGGTGCCGCCAGACCAGGTCTTCGGGCAACCCGAGCGCCAGGCCCACCTGGCGCACCTCGTCCTTGAACAGCAGCCGTAGCGGCTCAACCAACTCGAAGCCGAGCTCGGCCGGCAGAGCGCCTACGTTGTGGTGCGACTTGATGACGGCGGTGTGGCCGGCGTGGCCGTGGCCGGACTCGATCACGTCGGGGTAAATCGTCCCCTGGGCCAGGAAGCGGGCACCGGCGATGGCGGTCGCCTCATCCTTGAAGACCTGGATGAATTCGTGGCCGATGATGCGGCGTTTTTCCTGGGGGTCCAACACGCCCGCCAAGCGTGATAGGAACCGCTCAGCGGCCTGGGCCACGCGCAACTGCATGCCGAAGTGGCCGCAGAACGTGGCTTCGACGAGTTCGGCCTCGCGGCGGCGGAGCAGGCCGTTGTCCACGAAAATGCAGATCAGCCGATCGCCGATGGCCTTGTGGACCAGGGCGGCCGTTACGCTGCTGTCCACGCCACCCGACAAGCCGCAGATGACGCGTTCGTCCGGTCCGACCTGGCGGCGGACGCGCTCAACGGCGGTCTCGATGACATCCTCGACGCGCCAGTCGCCCCGGCAGCCGCACAAGTCGTAGAGGAAGTTGCGGATGATCTGCGAGCCTTGGGGGGTGTGGGTTACTTCCGGGTGGAACTGGACGCCGACTACGGGGCGCTGCTTGTGGCTTACGACCGCGATGGGGCAGGCGTCGGTGTGTGCCAGGGATTCGAAGCAATCGGCGACCTGGGTGACGATGTCGCCATGGCTCATCCAGACGGAGGTTTCGGCGGGCAAGTGGGCCAGGAGGCCCTCGGGCCGGTTGATCTGGAGTCGGACGCGGCCGTACTCACGAGCGGCGCCGGCGCGGACATCGCCGCCGAGGATGCGGCAGGCGACATGCATGCCATAGCAGATGCCGAGGATGGGGATGCCGAGATCGAAGATGCCGGGGTCGCAGGTGGGGGCGGCGTCGTGGTAAACGCTGGACGGTCCGCCGGAGAGGATGATGCCGCGGGCGCCCATTTCGCGCAGGCGGGCGGGCGGGGTTCGCGGGTCGAGCAACTCGCTGTAAACGTGATTTTCACGCACGCGGCGGGCGATGAGCTGGGAGTATTGGCTGCCGAAATCGAGGACGGCAACGGTATCGTGGGATCTCATGCGAAAGGGATACCACGCGGCCCGGCCGGGGTCAATCGCGCGGCGGCGGCCGCGCGGCGGTCCCGCACCGGGCCGGTCGACGCGAGTTTCGCCGGTTCGGGAGCACGGCCGCAGCGGTCGTGGTATGTTCGGCTCGCGTGGAGCCGCGCGAACGTCATAGCGGCCACACGAACATGATCGTGGGCACCGCCACGACGATGACGAGGATTTGCAGGGGCAACCCAAGCGGCCAGTAGTCGCCGAACTTGAACCCCCCCGGCCCGAGGATGAGGGTGTTGTTCTGGTGGCCGATCGGCGTGAGGAAAGCGCACGAGGCGCCGACTGCCACTGCCATCAGGAACGGCTCGGCATTCACGCCCAGGTCGCCGGCGGTTCCCAGGGCAATCGGGCACATAACGGCGGCGGTTGCCGCGTTGTTCACCAAGCTCGACAAGGTTATCGTGACGACGAGGATTAGCACCAGGGCACAAAGAGTGTGACCGCGTGCCACGCTGTCCAAGAGGAAGTTGGCGATCAGGGCGGCCGTACCGGTCGACTCCATTGCGTCAGCGACAGGGATCAGGGCGGCGAGGAGCACGATGACCGGCCAGTCGATGGCATCGTACACGGCGCGGGGCGGCACGGTTCGGAACACCATCGAGGCCAGCACGCCGGCCGCAAACGAGACTGCGGCAGGCAGCAACCCGAGCGCCGCCACAGCGACCGCAGCAGCGAGAATGATGCTCGCGACCAGCGCCCGCCTCCGGTTGGGGAAGTGCAGCGCGCGCTCGGCCAGCGGCACGCAGTTCCAGTTGGTGGCAAACTCCGCCAGCGCTTCGGGCGACCCCTGCATCAGCAGCAGGTCGCCGCCTTTGAATCGCAAGGCCCGCAGCCGAGCCCGCGAATGTCGCCCCTGACGAGAAACCGCCAGAAGATTGATGCCGTAGCGTGTCCGCAGCAGCATGCCGCTGGCGGATCTTCCCACGAGCATGGACGCCGGCAGCACTGCGAACTCCATGAGGACGACGTCGTCCGAGCGCTCAGGCTTCTCGGCCTCCTTCTCAGTCGCCTGCTTGGCTTGCTTATCGTCGCGGGTCTGCGGTTGCCGCGCGCTGGGGGGTGCTGCGCCGTCGGGCCGCGGCTGCGGCGTCCTGGGCGGATCGTCGTCCGGCTCGGTCTCTTCCGACCTAGCTGCCTCCAGTTGCAGGCCCAGGCTGGACAGAGCATTCGCCAGCGCCTCAGCGTCTGCCTCGAGCACCAGAATGTCCCCGGCCAGCACCAGCCGCCCGGCATGCGGCGCGGTGACGCGCACGTTGTTGCGCACCAGTCCGATTACCTGCGCGTCGGCGTCGTCCAGCACGCGCTCGATCTCACGCAGGCGCTTCCCCACAGCCTTGCTGTCAGCGGGCACACGGGCCTCGGTCACGTACGCCCCAATGTCGAAATTGTCGGCTCCGGTCTGTCGGCGAACCGGCACTAGTCGCCAACCCACCAGCACGATTAACGCCACGCCGAGGCTCGCTACCACGAGCCCGACGGGCGTGAAGTCGAACATGCCGAAAGGGGGCGCCCCGGACTGACTGCGGAAGGCCGCCACGATGAGGTTGGGCGGCGTGCCGATGAGCGTGGTCATGCCACCGAGGATCGATCCGAAGGCCAGGGGCATCAGGACACGTCCGGGCGGCAAGTCCTGACGTCGGGCAATCTGGACCGCAACGGGCATCAGCAGGGCCAGTGCCCCGACGTTGTTCATGAATCCCGACAACAGTGCACCGACGCCGGTCAGCGCCGCTATCGTGAGCGTTGGTCCGGCCTGGCCCGGAAGCAGGCGCCGCGTCAGGACATCGACAGCGCCGGAGGTCTGCAGGCCGCGGCTTAGCACCAGAACGCACGCGACCGTGATCACCGCCGGATGGCCGAAGCCGCTGAAGGCCGCGACCGGTGCGACCAGCCCGCCCAGCACACAGGCCAGCAACGCGCCCACCGCCACCATATCGTGACGCCAACGACCCCAGAGGAACAGGGCGACTGTAGCGCTGAGGATTACGACGATGAGCAACTGCGCCTGGGTCATGACATTCCGGCTCGCGCAAATCGGGGTGCGGCGGAAGATCAGAACCGGAAGATCGCCGCGGCTCCGGTCTGCGACGGCATGAGTTCGGCGGGCACGACGTACACTGCGCCGCCGGTGGCCAAAACGCGCTCAGCGAGATCATCGCACACGTCATCAAGCTCAGGATCAGCGTTCGCGCCAAGCGTTACCGCGCCCGTGGCGGGATCGATTCGGCCGGGCAGGTGGCTTTCGGCCGCCACCAGCAGGAGCTCCACGCGGCCCTGCGCGGCCGCCGGTCCGATCTGCGCGACGTCGTCGGAGCCGGCGCCACGTGAGTGTGCGAGGTGATAGCGCTCGGCCACGCCTGCCAGTCGCGACTGATACTCCGGCGCGAGGATTCTCCAGGCGGCGGCGCGCAAGCGTTCGGCGTCCAGGCTGTCGGGATGGGCGTCAATTCCAGCCGCGACCAGATTCGTGTGCTTGGTGATGCGGCGAAAGACCGCCTGGTGGTGCGGCAGGGCCGCGAGGATCAGCGGCAGTGCCGGGCTGCCAGCCAGGTGCTTGTTAAGGGCCCGGTCCAAGACGCGGAAGTAGCGCTCGAGGTCGATGTCGTCCTCGTCCTTCTTCGACCCGTGGCCGTGGTGCATGCCCGGCCCGCCGGCGCCACCGTAGGAGGACACCGTCAGGTGCGGCTCGGTGCGGTCATCGCCGAGCGCCTCGATCAGGCTGCGCGGGACATCGCCCGTTTCGAGCGGATCGAGGACGTAGCGGTTGCCTTCGTGAAGTGCAACGTGCTCGCGGCTGAGGCACAGGACGCGGAAGCGGTCCGCCGATTGCATGATGCGCAGCAACGGCTTGAGATGAAAGCTGTCGGCGACCACCACCCGGGCCGGCACGGGGCGCTGCAACTGAACGACGCGCAGCGAGCGGGGCGCCGCGAAGAGCGCCAGCCCGTCCAACTGGTTGTCCCAGAACGCCGAATCGCGCTCGTAGGCGCGCAGCGGGCTGAGCAGCGCGCGCACGTCGCGGCCGGGATAGTTCTGTCGCAGTGACCGCTCGGCTTCGGCGAGCAGATTGCGGAAGCGTATGGGATCCTGGGCGGTATCAGGGCGGCGGCGGTGCGTGGGTTGATACAGCGAGATGCAGGGCGCGGGATGCGCCGCCAGGAGGTCGGTGATAATCTCGTTCGTGAATTGCTGCACGGCTGGTTCCTCGCGTATTGAGGCCGCTTCTGGACCTGGCGCAGTTCGTTAGTTGATGGCGCAGTGTACCGCACGCCGCACCGGACGGCACGCGCGCGTTCGCCGGGTGCATGGCTGGCGCGCTGCGGTGGGCGGGGGGCGCGGTAACGGTCTGGGCTGGGGCGGGAATTTGGGTTCGTGGTGGGCGGCGATTGTGCTACAATGGCGGCTGTAGGTGGATTTTGGTGGCATTTCCGGGGCCAGAGTCATGAAGACGCTGACACGGTG
>CAZYGM010000189.1:0-6449 GCA_964647015.1 uncultured Planctomycetales bacterium | reverse complement strand
GCGACATCGCCTGGGGCAACCAGATTCGCAACTACGTCCTGCACGGCTCGACGATTCACGTCAAGGACTTACGGACCAACCTGGCGATCGGCGACACGCAGCGCGTTTTGGACGGCGATATCCAGCCGTTCATAGACGCTTACCTGCGCCAACGGCTCAAGAGCGGTTAAGCGCGCGCTGCACGATCGTCAGCAGACGCAGCGAACTCGGCCCATCCACGAACCCTTTGGCTGTGTCACGCCTCTATTAGCATGCGGGCCGGATTCTCGATGCACTGCTTGATGCGCTTCAGGAACGTGACGGATTCCTGCCCGTCGATGATGCGGTGATCGTACGTGAGCGCCAGATACATCATCGGGCGGATGACGACCTGACCTTCGCGCACGACCGGGCGCTCCTGGATGGCGTGCAGGCCGAGGATCGCGCTCTGCGGCGGGTTCACGATCGGCGTGGACAGCAGTGAGCCGTACACACCCCCGTTGCTGATCGTGAACGTGCCGCCCTGCAATTCCTCGACGGTCACACGCCGGTCACGGGCGCGCATGGCCAGGTCGGCAACGGCCCGTTCGATCTCGGCGAAGCTGAGGCGTTCGGCATTGCGGATGACCGGCACGACCAGCCCGCGGTCGGTGCCCACGGCGACGCCGATGTCGAAGTAGTTCTTGTAGACGATGTGCGGCACCGGGCGGCCGTCCGAGCCGGGCAGTGCGCGGATCTCGGCGTTCACCGCCGGAATCAGCTTCAGCGCATCAATGGCCGCCTTCACGAAAAACGACATGAACCCCAGCCGGACGCCATACTTCCCCTGAAACTCCTCCTGGTGCTGCGTGCGCAGGGCGACGATGCCCGACATGTCGCACTCGTTGAAGGTCGTCAGCAGGGCGGCGGACTGCTGTGCCGCCATCAGACGCTCGGCGATGCGCCGCCGCAGCATGGTCATCGGCACAGCTTCTTCTTCGCGTCCCTCGGTCGTGAGCGGTTCCGGCTGCGCGGGTGTTGCCGGCGGTTCCGCCATGTCCCGGGCGTGCCGTTCGACATCCTCCTTAAGCAGTCGGCCGCCGGGGCCGGTGGCCGCGACTTCGGCCGGCTGGAGGTTACGCTCGGCCAGGGCGCGGCGGGCGGCCGGCATGACGTGCGGCTCGGCGGCGGCAGCAGCGGTCGCGCGCGTCGCCCCGTTTGACACAGGCTGCGCCACGTGCGCGGTTTCCTGCTCTTCAGCGGCGACCGGAGCGGTGGCCGTCTCGTCGATGATGCAAATCACGTCACCCACGTGTGCTAGGTCGCCGGTCTGTTTGAGCAGCTTGCTAATAACGCCGCTGACGGGGGCGGGCAGCTCCAACGAGGCCTTGTCGGTCTCGATCTCGGCGACGATCTCATCCTGGCGGACGAAGTCACCGACGGACTTCAGCCAGGCGCCGATCTGCACTTCGCTGATCGACTCGCCGGACTCCGGTATCTTGAGCTCAACGGCCATCGTTTCGGATCCCTCTTGGCCAGCCGCCGGGTGCGAATGCTAGCACGCGGCGGCTTGGTGGGGTACTGGCGGCGTCAGATTCCGGTGAAAGCGGCCTCCAGGAGTTCCTGCTGCTCCAGCTTGTGGGCCGCGGCTGAGCCGGTTGAAGGGCTGGCCGAGGCCGGCCGATACACGCCCTGGAACCTGAAGCGTCGCAGCACGGTGGAGCCAAACGTGTGCAGCACGTAACGCCAGGCGCCCATGTTCTCCGGTTCCTCCTGCACCCAGCAGACGGACGTGCCATCGGGGTAAGGCCGCAGGGTATCGCCGAGCAGCTCTTGCGCGAGCGGATGAAGCTGCTCCAGACGCACAATCGCCACGTCGCCACGCTGCCGGGTCGCGCATTGCTGGGCCAACTCGTAGTAGATCTTGCCGCTGCACAGCAGTACGCGGCGAGTGTCTGCTGGGCGTGACGTCTGGTCCGGAAGAATGCGCTGGAACTTGCCGCCGGTCAGATCCTCCAGGCTGGACGTGGCCCGGGCGTGGCGTAGCATGCTCTTGGGTGCCAGTACGACCAGCGGCTTGCGCCACGGACGGAGCGCCTGGCGGCGCAGCGCGTGGAAGTACTGGGCCGGCGTCGTCGGCACGATAACCTGGATGTTGTCCTCGGCGGCCAGCACCAGGAAACGTTCCAGCCGCGCGCTGGAGTGTTCCGGCCCCTGTCCCTCGTAGCCGTGCGGCAGCAGCAGGACCAGCCCGCTGAGGCCGTGCCACTTGTCCTCAGCACTGGCAATGAACTGGTCGATTATGACCTGGGCGGCGTTGGCGAAGTCGCCGAACTGGGCTTCCCACAGCACGAGCGCATCAGGATAACCGATGCTGTAGCCATACTCGAAGCCCAGGACGCCCGCCTCGGACAGCGGGCTGTTGTAGATCTCGACGGGTGCCTGGTCGGGGGCCAGGTGCTGCAGCGGTGCGTGGGTGTGGCCGTCCTCACTGTCGTGCAGCACGGCGTGCCGGTGGCTGAACGTGCCGCGCTGCGAATCCTGTCCGGAGAGCCGCACGCGGATGCCCATCTTGGCCAGCGTGGCGAAGGCCAGCCGCTCGGCCGTGGCCCAGTCCAGGGGGGGCTCGCCGCGCGCCATGCGGCGCTGCAGGTCGAACAGTCGCCGGGTTTTGCCATGCGGGTGGAAATCGGCCGGCAGAGTAGTCAGGCGTTCGAGTAGCGTTACCAGTTGTTCGCGCGGCACGCCCGTTTCGACTTCGGGCACGCCGGCTTCAGGGCCGCCCCGGTAATTGCTCCAGACCCGCCCGAGGATGCTGGGCCGGTGGGGCGGTGCGGCGGCGGTCTGAAGACCGGCCAACTCTGCTTCAAGCTGCGCCCGGCTGCGGGCGGCAATCTCATCGGCCTCGGCCGCGGTCACCTCATTGAGCTTGAGCAGGTGCTCCAGATAGCCCGCGCGCACGGATTTGCGCTGTGTGATGGCGCGATACATGAGCGGCTGCGTGAAGGCGGGTTCGTCGCCCTCGTTGTGGCCGTACCGGCGGTAGCAGTACATGTCGATGACGACATCGCGGCGGAAGCGCTCCCGGAAGTCCAAGGCGAGCCGGACGACGGCGGCTACGGCCTCGGGGTCCTCGCCGTTGACGTGGAAGATCGGGCTTTGCAGCATCTTGGCCACGTCAGTCGCGTATGGGCTGGAGCGGGCCTGCGCGGCATCCGTCGTGAAGCCGATCTGGTTGTTGACGATGATGTGCAGCGTGCCGCCGACGCGATAGCCCGGCAACTCGCTGAGATTCAGCGTCTCCTGGACGATGCCTTCGCCGGCGAAAGCCGCGTCGCCGTGGATCAGGATCGGCATGCAGCGGCCGCCGTCCGCGTCCTGCAGGCGGTCCTGCTTGGCCCGGCAGCGGCCCAGAACTACCGGGTTGACGTATTCCAGGTGGCTGGGGTTGAAGGCCAGGGCGACGTGGACTGTTCGGCCATCCGGCGAGGTCCAGTCGCCGTGATAGCCGAGGTGGTATTTGACGTCCCCGCCGCCGATGTGCAAACGCGCGTCGCGGTCTTCGAACTCGCGGAAGATCAGACGCGGGCTCTTGCCGACGACGTTGGCCAGGACGTTCAGGCGTCCGCGGTGGGCCATGCCGATAACGACTTCGTCCAGGCCCTGCCGGCATGCGTGCGTAATCGCCAGATCGAGCAGCGGGATGAGGCTCTCCGCCCCTTCGAGCGAGAAACGCTTGGCCCCAACGTACTTGCGCTGGATGAACTCCTCGAAGATGACGGCGTCAGTCAGACGGGTGAGGATGCGAATCTGCTCATCGTGGGTCAGCTTTACGCGGTTCTGCGTGCTTTCCATGCGGTTCTGAAGCCACTCGCGCGCCTCGTAGCTGTCGATGTGCATGAACTGCGCGCCGATGGAGCGGCAGTACGTGGTGCGCAACAGGTCAATGATCTCGCGCAGCGTGCGGACTTCGGCCCCATGGATCGTGCGGCTGGAGAAGGGGCGGTCCAGGTCGGCCCCGGTGAAGCCGTAGAAAGAGGGATCCAGCCGCGGGGCGGGCGGGCGTGGACGGCCCAGCGGGTCCAGCTTGGCCAGCTTGTGTCCGCGAACCCGGTACGCCCGTACCATCTGGTCGACGCGGTCCTGGAGGGCCGCCGGGCTGTGGGCCGCAGCGACCGGTGCGGCCGGGCGTGGCGCGGGCGGATTGAAGATGCTGGCGGGGCGGAAGGTGGGACCGGGGCGCGGCTGGCCTACGGGTTGCCCGTCGCCGTTGGCCAGGCCGGCGAAATACCGCTGCCAGTGCAGCGGGACGCTGCGGGCGTCCCGCAGGTAGTCCGCGTAGAGGTCCTCGACGAATGGCAGGTTGATGCTATCAGGCGGATCCGGCAGTGTGCTCATCGACGGTACTCGAGAATCAGGCGGGGCGTCCGATCCAGCCGTCCGGAGCAGTGCTGGCCGGCCCGCCCGGCGCTGGGCCACGTATTCGTATTCTAGCGGCGTGCGCCGCCGTGTCTGGCGGACAGCGTCGCCCTTGGGAGCCCGGTGTTCAGGGGGCGCCGTGTCGCACGTGCCACTGCGTGTAGAACGTCTGGGTCGCGACGTAGAAGTAGCCGAGGATGAACATGAGCAGGAAGGGGATGGCCGCCGAAACGCGCTCGTACCAGTTGTCAAAGAAGAAGAACCCCACCAGGCACGCGGTCAGATAGAGCCCAATCCCCAACTCGGCCCAAGCTTGCCAGGGCTTGCAGTGGCGGAACTGGCCGAGGCGCTGCCGCCAGTTGCCGCGGCGGTGGGCTTCGTCGCCGAACTTGGGCGTGCGGACGAACTCCCCGGTGCTGCCGAAGAAGCCCTCCAGCGTGGCAATGGCGTTATTGAAGGCGATGCCGATGCCGACCGCCATCAGGGCAGGGATGCACTTGACGCTGCTGAACCAGGAGCGGTGCTGGACGCGCTGGCTCAGGACATAGAAGATCAGCGGCGAACCAAAGCCCACGATGAAGAGCACGCACTCGACGCCGATGCGCCAGGATGGATCCTGGTCGCCGTTGATCAACTTGGCGTACAGCGCCGGTCCGACCAGCAGGCTCAGCAGCACCACCAGCAGATACACCACGCAACCCGTCAGGTGGAAGAAGGCTTCGAGCTTCACCCACCAGGGCGTGCTGGCACTGGCGAGCACCTTGGGCAGCAGCTTGACGCAGGTTTGCGCGCCACCCTTGGTCCAGCGGTGCTGCTGGGCTTTGAAGGCGGTTATCTCCGGCGGTAGTTCGCCCGGCGAGGTCAATTCTGGCAGGAAGATGAACTTCCAGCCGCGCAGTTGCGCGCGATAGGAAAGATCCAGGTCCTCCGTCAGCGTGTCATGCTGCCACCCGCCAGCATCCACGATCGCGCTCTTGCGCCAGATGCCACCCGTGCCGTTGAAGCTCATGAAGCGCCCGGAGCGATTGCGGGCCGTGTGCTCTATGAGAAAATGCCCATCGAGCAACACCGCCTGGGCCTGCGTCAGGACGGAGACATCCCGGTTAAGGTGATCCCAGCGCGATTGCACCATTCCGACGCGCGGGTCGGTGAAGTAGTGCACGGTTTCGCGGAGGACCTCGGGGCGCGGCAGGAAGTCAGCGTCGAAAATCGCGATAAACTCCCCGGTCGCCCGCCGCTGTCCCGCCTCCAGGGCCCCGGCCTTGTAGCCGCTGCGGTTGTCGCGGTGGATGTACACGACGTTGTGTCCGGCGGCGCGCAGGCGTGCCGCTGTCTCCTGCGCTATCTGCTGCGTGTCATCGGTGGAGTCGTCCAGAACCTGGATCTCGAGCCGGTAGCGCGGGTAGTCAATGCGACAGGCCTGCTCGATGGTTCGCCGCGCGACGTAGCGCTCGTTGAACATCGGGAGCTGCACCGTAACCGGCGGCAGCTCGTCGAAGCGCGCGTTCTGCCGCGGCAGCGCCCGGTGCACGCGGCAGTAGAGCGTGACCAGGAAATAGCGGTGCGCCCCGTAGACGCAGACCAGGGCCAGGACAATCAAGTAAGCCGTTAGAGCATATGAACTTAACGACTCAAGGCTCATGGGTGGTCATCCCACCGCGCCTAGCCCCGTAAACCAGTGAATGCCAAGGTATTATGCTATTGCCGTGCTGCGGCGAATGTCAATCGGCGCGGCCGATTTCGACGTCACGCGGCGTGGAGTAACATTCCCACGTCGGCTGATGCGACCGGCTTACACGACAGGACGTGGAGATAATCTTGAGTGAGCTGCTTGGCGAACCGAGTGACGTTCAACGACGGTCGGAACGGCAGCGGGCGATTGACGCCTTCGCCGCCCAGCATCTGCCGGGTGAGAACCAAGATCTGTTCAAAGAGATGCTGGTGACCCTGTGCCGGCTGGCACGGGACGGCGCCAATCGCGGGGAAGTCAAGCTGCTGCACAAGGCCCTGGCGGAACTGCGTTACGCCCTGCGCGTGTTCGCGCCCTATCGCAGCATCCGCAAGGTCAGCGT
>CAZYGM010000188.1:0-6454 GCA_964647015.1 uncultured Planctomycetales bacterium | reverse complement strand
GTGATGAAGGCTCGGTGACGGTCACGCAGATTCAGGCCCTGCGCGCCTGCCGCAATGTCGGCATCGTCGTCCCCAAGCGCGTCATCGACCAGGCGATGCAGTACCTGGAGCGTTCCGCCAACGACGACGGCGGCATCCGCTACCAGGCCTCCGACAGCGGCCCCTCGCGGCCGGCCATTACCGCCGCCGCGGTAGTGTGCTGGTACAACGCCGGGCTGTACGATCATCCGCGCGCGGCGGCAGCGCTGGAGTATCTCAAGCCGCGCCTGACGGTCGGCCGCAGTGACACCATGCAGCACTTCGGCCATTACTTCTACGGACACCTGTATATGGCCCAGGCGCTGTACCTGACGCCGCAGGCCGGTTGGCCGCAGTATTACTCGGAGATACGCGACTTGCTGGTGAGCAGCCAGGAACCGGCGGGCTCCTGGAAAGGCGACCTGGTAGGCCCCGCCTACGGCACCTCCATCGCCCTGATCATTCTGCAACTGCCGCGCCAGAACCTGCCGATTGTGCAAAGATGAACCGGCCGCGCGGCCGACGCCGCGCGAAATGAAAGGCTGTGGGCATGACCGACGAAGCAATCGCACCGGAGCATGACGATTCGACCGTGGCCGGAACGCCGTCGCAGCCGGCCGCGCCCGGCGATATCGCGGCCGTCGCGCGGCTGCGGGCTGCCTACGCCCGCAGCCGTGCCGAGCTGACCAAGGTCATTGTCGGCCAGGAGTCCGTGGTGGACCAGCTCCTGATCGCTCTCTTCGCACGCGGCCACGTGATACTCGAAGGCGTCCCTGGCTTGGCCAAGACGCTCATGATCAGTAGTCTGGCGCGCTGCCTGGGCCTCCAGTTCCAGCGCATCCAGTTTACGCCGGACCTGATGCCGTCGGACATCACCGGCACCGAGGTCATTCAGGAAGACCGCCGCACCGGCAGCCGCGCGTTTCGCTTCCTGCCCGGCCCGGTCTTCACCAACGTGCTGCTGGCGGACGAGGTCAACCGCACGCCGCCCAAGACGCAGGCCGCCCTGCTCGAGGCCATGCAGGAGGGCCAGGTCACGGCCGGCGGCCAGCGCCACCCGCTGGATCCGCCCTTTTTCGTCCTGGCCACGCAGAACCCCATCGAGCAGGAAGGCACCTATCCCTTGCCGGAGGCCCAGCAGGACCGCTTCATGTTCAAGGTCCTGGTGGACTATCCCGCCTACGACGAGGAATTCGCCATCGCGCAGCGCACCACCGGCGGCGAGCAGCGCGAGCCGCAGCGCGTGCTTGAGCGCGACGAAATCCTGCAATTGCAGGCCGTCGTGCGGCGCGTGCCCACCCCGCCCAGCGTCGTCCACTATGCCCTGCGCCTGGTGCGGGCTACGCGCCCCGGCGTCCCGGCCGAGACCGATGACGGGCGGTGCCGCGAGCTCATCGAGCGCCTGGTGCTCTTCGGCGCGGGGCCACGGGCCGTCCAGTTCCTATTACTGGCGGGCAAGGTGCGGGCCGTCTTCGCCGAACGGAACCACGTCGCGGTCACGGATATCCAGGCCGTGGCCTGCCCGGTCATGCGCCACCGCATTATCACGAACTACGCCGCCGAGGCCGAGGGTTTCACCACCGACCGCATCATTCAGCACCTCCTGGAGACCTTGCCGACCGGCGCGGCCGGCGGGCAGTCCGACCGCGAGCTGCGCGAGGTCCTTAAGTCCTGAGAGAGCAGGTCACGAAGTTGAACGCCGACGCCGCCACGCCCGGGGGGTACCTGACACCCGCGGTGATCGCGCGGCTGCGCGGTCTCGAGCTGCGCGCCCGCACGGTCGTCTCCGGCCTGCTCTCCGGCCGGCATCGCAGCGTCTACCGCGGCCAGAGCGTCGAGTTCGCCGAGCACCGCCCCTATGCCGCCGGCGACGACATTCGCCGCATCGACTGGCGGCTCTTCGGCCGGCAGGATCGTTTCCACATCAAGCAATACGAGGAGGAGACCAACCTGCGCTGCGTGCTGGCCATCGACGTGAGCCGCTCGATGGCCTACCGCAGCGGCCCGCTCAACAAGTACGAGTACGGCGCCTGCCTGGGCGCCACACTGGCCTACCTGCTCGTGCGGCAGCATGACGCCGTCGGCGCCGTCACGTTTGACGATCGTATCCGCCGCCAGCTTCCCGCCGTGACCGGCCGCGTGCAGCTTGCCAACGTGCTCGCGCTGCTCGAGGATTCCGGCCCGACCGGCACCACCGACGTGAAGCTGCTGCTGCACCAATTGGCCGACGAGCTGCGCCGGCGCAGCCTGATCGTGCTGATATCCGATCTGTTGGCCGCGCCGGATGACGTCGTGGCCGGGCTCGAACACATCTGCTGCCGCGGACACGAGTTGCTGGTCCTGCACGTCATGGACGACGACGAGTGGAATTTCCCCTTCGTGGAGAACACGCTCTTTGATGGCCTGGAAGAACCGCAGCGGCTATTGGCCGACCCCCAGGCATTGCGCGAGAATTACCTGGCCGTGGTGCGCCGCTTCACCGCGCGCCTGCGGGCCGTCTGTCTCAAGCGCCGGGCCGACTACGTGCCGGTCAACACGCGCGACCCGCTCGACGTCGTGCTGAGCAGCTACCTGAGCGGCCGGCGCGGCACGCGGCCGCGCGGGGTGACGCCGGCATGAGTGCGGGCGCGGGCCTGCTGGCCGTCGGCTTCGTCCACCCGGCGCTGTTATGGGGCCTCGGGCTGGCGGCCCTGCCGCTGGTCATTCACCTGCTGTCGCGGCGCCAATATCGACGCGTTGAATGGGGCGCGACGCGCTTCCTTCTGGAGGCCGAGCAGGAGACCCGCCGGCGCATCCGCTTCGAGCAATGGCTGCTGGTGGCGCTGCGCGGCCTGGCCCTGGCGCTGCTGGTGCTGCTGGTCGCGCGCCCCTACGTTCGCCCCGGGCTCGTGGCCGCATTGCTGGGCAGCGGCGGCAGCGCGGCGCGCGTGATCGTCATCGACGACTCCGCGAGCCTCGGTTACCAAGTCGGCCCGGCGGCCGAGTTTGACCTGCTCCGCGCTGCCGCCCTGCGCCTGCTCTCCTGGCTGCACCAGGAAGCCCCGCGCGACCGCGTCACCCTGGCCCTCACATCGGCCGCCGGTGGAACCCTCGCCGACGGCGTGGCTTTGAGCGACAGCAGCCTGGCCGAACTCAGCAGCCGCCTGGCGGCGCTGACGCCCGCCGACACGCGTGCCCAGCCCGAGCGCACGCTGACCGAACTCGTGCGCGGCCTGGCCGACAGCAGGTCAACGAACATTGATTTCTACATCCTTTCCGACTTCCAACGCTCCGACTGGCTTACCGGGGCCGGCGGCACCGCAGCTTTCGCCCCGCTGCGCGAGCTGCAAACCGCGACTACCGCCAAAGCCGGCGAGTCCACGCGCGCTGTCCGGGCCGTCCTGATCGCCTCCGGCGTGACCCCGCGCGACAACGTCGCCCTGGCCGACATCACGCTCGAACGGCCCCACGTCGTGGCGGGCGTTCCTGCGGCGGTCCGGGCCACCGTCGTCAACCACGGTCGGCAGCCGCTGCGCGATCTGCTGCTGCAAGTCGACGTCGATGGCACGGCCCGGCCGGCGGTCCCGGTCGGCCTCATTGATCCCGGCGCGACCAGAGACGTGGCCTTGGAGGTCACCTTCGCGGATGTGGGGCCGCACGTCCTGGCGCTCGCGATCGGGCCCGTCGATTCGCTGCGCCTGGACGACGTCCGCCGCCACGTTGTATTCGTGAAGGACGCTCTCAACGTGCTGTTGGTCAACGGCGCTCCGGCCGTCGACCCATATCGTGACGAGGTTTTCCTGCTGCGCAACGCCCTAGCGCCTGCCGGGCCGCTGTCCTCGGGCGTGCGCGTGGACGTGATCGAGCCGACCGAACTCGCGGCGACCGCCCTTAACGACTACGACGCCGTGCTCCTCTGCAACGTGCCGCCGCCGAACGCCGCTGCGGCCCGTGTGCTGGAGACCTACGTCCGCGCCGGCGGCGGGCTGGGTATCTTCCTGGGCTCCGAGGTCGGCGAGCCAACCGAGTACAACCGCGCTCTATACGCCGACGGCGCCGGCCTCCTGCCGCTGCCGCTGGCGGAGCTGATCGCGCCCGCCGGCCAGTCCGCCGGCGTCGGACTGCTGCGCACCGGCACCCATCCCGTCACGGCGGCCTTCCCCGGCGACAGCGACGCATTGTCCGAGGGCGTGCACTTCCGCCGCTACTACCGCTGCCGCGACCTGCCCGCCGACGAAGCGCCGCCGGCCGCCAGCCCCGCCGCGCCTGAGCCGGCTGCCATCCTGGCTCGCTTTGCCGACCAGCGCGCCACACCCGCGCTGCTTGAGCGCGACTTCGGCCGTGGCCGCGTGCTGCTCTTCACCTCCACCGTCGATCTGGACTGGAACGACTGGGCCCGCGTTCCCGACGGCAGCTACGTCGTCACCATGCTCGAAATGGCCCACTACCTGGCGGGCCGCACGGCCGATCCAACGAACTTCATCGCCGGTCAGCGCCTGCAAGTGACTATCTCCCCGGAAACCCACGAAATCGGCGCCGTGTTCAAGCCGCCGACCTTCCCCGATGAGCCCGCCGCAGGGGCCGCGACCCCGGAGGTGCCGGCCGGCCCAGAAGGAACCGTCGTGCTCACCGGTCCCGTCGCGCGGCACGTCGGCATCTACACCGCCGAACTGACCACCCGCGCCGGCCAACCCGAGCTGCGGCCCCTATGCGTGAACAGCGATCCGGCCGAATCGGACCTTGGCCCGGCCGGCCCGGCCGAACTGGCGGCGGCACTAGCCGGCATCCCACACGAATTCGTCCCCACTGCCGAGGACTTCCTGAAGGGTACCGAGCAGACTCGCCGCGAACTATGGCCCGGACTGCTGATCATCCTGCTGATTACGCTCGTCCTGGAGCAGACGCTGGCGTGGTGGTTCGGCCGGCCGCACCACACCTCTCAGCCGCGCCCACGCTAGCCGCCGCGCGCCCCACAGCCGCCTGAGTTGACACGCGCCAGGCCAATCGATACGGTAGTCTGTTTCTTCCTCATCGCCCCGAGATACGCGGGCAGTAAGAGGCTTCGCAGGGAAACAGACATGACCATCAGCAAGGTTGCGCGGTCCATCGGCGAATCAGCCACGCTGAAGCTGAACGCGACCGCGGCGGCGTTGCGCGCCCAGGGCGCGCCGGTAATCCATCTCGGCGGCGGCGAGCCCGTCAGCAAGGCCCCCGCCAGCGCCATAGCCGCCGGCAGCACCATGCTGGCCACCGGCGAGGTGCGCTACACCCCCGCCAGCGGCACGCCCGCCATCCGCCGCGCCATCGTCGAGTACACCCAGAAGTTCTATCGCCGCGCGGTCGCGGTCGAGAACGTCATGGCGTCCGGCGGCGCCAAGCAGGCCATCATGGTCGCCTTGCAGACGGTCCTCGACCCGGGCGACGAAGTGCTCTTCCCCGTGCCGTACTGGGTCAGCTACCCCGACATGGTGCGGCTGTGCGGCGCCATCCCCGTACCGGTGCCGGTCAATGCTGCCGACTATTGCCCCCGCCTGGCGGATATCGAGCCGCACGTTACGCCTCGCACCAAGGCCCTGCTGATCAACAGCCCGAACAACCCCAGCGGCGCGGTATATCCCGAGTCCTTCGTGTCCGACATCGTCCGCTTCTGCGAGGATCGCGGACTCTACCTCATCATGGACGATATCTACCACCGGCTCGTTTTCGACGGCCACAAGGTGGCTAACTGCTACGATTACGCCCGCCGCGGCATCGAGGACTCGCAACTAATCGTCGTGAACGGCGTATCCAAGCAGTACGCCATGACCGGCTTCCGCATCGGCTGGGCCGTCGCCGCCCGCCAACTCATCAAGGTCATGGGGATGATCCAGGGCCACCAGACCTCCGGCCCGTCGGCCCTTTCGCAACAAGCCGCCGTCGCCGCCCTCACTGGCGAGCAGTCCTCCGTTGACGAGCTGCGCGGCACCCTGGAGCATTCCCGTGACGTGCTGCTCGAGCAACTGCAGACGATCCCGGACATCCGTTTCGCCAAGCCCGGCGGCACCTTCTACTGCCTGGTGGATTTCCGGGCCTACGACCGCGATTCCGCGAAACTGGCACAATTCTTGCTTGAACGCGCTCAGGTTGTGACGATTCCCGGCGCGGCGTTCGGCCTGGACGGTCACTTGCGCATCAGCTTCTGCGGAGCGCGCGATGATATCGTCCAGGGTGTCGGCCGCATTCGGGCCGCCTTGGCCGAGTATCCGCGCCACGCTAAGTAATCACCGGGCGGGTTGGATGCAAAGGGCTGGAATAATCATGAGTTCACATTGGCAGACACAGACGCCGGCTTTGGGGCAGCACGCCGACCGCGCCAGCGACTACATGCTGGACAATCACGGGCTGATTAACCTGCGGCACGTCTACTGGAATCTCCCGCCGGCCGCCCTCTACGAAGAGTCCATCTTCCGCGGCGAGG
>CAZYGM010000187.1:0-6473 GCA_964647015.1 uncultured Planctomycetales bacterium | reverse complement strand
CAACTACACCGCGATGCTACACCTGGCCTGCGCATACATCACGCTCCGGGCGGCCAGGGTTATGGGATAGGCTCTAAGCAGGGCCGCCAGCAGCAGGAATCCGAGGAAGATGCCGGCGCCGGCAATGATCAGCGCTTCGCTGATGACGATCACGGCGATATCCCGGCGTCGCCCGCCGATCGCCCGCAGGACGGCGAAGTCGCGCGCGCGTCCGAGCACGCTCGTGTACATGGTGAGTGAGATGATGACGACGCCGATCAGCACGGCGATCGCCGTGGAGAAGCCGAAGCTGCCACCGATGCCCGTCTCGGTGAAATAGTAGGCACGCGTCAGGTGGGAGAGTTCCGCTGAGCTGTACACCGAGCATTCGGGGAGCAACCCGCGCAAGCGCGCGATAGCCGCAGACGTGTCGGTGCCGGATTTGAAACGGACCAGGATGGACGAGTACCGCCCGGGGGCCGTGCGGGCTATCTCCCGCGCCTTGTCCAGCGTCGCGAAAACCAGCGTGCCCTGAAACCCGCGCGCCCCGTCGGTGACCGCGCCCACCCGCACGCGCCGGTCGCCGATTTCGGTCACGAAATTCAGGGCCGGGTGGCCCAGCTTCGGCAGGTCCAACCGATCGATCGTCACACATTCCACGTCGAGCAGCGAACGTTCATCGGCCGCCACGAACTGCCACGGTCCACCGGCCAGCCGGGGTCGCCGAACTCCAACCACGCGGACCGATTCAAACGAACCGTCCGGCGTGCGGAACAGCCCGTTGCCGATCAGCACGGGCTCGGCCCACTCCACCTCGTTCAGACCAATGACACGATCGACGTAGCGCCCGGAGATAAGGTTCCCCGCATCCACGTTGCGGACGTCAGCGCTCATGATCCAGGCGTCCGCGCCGCTGTGATCCACCAAAACGGACATGTAGTTCAACAGGCCGAACAGGATGGATAGCTGCTGACCGACCAGGAACACGATGGCGATCACGCCCAGCAGGGCACCCGCTGTGGACGAGCGGTCGTGCAGGACCATGCGGAACGCAGTCAAGCTACGCATGGGGCGTCTCGGTCTCCGTGGCCCGCCGATGGGCTTCGTCGAAGTTGCTTACGAGCCGCGCGCCGGCCTCCTCCAACAACGCGCGCCCCGCAATTGCGCCGCGGCCACCCACGTACACTGGGCAGTGCGGTACCGAGCCTCGCAATAGTGGCACCAACTCAAGCGCCTCGGTCAGGCGGGACAGCATGGCCAGGGAAAGGAAGATCGCATCCGCCGAAAGCGCCTGAGCGGCTGCGACAACCTGCGCTCCGGGGAGGCTCCGCCCTAGCGAGCGCACGCTCCAGCCCCGCAGCTCCAGATAGGTGCCGAGCGCGAGTGGCGTGAGCCCGTGCTGGTCCCCTGGCACGCAAGCGACCAGCGCGGTGCGGTTCAGCCGTTCCGAAGGAATTGCCCACGACGACAGACCGATGATCAGCCGCTGTACCGTCTCGGTCGCCAGGTGCTCCTCGAATACCGCGAGCTCGTTCCGCTCCCAGCGCCGGCCGATCTCCGACATGGACGGGAGGAGCACGCTAACGATCATCTCATCCGGCGCCAGCCCGGCGGTCAGCCGCGCCTGCAACAGCTCTCGAGCGCTCAGATGGTCCCCGCGTATCAACCGCTCAACAAGCATGCGCGTATCCGGGGTCGCTGGTGCGCCGCGCCCGGTCTCCACCTCCACAAATACGCGTTCGAGATCCGCGCGCAACCGTTCCAGTGGATCGGCCAGAATGTTGCACTCCGGAGGCTTGGTGACGCCCTGAATGGCAATGATCCAACTGTCGAGCAGCAGAGCGAACGCGTCTCTTCCCGGCCCCCGCGACTCCAGAACAGACGCATACCAGAGCACCTCGCGCGCGAGCGCCTCCACCAAGTCGTAGCGATACACAACTCGCAGTAAGAGACCGAATTCCCGCACCAGCTCCAGCAGGTCTGGCTCCATTTGGTCAAGATCGCCGCGCGGGCGGAAATGCAACTCGATGCCGAGGCGCTCTAGTACGAGCGCCGTCAACTGGTCGAAGTGTTGCTCGAAAGCGGCGACAGGCGATGCCGACAATCCGTCCATATGTGTTCTCGTTCACCGTGGCGGACACAACGACTCTTGAGCATGTCGTCCTGCGCCCGGCATCCAGGCCCGTCGCGCGTCCGTCACGCAGTCCCACCAAGCCGCGCTAACGAAGCATGCTAGTTGAAGATTGGGCAAGCGCACATCTGTCGACACCAAAGGGGGCCAACTCAGGGTTCCACACGACGTGAGGCGACCAGATGGCCGCTTGTCACACAAGCGACGTGGCCCCAGTTACTTAACGCGGAGCTTACCGCGCTGCAGTGGCAGCCGCCAGGAGCGGGTAGCAGCGGGTGATTGCCTGACGCTGCCCCGACAGCATGATATTGCAGCTCAACGGCTCAACGCGACCGGCCCGCCGCAGACGGCGATTCCTGTCGGCGTCTGCTTGCATCGCGCGCCGTACAAGCCGGATCCGCTACAACCCACGTGACCACTCCTCCCGGCATGGCGTGTTGCCAGCCGGCGCCGCATCGATCTCTTGCAGGATGACCTCGCGATCGCGCGGGAGCCGGCCACCGATCGGCAAGCAGTTTGAAGCGTGATTGGACCGGAAGATGGCATCGCTCGGGGTCGCTTCTGCCACGAGGATGCGCAGCTCACGCAACAGGGCCTCGACACCGGGTAACTGAAACTGCCCGCGCTCCGTTAACAGTCCATCGCAGAAGTCGCCTTGGCAGCTTTACCTAGAGATGCTAGGATGACGGTGGTCTTGGAAGTCGAAGGTCACGGAGGACGCGGACATGGCCATGGGGCGACGGGAGTCGGAGCGGCAGGCGGATTTCTGGGTTCCCACGGCGGATCTGCCGCAATCACCGGGACATCCGTTTTGCGAACAACTCAACCGGGTTCTGGCCGCCGCCGGCTTCGACCGGTTCTGTGAGGAGCACTGCCGGAAGTTCTACCACGCGCGGCTGGGACGGCCGAGGGGTACCACAGTGCGCAGACGCTGGTGGACCTGGAAGAAGTAGACTTGCGGGACTACGTCAGCGAACCGGACCGGGGCCGGCAGCAGTGGACGGCGAAGAGTGCCGGGGAGCAGGAATTCAAGCGGCAGGGCCAACGGGCGGTGCATCGCAATCGCCGGCGGCGGCGCGGTCGACGTTCCAAGGTGCTGCACCGGCGGCGCGGGGAGTATGTCGAGCGGACGTTCGAGCATGTGTTGGATGATGGCGGGATGCGGCGGGTGTATCTCCGGGGTCGGGAGAACATCGCCAAACGCTACCTGATTAACAGGGCGGCGTTCAATCTGGGTCTGATCATGCGGAAGTTGACCGGCTTCGGGACGCCGCGGGGTTGGGCGGACGGTCGCCGGGCCGCCGAGCGGCGTGTTTGCGCGTTTATGGAACGCTCTGGTCACCGGGTTGTAACGCCGCTTCGCTATTCTGGTAGCGAAATGCTGGCCAATGTTCGCTGGTTACGATTGCCGGGCGGCCGCGTGAAAACCGGCCGATATCGACTTGCGCGGCGGAATGCCAAGCCCCCGGGGCGCACGTTCACTGCCGGTGGGACTTGAGCCCCTTCAAGCACAGCCAGGACGAGCGGCATCGCCCACATCAAAGTGGCCGCGCCGCTCGTCCTTCGAACACTATCCTCAAAACGTGCCTGTCAGGTCGCTCAGTTGCTTCAGGCTGCAATGCGCTGCGGCCTGTCCTTATGGCTGGGCGGCACGGGCAGTCTGCCCAAACTCGAGGCCGGCTTCCCGCGCGGCTGCAATGCGCTCCGAGGCCAGCTTCACACGAGCCGCAATCTGGCAATCTGTGTTGAACCCATCACCAACCTTGTACGTGCACTGCTTGCCGGTCTTGACGCACGCCTGCGCCGCGGATTTGTCGCAGGTGTACGGCCGACCGTCGACGTGCATGGTCATCTTGACGTTGTCGGCGGCCTCCCGCGCCCGTCCTGCGGCCTTCTGCGCCTGTTCCTCAGAATCGAACGTGGCGGTGCCAACACAATACCGAATCGTGCCTCCGGACTCGCCGGCCAGGCCGCGCGCGTGCATCGGGCACGCCACGCACTTGTCGCCGACCATGTAGCGCACGGTCGTGATCTGGGTCAGGTAGCTCTCCAGCAGGTCGGCGAACGCTTCATCAGCCTTCGACCGCTCGGAGTACTCCTTGTCGCCCACACAGTAGATTATGTGGCCACCATTCTTCTCGGCCAGGGCTCCAGCGGTCTTCTCGCAGCAGGTCCGTTCGTCACCAACCCTGTAGGCGAACCTGGGCATCGCGCAGCACGCGACCGGACACGCGACCGTGGGACACGGTTTCTCGGCGCAAGTCCTGGCCGCAGCCCCGTCAGCCTTGGCCGTCTGACACGAGCCAGCATTCTTGTACTTGGCTGACTGGACGGTCTCTTTGGCGTCAGCCTTGGAACCCTTGTCGCACTGCCCCCAGGCATCTGTCGTCCAGAGCAGCAGGGCTGCCGTCGATGCGATAATGGCAAGTCGTCTCATAGTGTGCACCTCTCCTGTTCCGTTGCTCGGATGTTGTCACATTGTTCTGCGGCCCTATTAAACGACGTAACCCGCTTGCCGGACGGCGAATTCCCGGGCCACCAGAAAAAAGCGTCATCCGCTTCCTTGGCCGGGTGGCCACCAAAGTTATCGGAACCTGCATACGCTTCCGGCCGGAAACGGCTGCGAGGCACCACGACGGCGGTCAGGCGCTGTGCGGGGCAAGCCGATGCGACGGGGAGATGCGCAAATGGCGCGCAAAGGGAAGTGCGGCTGAGAGGATTCGAACCTCCACCCGGAAACCCGGACTAGGACCTGAACCTAGCGCGTCTGCCAATTCCGCCACAGCCGCAATGAGGGCGGTTGCTCGTCGGCACGTTGTCACGTCCCGACGAAACGATCATGATACGGGTCGGCTGGCAATCGTCAAGCCGGTTGAAGGCAATCGCTCCGGGGGGTGGTTGAGGAACCGTGAGGGTTCGGGCTGGCAATGTCACAGGAGCCACGCTTGGGAACGCTTTTCGGACCCGTGCCGCACGGCAATCGCCGCGTAGTCGTCACCGGCCAGGTCGGCGTGGACAAGAAGCCGTTTCTGGAGCAGGTGGCCCGGCTGGCTGAGGGGCGGGGGGAGGCGGTGCGGCTCTTCCACGTGGGGGACCTGATGTACGCCGAGGCGCCGGATGTGCGTCCCGGACGGATCCTGGACCTGCCGCTGGGGCGGCTGAACGCGTTGCGGCGGTCCGTGTTCAAGGACATTCTGGCGCAGGTCGGCGAGGCGCAGACGGCGATCATCAATACGCACGCGTCGTTTCGGTGGAAACACGGGCTGTTTCCGGCGTTCGACCATGACCAGATGCTGGCGTTGGGGGCCGACCTGTACATCACGTTGGTTGACAACGTGGACGCCGTACACGAGCGGCTGACACGTGAGCACGATGTGCCGCACACTCTGAAGGACATTCTGGTATGGCGGGAGGAGGAGATCCTGGCGACGGAGGTGCTGGCCAGTGCGGTGCGCGGACATGGTTGCTTCTATGTGGTGGCGCGCGGCACGGACGAGAGTGCGCTGCTGTCGCTGTATCGGCTGATTTTCCGGCCGGAGATGAAGCGGGTTTACCCGTCGTTCCCGATCACGCACGTGATGGACCTGCCGGAAACGCTGGGGAAGATAGATGCATTCCGGGCGGCGCTGGCCGAGCATTTCGTCACGTTCGATCCGGGCGACATGGATGAGAAGCGGCTGTTGGTGGAGGCGGGTGCCGCGGGGCGGGGCGGGAAGGACAAGTTTACGTTGGAGGTGAACGGGCGGGACATCGTCTTTGACGTGGGCGAGGTGAACAGCATTGCCCGGGACGTGGACGCGCAGATCTACGCGCGGGATTTCAAGCTGATCGACCAGTCGGACATGATTGTCAGCTTCATTCCGGAGTTGCCGGGCGGGCAGCCGGGGCTGTCCTCGGGGGTGGAGCGCGAGCTGCAGCACGCGTGGGAGGCGACGAAGGAAGTGTACGTCATCTGGCAGCCGCAGATAGAGCCCTCGCCGTTTGTGACTGAGACTGCCACCAAGGTGTTCACGTCAACCGAGGAGGCGTTTCAGCATTTCCAGAAGCTGGGCTACATGGGCAGCTTCCAGAAGCCGCTGTTCGAGCCGAAAAAGCCGCGGGAGCGCGGGCGGCTTGGCTGATGCGTGCAGGCCGGTAGGCGGGTGGGGATTCGGCTGTTGGCAGGCGGACGGGTCTCGTGGGCGCGGTCGGCGAGACTCGGCTCGTCGCGTGTCGGCTTGGTCGGACACCATTGTGTCGCGGGGCCGATGGCACGGCGCTTCTGAGGCGTCCGGCTGCCCGGGGCCTCTGTATTTGGTTGTCAAAGAGCCGCTCCGGTGCTGCGCTGAGTGACCGCGAGGCGGCGGTTCCGTTGCAGGCAGCC
>CAZYGM010000186.1:0-6513 GCA_964647015.1 uncultured Planctomycetales bacterium | reverse complement strand
GCGGCAGGCGAATTTCCGTCGGCACCCTGGTTGCGTTATGCTGGAGCTTTGGGACCCAAAGCCGGCGGATACCGCGCCGGTAGCAGGAGCGGCTCGGATATCCATGGCAGGCAGCCACAAGCGACGACGTACGCCGCGGGGTGACGGGGTCGGCGACAGGAAGGTCGCCGAGCCGAGACACCCAGCGGAACAGGCTGGCGGCCGGCCCTGGGTGGACGTGGCGATTTTCGCGGCCATTTTCGCGGTCGCCCTGTCCTTGCGCCTCGTTTACCTGCAGCAGTGGCAGAATTGCCCGATTTTCACGCACCCGAAGATCGACGAGCAGTACCACGACGAATGGGCCCAGGCCATTGCGGCCGGCGAAACCTACGAGCCGGGGGCGTATTTCCGGGCTCCACTGTATCCGGCGTTTCTTGGTGCGATATACTGGGTTTTCGGCCACAGTTACTACGTGCCGCGGCTCATTCAGAGCATGCTCACGTCGCTTACGTGCGGGTTGCTTTTTATCGTGGGGCGGACGGTCTTCGGTCGGTGGGTTGGGGCGGTGGCCGGCTTCGCGGCGGCAACACACTGGACCCTTATATTCTTTGACGGTGAGCTGTTAATCCCTCCAATCATTGTCTTTCTGGACCTGGTTCTCGTTGCGATTCTGTTGAAGGCGGCGCGTTCGCCGGCGGTGATGTGGCCGGCGCTGGCGGGGGCGGTTATGGGACTGTCAGCCCTGGCACGGCCGAATATCCTGTTGCTTGGGCCAGCCGTCGTTATTTGGCTGATTGTTCTGCATCGGCAACGGCTTCGGCATGCGCTCGTGTGTTGTGTAGCCGTCACGGCCGGCTGCCTGCTGACGGTGTTGCCGGTTACCATCCGTAACTACATTGTCAGCAAAGACTTCGTGCTCATTGCCTCGCAGGGTGGTCTGAACTTCTACATCGGCAACAATGCGCGCTCGGATGGCCGGACTGCGCTGGACATGGAAGGGCCGCTAGACTTCTGGGGAACGCACTATCGGGCCACACTGCGCGCGGAGCAGGCGCTGGGGCGTGAGCTGAAGCCGTCAGAGGTCTCAGACTACCACTACAAGCTTGCCTGGGACTTCATTCGAAAGCATCCAGTGCAGGCGTTGCGTCTGAACCTGCTCAAGCTGCGCCTGTTCTGGAGCAAATGGGAGATCGCGAACAACAAGAATTTGTACTTCTGGACGCCCAGGTTCGCGCCCATGGTCAACTGGCTGCCGCTGAGCTTCGGTGTAGTTGGACCACTTGGGATCGTCGGCCTGGCGCTTTGCTGGCGGCGTCGGCTGGAGCTGTTTCCGCTGTGGGGGTTTGTGCTCGTCTACATGGTCAGCATTGTGATGTTCTTCTGCACGGCGCGCTACCGGCTGCCGGTTGTGCCGGTGCTGATCCTGCTGGCGACCTGGGCCGTGTTCGAAGCTGTGCGGGCCATGCGCGGGCGCCGCTGGCGGGCCGTTGGGCTGGGCGTGGCCATTCTGGTGCCGGCGGTGCTGCTGGTGCATGTAACGCCGCATCGCGAGGCCGTGGCCAACGACTTCGTCTCACACACGATGCTCGGGCATGTTTACGATGATCATGGCGACCCGGAGCGGGCCGTCGAGGAGTACCGCATGGCGTTGTCGATAGTGCCCGGGCACTTGGAAGCGACCTACGGGCTGGGCAGCGCCCTGACGAAGTTGAACCGTCTGCCGGAGGGGCTCAGCGATTTTCGCCGGGCAATCGAAGGGCCGCGCGTGCCGCTGGCGGGGGAGACGGTGGCGATGCAGGCCGCCGTGCACAGCAACTTCGCCACTGCCCTGGCGCAGAGCGGCGCCTATGTCGAGGCGGTCGAGCAGTACCGGGCTGCCATTGCATTGAACCCGACCGGGGGCGGCGGTGGTGACCAATTCAACCTGGCCCTGGTGTTGGCCGCGCTGGGGCGACGGGACGAAGCGTTGCAGGCTTTCGCGGAGGCCGTCGGCGTGGACGCCAAGTGGCAGGCCTCGTACGAGCTGTTGGCGCCCTACCTGGGTGAGCCGCGCGGGGTGCCAGGTGGTTAAGGGCGCGCTGCGGGACGAGCGGCGGCTACTCGTGGCGCAGGGCGTCGATGGGGTGGATGATGGCGGCCTTGAAGGCCGGGACGATGCCGAAGAAGACACCGACGGTGGCGCTGAAGCCAATGGCTAGGGCGACTGACCAGAGGGGGATGACAATCTGGACCATGTTGGGGTGTTGGGCGGCGACGCGGCAGATGGCATAGCCGAGGGCGATGCCGATTGCGCCGCCGACGGTGCTGAGGACGACGGCCTCGGTGAGGAACTGGAGGAGGATATCGCGGCGGCGGGCGCCGACGCTCTTGCGCAGGCCGATCTCACGGGTGCGCTCGGTGACCGAGACGAGCATGACGTTCATGATGCCGATGCCGCCGACGAGTAGGGAGATGCTGACGATACCGGCCAGGACGCTGGTGGCGATGACGCGGATCTTGTTGAACTCGCGGAGGATCTCGTCCTGCTTGAAGATGCCGAAGTCGTTGGGGTCGCCGGCCTTGAGGCCGTGGCGGGTGCGCAGGGCGCGGACAAGCTGGCCCTCGGCTTCGGGAATGCGGGATTCGTCGGTGGCCTCGACATAGAAGCCGAGGTACTTGCGGTTCTCGGGGTACATGCGCAGGGCGGTGGTCCAGGGGATGAGGATGAGCTCGTCCTGGTTGTCGCCCATGAAGCTGCCCTTGGACTCGAGCAGGCCGATGACCTGGAAGCGTTGGCCGTCGAGGTGGACGAAATCGCCGACGACGGACTCGTCGCACTGGAGCTTGCGGAGGACCTCGCGGCCGAGCACGCAGACGGGGGCGCCGCTGTCGACGTCGACCGCGGCGAAGAAGCGACCGGTATCGACGTAGAAGTTGCGGATGGCCTGGAAGGACTCGTTTACGCCGCGCAACTGGATGGCGCTCAGTTGGTGGCGGCCGTACTCGACGGTGGCGCGCTGCCAGATTGACGGGGAGGTGCGGCGGATGGCGGTGGCGTAGCGGTCGACGGCCTGGATGTCCTCGATCGTCATCTCGGCGGGCCGGACTAAATCGCCGCGCGGGCTGCGGATCCACTCGGGGTAGACCACCATCATGTTGGTGCCGAGGCCGCGCAGGAAGCTGGTGACGTAGTTGCCGAAGCCCTCGACCATCGAGACGACGGTGATGATGGAGGTGACGGCGATGATGATGCCGAGGACGGTGAGGAGCGAGCGGATCTTGTTGGCCCAGATCTGGACAAGGGCGGTGACGACGTTGCCGATCAGCGAGGCGGCGCTGTTGGGGAGGAAGAGCAGGAGGGCTCTGAGGAAGCGCAGCGTGCGCGTCATAGGGTCACCGTGGGCGCGGGTGAGTATGGGACGGCGGCGGTGGGCGTGGCGGGCTTGACGGTCCGGCCGTTGGTGCTGTCGGCTACAATCTGGCCGTCGCGCAGGCGGATGACGCGGCTGCAGCGGGCGGCGATGTCCTCCTCGTGCGTAACGATGATGATGGTCTGGCCTTCGGCGTGGAGGGTGTCGAGGATCTCCATGATCTCGGCGCCGGTGGTGGTGTCGAGGTTGCCGGTGGGCTCGTCGGCGAGAATGATGTCGGGCTGTTGCGCGAGGGCGCGGGCGATGGCGACGCGCTGCTTCTGGCCGCCGGAGAGCTGGTTGGGGCGGTGATGGGCGCGGTCGAGCAGGTTGACTCGGCGGAGGGCGTCGAGGGCGCGTTGGCGGCGCTGGGGGGTGTGGGTGTAGGTCAGCGGCAGTTCGACATTCTTAAGGGCGGTGGTGCGGCCGAGCAGCTCGAACGATTGAAAGACGAAGCCGATGCGCGCGCCGCGGATGTGGGCCAGTCTCGTTTGGGAGAGTTTGGAGACGTCGCAGCCGCTGAGGCGGTAGACGCCGCTGGTGGGGACGTCCAGGCAGCCGAGGATGTTGAGCATGGTGCTCTTGCCGGAGCCGGAGGCGCCCATGATGGCGACGTATTCGTTCTCGCGGACGGTGAGCGTGGTGCCGCGCAGGGCGTGCACGAGCTCGGTACCGACGCGGTAGACCTTGTGCAGGTCGATGAGCTCGATGACCGGCGGGCGTTGGGTTGGTGGCGGAGCGGTAATCATTCGTCGGTGTCCGTGTGGTTCTTGTGGGGGTCGCGGGCCGCCGCGGTTGCCGGTGGTGAATCGTCGGGCGGCTCGGCGGGGTGATCGTCGGGTGAAGCGGTGGGCTCGTCCTCTGGGGCGGCCTCCTGCGCGGGCGGGGGCTGTGGGGGTTTGGGTGCCATAGTGACTGGCGAGCCGTGCTGGAGCTGATCGAGGCTGCGGTAGGGGCCGATGACGACGGTGTCGGTGGCGGTTATGCCGGAGAGGATCTCGACGCCGGTGAGGTCGCTGATGCCCGTCTGCACGAGGCGCGGGAAGGCCAGGCCGTCGTTAACGACGAAGGCGAGGCGCAGGTACTCGGCTCGTTGGTGGTGGCTGGCGGCGGCACTGGCCTGCTGGTCGTGGGCTTCGAGCAGCTCACGGGGGAGGTCGCCGCGCTTGCGGTAGACGACGGCCTGGACGGGAATAATCAGGGCGTCATCGTTGCGGGCCACCTCGATGTCGACGTTGGCAGTCATGCCGGGCTTGACGTGCTCGTCGATCTGGTCAATGAGGATGAGCGTTTCGAAGGTGACGACGTCGCGGCCCAGAGGTCTGGTGCCCTTGGTGCCGACGCGGAGGACATGGCCGGGTACGCTGCGGCGGGTATCGGACTGGAGGAAGATGCTGGCGGGCTGGTTGGCCTTGACGAGGGCGGCGTCGGCTTCGTCGACGCGGCAGCGGACCTGCATCTGGGAGAGGTTGCTGATGACCATGATGCGTGTGCCGGGATTGTTCATGGTTCCGGTAATGACGACCTCGCCCTGTTCGGCGAAGAGCTGGGAGACGATGCCGCCGATGGGGGCGCGGATGACCGTTTTGGCGAGATACTCGCGGGCGGACTGCAGAGCGGCTTCGGCCTCGACGAGTTCGTGTTTGCGCATTTCGAGGCGGGCGCGGGCGCCGATCAGGGCGGTGCGATACTGGGCCACGGTGTTTTCGGAAGTGCTGCCTTTTTCAAGCAGGCGCAGCTCCTCGCCGTAGTCCAGCTCCGCCTTGGCGACCTCGGCCTCGGCCTGCACGATGATGGCGGCCAGCTTGGCGACACTGGCTTCGCCGGAGCGCACGCGGGCGCGATAATCGGCATCATCGAGGCGGCAGAGGAGTTGTCCGGCCGCGACGATCTGGCCTTCGGCGACGGCCATTTCGACGATTTTGGCGACGACTTCGGAGCTGATGTCCACTTCCTCGAGGGCTTCGACCTCACCGGGGGCTTGGACAGTGCGGACGATCTCGCGTTGTTCGGGCTGGGCGGTCTCGACCAGAATTTGCATGGGGCGGGCGACGTGGAGCAGGCTCTGGCCATCCCCGGTGCGGACATAGCCGTTGAGCAGAAAGATGCCGCCGATGACGGCGCCCAGTACGAGGATTCCGATGACCGATTTCATGGTCAACTCCGGTTATCAGGGCCGCGGAGGTCCGCGGGCCGCAGTGCTATGTTGGCGGACCGGTTGCGTGGGCGGCCAGGGCTGCCGGGGCGGTGGCGGCGGCGAGTGCGGCGCGCACGGCGGCGCCGCTGAGCCAGCCGAGCAGACAGAAGGCCCAGGCGTGCCGGCGGGGCAATTGGGCGGTGGTGGACAGCCCGACGAGCATGATCCACCAGAACCATATCCGGAACGGATCGACGGCGATGAGGGCGCCGGACAGGGCGGCGAGGGCGACGGGGTTGGCGGTCGGGCCGGTCAAGCGTGCGGCGAGGGGGGCCAGGGACGTGTGGACGTCGAGCGTTGAGAAGTGCAGCATCAGGGCCAGTTGCGTGAGCAGCCGCAGGAGGTCCACGAAACCAGCGAACACGCAGACGGTCAGGACCGTATGCCACTCAGGCTTACGGCCCATGAGTGCCACGAGGCCATAGAGGAGCGCGGCAACCAGGAGCAGGCCACCGAGGGCCTTGGCCGGTTCAGCCACGATGACCTGGATGCGCGTGAGCAGTTTCTCAAACCGGCCTTGCTTGAGCTCGCGTTCGATCTGCTCGCGCAGGGCGGAGCGCTCGACGACGTCGTGGCGCATGAACTCGGCGGCGGCGATGCGGGCGCTGACGCGGCGGTCGACCTGCTGGTCAATCAGGCCGGTCTCGACCATGGCGAACCCGACGAGGGTGACGGCGGTGAGTAGCAGGAGGAGCGGCCAGTTCCAGGCGGGGACGTCTTCGACGCGGGCGAACAGGCGGCGCGGCGCGATGAACACCAGCGGGATATCGCGGAGGCCGACGGTGCGGCGTGTTGTGACGAGCAACTCTGACAAGCGGGCGTCCTCGCGTTGTCCCGGCAGCGAAGCGGCATCCGGCCGTGGCGGTCCGCCCCAATGGGCAATACGAGAAACGCGGCGGTCGGACGGAACTCATTCTACTTCCGGTGGCGATTGTTTCGGTGGTATTC
>CAZYGM010000185.1:5328-6550 GCA_964647015.1 uncultured Planctomycetales bacterium | reverse complement strand
CCGATCAGTGGCGAGAAAGCCGTAATCAGCACGACGGACGTGGAGGCAATGCCGCCTATCACCGCCTGGCCGTCCTGGATGCGGAAGAGTTTCTGGTCGGCCGGCAGCTTGAGCGTGTCCAGGGACACCATGGACGTTAAGGCCAAGGCCGACAGGTCGAGGAACGCAGCGCACACGAGCACCAGCAGGGCCACGAGCAGCACGAGCATCATGACGAAGGCCGCACGGCCGACGTAGCGCCGGGTGACGACGGCCAGGTTCTTGCCGCCTTCCCGGACGGCCATGTGCGTGGCGACGTAGTCGTGGACGGCGCCGAGGAAGATGCCGCCCAGCACGATCCAGAGTAGCGCCGGACCCCAGCCATAGTAGATGGCCAGGATGGGACCGATGATGGGGCCGGCTCCGGCGATCGAGGCGTAATGGTGGGCGAAGACCACCGGGGTCTGGGTCGGCACGTAGTCGCGGCCGTCGTTGAGGAGCACGGCCGGCGTCGGACGGTCGGCGCGCTCGCCGAGGACGCGTGCTATGACGGGCGCGTAGAACCGGCCGGCCAGCACAAGCAAAAGGCCCGCAGCCAGCATGATCCACAGCACACTCATTTTGGTGACTCCGCGCGGCTTGCCGGGTCCTGTTCACTGACCCGGTGGATCCGACTATAACTCTCGGTTGTGCTGCACACAACCGGTAGACACCGCAGGGCAATGCACCGTAGCTATCGGCGAAAGAGGTCTTGCGGCTGCGAGCGGTTGGCGGCGAGGGTCGTCGTAGCATCGTGGCCGCGCGGCCGTTTGGAGTGCGGTAGCGTGCAAGGACGGGAGGCGCATATGAAGTCGTGCGGCTGGAAGCGCGTCGTCGCGGCATTGTCCGGAGCGCTGCTGCTGAGCTGGTCATTGGGCTGGTCGGCGGGCGGGGATGAAGCCCGGGAACCGGTGATTCCGCAGAAGGATCTCAGCGGGTTGCGCGCCTGCGACGTTCTGCGCGTGGCGGCGCACGATACGCTGGTGGTACAGGACGGCCAGCGCGGTCAGCGCGTCGCCCTGATTGGCGTGGGCGCCCTGCCGGCCGGCGAGGCGGCGGCCCAGGACGCCAACCGCTTCGCGGTGAACCTGCTCAAGGGGGAGCAGGTCTTCGTCGAGTACGAAACGAACCCACCTCAGCCGGATCGCTTCGGCCGCTACCCGGCATACGTGTACCGCTGTCCGGACGGCCTATTCATCAACCT
>CAZYGM010000185.1:0-5228 GCA_964647015.1 uncultured Planctomycetales bacterium | reverse complement strand
CCCGGCGGAGGGCCGCAACCATGTCGCGTGAGCGCTCCACTGGCACGGCGTCGTCTTTTTCGCCGTGGAAGCACCAGATCGGGACATTCTTGAGGATGGGAGCGATGCGCTCCATGAGGCCGGATTGTTCGTTCCATTCGACGAAGCCGCAGATTGGGACGATGGCGGCGAAGTGGTCGGCCGCTTCGGCTCCGATGAGCCAGGCCCCCTGGCCGCCGAGGGATAGGCCGGTCAGGTAAAGTCGGTCGGGGTCGATCCGGTATTCCTGCGACGCAACTTCCACGCAGCGCAGCGCCAGCCGGGCCATTGAACCGGTCCAGGAGGTCTCAGGCCGGCACTGCGGCATCACGACGATCGCGGGGATATCCTGGTGGCGGCGGCGAATGGCGCGCCCGATTCCGACGTCAGTCTGTAGGAACCCGTCGGTGCCGCGCTCGCCGGAGCCGCACAGCGCCATGATGAGCGGCCAGCGTTGCTCGGTGGAGTAGTCCGGCGGCACGTAGACGCAGTAGGCGTAGGTCTCGTCGTCGAGTGTGAGCGTCTTGTAGAGGAAGCCCCGGGCGGGTTGTTGGGAGGCAGCGGGAGTAGTCGGCTGGGGAAGAGTCAGGATCAGGGTGGGCATGGCGGCAATCCACGGCACAAGGAACGTCATGCTGGGTCTCCGGTATGGTCGGATTGAGATAATACGCGAAGGGACGGCCAAGGGGTGGGTTCCCGGTCGGCGTTGGCGGGATCTTGTCGCGGACAGGCGGATGCTCTAGACTTCCGGCGTGGGCGGCCGGTCGGGCTTGCCGGGCACTCAGTCGCGCCAACCAGCCGGGGGGGTTCAGGCGGCGAAGAGAACGTGCAACGTCCGGTTGGAACGCAGATTGCGGAGAGAGTAGGAGAGTCCCCTGCGGCCACGCGAATGCGGGGGGTTTCGCGCCGAACACTATGCCAGTTGGCGCTCCGGCCGCTGAATTTCACGCACAGGAGAAAAAGCAGATGGCGACCATGAAGGCGGTGGTCAAGACGAAGCCCGAGTTGGGTGCGGAGATGCAGGACAAGCCGATGCCCACGCTCCGGCCGGACTGGGTGTTGGTGAAGGTGCGGGCGACGAGCATTTGCGGAACGGACGTTCACATATACAAATGGGACGAGTGGTCGGCCGGCCGGATCGGCCAGAAGGCCCTGCCGCAGATTCTCGGGCATGAGGTGGCCGGCGAGGTGGTCGAGGTCGGGCAGCATTGCCGGCGCATCAAGGTCGGCGACTACATCTCGGCCGAGACGCACATATATGATCCCGGCGATCTGACGAGCATGTTGGGGGCCCTGCACGTTGGCAAGAACATGAAGATTCTGGGCGTCGATTTCGACGGTTGCTTCGCCGAGTACTTCGCGTTGCCGGAGTCCATTTGCTGGCCGAACGACCCGGCCATTCCGCCGGAAGTTGCGACCATCCAGGAGCCCCTGGGGAATGCCACGTACGCGGTGCTGGGCGAGGATGCCGACGTGGCTGGCAAGACCATGCTGATCACCGGTGATGGGCCGATCAGCCTGTTCGCGGTCGGCGTGGCGCGCGTGTGCGGGGTGGCGAAGATCTTCCACTTCGGCAAGTACGACGTGAACATGGAGATCGCCCGCAAGCTGGGAGCCGATGCGAAGCTGCAGGTATACACCAACAAGACGAGCGCGGCCGAGCGGCTGCAGTTCATCATGGACCACACCGGGGGCAACGGCGTTGACATCGCGCTGGAGATGGTCGGCTCGAACGATTCGGTGACCGACTGCTTCGCGGCGGTGCGCAAGGCGGGCCGGGTGACGGCGTTCGGCGTCGCGGGCCAGAACACGGTTCCGATCGACTACAACAACGGCATCGTCTTCAAGGCCTGCCAGGTGCACGGCATCAACGGCCGCAAGATTTTTGACACGTGGTACCGCAACCGGAACCTGTTGGCGGCGGGCCGACTCGATCCGACCCCGGTCATCACGGACATCATGCCGATGTCCGAGTTCACCACCGGTTTCGGCAAGATGATGGAGCGTCCGCGGAAGAGCGCGAAGATCGTGCTGTTCCCGGACCAGGCCGAGTACCAGGCGGCTTTGAAGCGGCGGCAGGGCTAGCAATCCGGCCGGCGGCGCCGGCGGGCAGAAAGCGGTCAACGTAATCGGCAGGCGCCGCCTGCCGCGATAGTGGATGCAAGACCTCATCAGCAGTGACTCGATCGGAGCGACGACATGTACGGCAAGATGAAAGATGATCTTCAGAAGGAGCTCGCCGAAGTAAAACAGGCGGGTTTGTGGAAGGAAGAGCGCTACATTCTCGGTCCGCAGGCGGCCGACATCAGCGTGGAGTACCCGGAAGGCGCGCCGAAGAAGGAAGTCATTAACTTCTGCGCCAACAACTACCTGGGCCTGTCGTCGCATCCGCGCGTGATCGAGGCGGCCCACGAAGCGCTGAAGACCCACGGCTACGGCATGAGCAGCGTGCGCTTTATCTGTGGCACGCAGGATATCCACCGCGAGCTCGAGAAGAAGATCGCCAAGTTCTTCAAGACCGAGGACACGATCCTGTACTGCGCGTGCTTCGACGCGAACGGCGGCCTGTTTGAGCCGTTCTTCAAGAAGGAAGACGCGATCATTACCGATTCGCTCAACCACGCCTCGATCATCGACGGCATTCGGCTTACCAAGGCGGCCCGCTACATTTACCAGAACAACGACATGGCCGACCTGGAGGCCAAGCTCAAGGAAGCCAAGGACGCCCGCTACCGCGTGATCGCGACCGACGGCGCGTTTTCCATGGACGGCACCGTCGCCCAGCTCGACAAGATCTGCGACCTGGCCGACAAGTACGACGCCCTCGTCATGGTCGACGATTGCCACTGCACCGGCTTCATGGGCAAGACCGGCCGCGGCTCGACCGAGTACTGCAACGTCATGGGCCGCGTTGACATCGTCACCGGCACGCTGGGCAAGGCGCTGGGCGGCGCTTCGGGCGGCTTCACCACCGGCCGCAAGGAAATCATCGCGATGCTCCGGCAGCGCTCGCGGCCCTACCTGTTCAGCAACACCGTGTCGCCGATCGTGGTCAAGGCCTCCATCACCGTCTTTGACATGATCACTGAGTCGACCGAGCTGCGCGACAAGGTCGAGGCGAACACCAAGCGTTTCCGCAAGGGCATGAAGGAAGCCGGCTTTGACATCAAGCCGGGCGATCACCCGATCGTGCCGATCATGCTCTACAACGCCAAGCTCAGTCAGGACATTGCCCGCGACATGTACGCCGAAGGCGTGTTCGTGATTGGGTTCTTCTATCCGGTGGTCGGCAAGGGCCTGGCCCGCATCCGCTGCCAGATGTCCGCGGCGCACGAATTCAAGCACATTGACAAGGCGGTCGAGGCCTTCACCAAGATCGGCAAGAAGTACGACATTCTGCACAAGACCAAGGAACAGATCATCGCCAAGTACGGCGAGTAAGACCTGCCGCCTGGCCTGAACTTGATCTACGCCGAACGCCCGGCCATTGCGGTCGGGCGTTCTGCTTGGGGCGGCGCGGCAGCCTGGTGACGCAGCCAGGCAGCGACTTGCTGGGCCGCGTCCGACCGGCCGAGTCGCAGTGCGGCCTGGGCCATGCGCGCGCGGTTGTCGGGGTGTGCCAGGTGCTCCAAGGCGGCGCGCAGCGGCGCGCTATTGGCCGCTGCCGTCCGGCCGTCGTCGATCAGCAGGGCGGCGCCGGCGTCAACGAGCACCTGGGCGTTGGCGTGCTGGTGGCGGTCGCGATGATAGGGGTAAGGCAGGAGGACGGCCGGCTTGCCGAGCACGGTCAGCTCGGCCAGCGTGCCGGCCCCGGCGCGCGAGACGACCACGTCCGCCGCCGCCAATGCCAGCCACATTTCGTGGGTGAAGCCGACGACGTGCACGGCCCCGCCGCTTCCGACACCATCTTCACCGCAACCATACGCCGACCGGGCCGCCGCGGCGTTGTCCGGCCCGGTCAGGTGCAGGAGTTGCCATTCGGGGTGGGCGGCGGCGAACGCCGGCCAAACCGCGTGCATCGTCAGATTGACGGATTGGGCGCCTTGTGAGGCCCCCGTCACGACCAGCAGGGGCCGCTCGGGATCCAGTCCGAAGTGACGCCGCCCGGCGGCCCGGTCCGCGGTAGTGAACTCCAGCCGCAGCGGGCAGCCCAGCGTGCGGCAGTTCGTGCCGGTTGGGAAATGTCGCGCGGCCACGTCCCATTGCAGCACGACCAGGTCGGCGTGGCGTGCCAGGTAGCGGTTGGCACGTCCGGGTTTGGCGTCCGGGTTGAGGATGGCCGTCCGGAGGCCCAGTTTCCGCGCGGCAACCACCGGCGGCCCGGCGGCATAGCCGCCCAGCCCGAGAACGGCGCGCGGTTGCGTTTGGCGCAGATACACCGTTGCCGCCGCGACGCTGCGCCGCCAGGCGAGCAGAAACCCCGGCCAGGCCCAGGGACGTCCGGTCAGCGGCTGCACCGGCTGGGGGACCTGGGTGAACGCGGTGCGCTCGAGCAGCGTGCGGTCCAGCGCGCGTGTCGTCGTGAAGAACGTGACCTGGGCGTCTGGCTCGGCGTGGCACAGGGCCGCCGCCACGGCCAGGCCGGGGTAGAGGTGTCCGCCGGTGCCGCCGCCCGCCAGAACGTATGCCGCACCCGTTGTCATGTGGACAGATCACCGCAAATGCCTCGGCCGGTCAAGGGCGCCCCGCGCGCTGCGAGCAGCACAAGGTTCGGCGACCGGCCGGTCGGAAAGGACTCAGCCGGTCGGGACGTACGGGGCCTCATCTGGCACGCCGACCTCGGCGAACGCGGCCAGGCGCAGCCGGCAACTGTCGCACCGGCCGCAAGCGCGGCCGTGCTCGTCGGGGTCGTAGCAACTGCGCGTCAGGCTGTAGTCCACGCCCAGCGCGAGGCCGCGCGTGATGATCTGGGCCTTGCTCAATTCGAGCAGGGGGGCATGCACGCGGAGCCGACGGCCCTCGACGGCGGCCTTCGTGGCCAAGTTGGCCATTTGCTCGAAAGCGGCGATGTAGGCCGGCCGGCAATCGGGGTAGCCGCTGTAATCGACCGCGTTCACGCCGATGAAGACGTCCGCCGCGCCGCGCACCTCGGCGAAGGCCAGCGCGTAGGACAGGAAGATGGTGTTCCGGGCGGGGACGTAGGTTATCGGAATGTCGGTGCCGGCCAGGTCGCGGTCCTTCGGGACGGCGATGTTGGCCGTGAGGGCCGA
>CAZYGM010000184.1:0-6570 GCA_964647015.1 uncultured Planctomycetales bacterium | reverse complement strand
GCCCTTTCGCGGATTTCCCACCAGCGGAGACGGCCGGCATATGCCGGACGATGTCTGCCGTCTGGTGCCGGAAGCTGCGTCGATTGGTGAACAAGAACATGCCGTGCGAGTGGCGCGCGGCCCAGACTGGGGGCGGACGGACCAAGCGGCGCAGTGCGGCGAGTCGTTCCGGCGTGGGGCGCGCCGGTGGGCGGAACGGTGGGTAGGGCGGGGCGACGAGATCCGCGTCAAATTCTTATGGGACAATGCTTTAGTGGCTTCTGGTGATTGTTGCGCGTGTGGCGACCGTCCGGCTGGCGCGCGGGTCTGCATTTGCGACCCGCGGGCGGAATTCGTGCGGCGCGACCCAGCCGGCCGACTACAATAGAAGTGACCAAGGCACATTTTGAGGGACTCTCTATGGACATGCACATCGTTGTTCGTGGCGTGGATGGCCCGGCGGGACTGCGTGAGCTCGCCGAAGAGAAGCTCAGCCGGGCGATCGAGCGGTTTCAGGAGCGCATCCTGACTGCGACCATGCGCCTGGAAGACGTGACTGGTCCGGAGAAGGGGGGGATTGACAAGGTCTGCAATGTCGAGGTTCGTCTGCGCACGGGCGAGGTGCGGATCAAAGAGCAGGGCGAAGAGTTTGAGGCGACCATCAACGTAGCCATGGATCGCCTGAAGACGGCTCTGGGACGCGAGGCAGGCAAAGCCAAGAACGGCATCGGCGGCGGTTAGGGTCTCATGCCGGGCAGCCCGGGCATCGTGCCGTAGACGAAGAGCTTATCAGCGGCCCGCATACGCAGCATCGGCGGTGAGCCTGGTCGCCGCCCGACAGGTTGGGTCTGCGTCTCCTGGCAGGGGGGCCAGGTGGCGGTGGATTATTGCGCGAGGGACGGCGTGCGGCTCGGTTCGAGCGGTGCGATTCGCGTTGCGGCTCGGTCGCGGCGGTGGTCGTCCGCCGATCGCACGTGTAACGGGACGGGCGGCTTATCCGGCGCGGTTGGGCGGTGGGGCCGACAGGTTCGCCAAGGCGTTCCGGGCACTGCGCGAGCAATTGATATATGGCGCGGGGATGGGGTGGGGTCAAGGAGTTGGGGCATAGTTGTTAGTGGTTGGCGCGGGGTGTTGCGGGGTGGTGGATCCTGGGAAGCGCGGGCGGCCCGGTCTTGGGGACGCGATGAGGTGCCTGGGGGAGTGGGAGTCTGAGCTTAAATTCCGACCTAATGGCTCCACGAATGATGGTTGTTGATAGGACCATCAGACAACGAGCCGTGCGATTAGGAGTATCGTTCGAACTGGTCGGAAGGTGAACGGGGGGATCCGCGGCGGGGGCTACTTGACAGCATAAATTCGTTCTGCCCAGGCCACTCGGGAATTTTCGGAAGCGTGCGGGGGTTTGCCGTCTGTGTGACTGACCCGTTCGTTCGGCAGGCTGGTGCGTGGTCGGTCCGCGCGTTCAGGGTACCCAAGGTAGGAGAGGATGAAGTTTCCGTCCGGGTCGGCGCGGCTCCAGGGGGATGTGCAGACCGTGAGACGAGCGGTTAACGGCGTCGGTGTGGCGCCGCGGTTCCTCAGGTCAGTGCGGTAGTGCGATTGCGGGGTTCGCATCGCAGCCGCGAGTTTCGGGAGAACAGCGATGAGGTACTTGAGTCTGGTTCTGGTTCTGTGTCTGGGTGTTGGGTATGCGGCGGCAACCTGCCCGGTTCAGGGCAGCGGTGCGGCCGGCGTGGCCGCGTGGGCGGAAGAGAATTGCGGTTCGGATTCGTGCACCAGTTTCGCCACCACGTGCAATGGTGAGTTCACCATCGAGCTGCTCGACGTCAATTACGAAGGTACCTTCGTGACGTTCGAGTACGAGGTGTGCCAGATCGCTGGCCAGAATGGCCTCAGCCACTGGATCATCGGCCTCGGGCAAATCGACTGCCTGGGCGAGGGATACGTCCTCGGCGACCTGGTAGACGGTGCGACGCTTAACGGCGAACCGACCGAGTTCGTGGTCGGCCTGGACCCCACAACGCAGGTTTACGGCATCAAGTTCAACACGAGCGTCCCGGCCAGCTCGTGCAACACGTTCACCGTGACCTTTGACACGAGCGCCCTGGCGCCGGGCTACACGCTCGGCACTGGGTGCGCCCTCGCGGCGACCAAGGCCGGGAATCAAGACATTCGGTCCTTCAGACAGAATCAGCCGCCATCCCCCGGCTACGCCTGCATCTTGGGCCCCGTGTGCGAAGAGGTTGAGTTCTGCTGGGAAGGCGAGACGGCCTGGGCTGACGGCGAGCGCTACGTCGAGCAGGGCAACTGGGCTACGTACACGCCGTACGTCCCCGATAGCACGGTCACCCTGTACGCGGGTCAGACCATGGACGCGGGCACGGTCTACTTCTCTGAGGCCGTGGACGGTTGGGTGACCATCACGATCACGCTCAACTACGGCTGGCGGTTCGCGGACGTTGCGGAGAACGTGAAGATCCAGGACTACGAGTTCGCCCCGTCGGGCAACCCCAGCCCGGGGCAGTTCGACCACAAGGGATACGCGACCGAGTCGCCCTTTGTGATTGTGGTGCCTGAGAACAACTTCTACGGCGTGCATGTGGACGTGGAGCAGCAGGTCGATTGCCCGTAGCACGCAGCTAGTAGCGTTTGTTTATGACTCGCGTTATCGTTAATGGTTGCGGGGCCGGGTGCATGCCCGGCCCCGTTTCTGTTAGCGCCTGCGTAGTTGTATGCACGCGCCCTGCGGGCGGAGAGGTGAGCAGGCCGCTATTCGCGTGCGTGGCGGCGCTGTGGGTGCCGGCTACGATTCAATGTGGTGTACCCGCCACGGTGGGCCGGCTCAGGTGCGACGCCCCATTGTGGTGGAGTGTTTGCGGTACTAAAGGAGCGGCAGTCTCAGGTGCTTTGACAAGGGAGGTCCGACTATGGGTATGGGCAAGCGAGTGTTTGCAGTGGTGGTCGGTTCGTCGCCGAATCTGCTGGGTTTCGGCGCGGCGTTGATCCGGGTGGCGTTTGGTGCGACGCTGGCTCTTGCGCACGGCATGGGCAAGTTGCCGCCGGCGGAGGGGTTTGTGGCGGGTGTGGCGAAGCTGGGGTTTCCGTTGCCGGGGGTGTTTGCCTGGGCGGCGGGGCTGGCGGAATTTGCGGGTGGGCTGCTGCTGGCGGTCGGGCTGCTGACGCGGCCGGCGGCGGCGTTTGTGGCGTTCACGATGGGGGTGGCGTTTTTCGGGTTCCACGCGAACGACCCGTTTCGCGCGCGCGAAATGGCAATGCTGTATGGCGTCGTGGCGCTGGGGTTCCTGGTCGGCGGGTCGGGCCGATTCGGGCTGGATGCGCTGCTGGCCCGGCGGCGGGGTGGGGCGGATGTGTTGAGCGGGGGTGGGCGCTGAGGCGGCGCGCGGCGAACGACTGAAGCGATCTGCGCGGGGTTGTTGGCAGTCGGCGCGTGGTGTCGCGGGGTGGTGGATTGTTGGCGTGGGAGCGCGCCGGACGGAACACACTGGCGAGCCAACTGCCGGCAGCGCCCGACGGGCATGTGCAGGCAAGGTCAACACGTACCGCAGTTTCTCGAATGTGCTGGCAGGGGAGGTGCTAGTGACGCCCAGCATCGGGCGCTTCAGCGTCCAGCGTCTGCGACGGCGTCCCAGAAATCGAGCTCATGGACCAAGACGATTGGGCAGCCCGTCTTGCGATGTGCCATGGCCTGCTCCACCTTGCGGCCGTAGCACGAGAAGGCCCAGGCCGCGTTACCTGCGGCGCCAATGATCAGGTAGTCCAGGTCTGCTCGAACGGAGGGCTGGTAGTTCCCTCCCAGTTCCTCCACAAGTGCCGCAAGCTGTCGACGGGTCACTCGCTCGCTTCGTCCGGTGAAGCAAAACGACTTGCTGCGGAACGCCACTTCGGGGCAGACGGCGCAGAAGCCTTCAATAGGTGCCACCATCTCGTTCAGGGGCAGGTCGACGGCTCGATGGTCGCCCATTTCGACGAACTGCGAGCAGAATGCCAGCAGAACACGATGTTCTGTGGGGTTAATCTGCTGGTCTTGCAGGACGTGCACGAGAAGCGATCCGATTTCGTCGAACGGCCAACAGCCCTTCAAGTGTTCGTGTTGATCCATCCAATCGCGAACTTGGCGCAGCTCCTCGACGTCTATCTTGCCGTCAAGCGCGACACCCCCGAGCATTCCTTGAAGCCTCTGCAGATCTGACGTAACCGCCGCGAAGTAGGCGTTCGACGTGGAGAGCCGGTCACACAACCACAGGATATCCCTGGCCTCCTCTTCATCCACAACGCCGTCGGCAAGGACGTCATCAAGGAATGGGATGATCTCGTCAAATGGATGGCGCGAAGCGTGTTGCCAGTGATCATCGAGCCATTGACGTATAGCAGCGATTTCCTCTTTGGTGATCTGTCGATCAGCAGCCACGCCCTGCAGCAGTCCCTCCAGAGTGTGCAGCGCCTTGTCTAATCTCTGCGGCCCAGTGAACCGCCAGTAGGGCCGACTATCCTCATTCCGAATGTCCCTGTCACGGTGCTCGTCCGTCATACGACTTCTCCGTGTTTGTTCGTGACGCGTTATGCGTTGGGTCCAGTCGATTATGGAACGGCGCACGTAGGTAGTAAACCGGGCACCATCAGGCGTTGACCACCTCCGCGATTGGACACGCGGGGATAGGTAAGTGCGCTTCTGGGGTTTGTTCTCACATGGGGAGATGCTGCTAACGTACTGTACTACAGTAGCTTACGAATGGAGCCGATGAGATTCGAACTCACGACCTCTTGCATGCCATGCCGTCCGTGGGCGATTCCAAAGGCACTGATGACAACGACTTAGGCGAAGGCGCGACGGTCGGTTGCACTGAGCGTTGCACCGATGCGGCCGAGAGCAGTTCCGACGCCGCACCCGCCGCCCCGACTGACAACATGCCGATCGGCCGTGACGACCGCTGCGCCGCCCTGGCCGACGACGCCGGCGCCAGACCCGACCACGTAGCTCCCCCGGAGCTGGCCGACACGCCGGCTGCGAAGACTGACGCCGACAGCGCGGGCGACGGCTTCGGCGAGGCCCTCACACTGATTGCCCGGCTGCCGCTCACGGACGCAGAGAAGGCCGAAGCCGTACGGCGGCTGCTGACCGAGCATGCCGCGCGGGGGAAGGCATGAAGGCCGCACGGAATGGCGGCGCCACGGCCCGTGGCGCGGCCGAGCTAAACCAACCCACTCGCCGGCACGCTGAACGCTCCAGCTGGCCGCCAAACGTGGGATGCAGGCCAGTCCGCCACGAACGGACAACGCGTGACATTCGACCTGTTCGAGATTCACTCCCGCCGAAACGCACACCGTCCATGCCACGTCGTCGGTCGCCCCGGCGTGCCTCGGCGGCGAGCAGCGCCTGCCATCGCGCTCCAGCCGTATCCCCGCCAATCCCAGAAGGCGCTTTCACAGTGTGATTCGTTGCACACGCACGTCGGCCGCGCGGCACGAGCACCGGCCGCGGCATCCGCCCGGACCTCAGTGGGCCCGTCAGCCGGCAGAAGTGGCCGTGCATCGACGCGGCGGCTGCGAGCGGTTTCGCCTCGGTTTCGAGCCGGTCTTCGCCACAGCGCCGGCCCGGTCCGCAACAAGGCAGAGCACCGCAGACCCACGCACGGGACAGCGTGAAATGCCGCGATGTTTGCCGTGAACCGGCCCCAAACGGCGGCTAGACCGCGAGTGAAGCACCAGCCACGAGCGCCGCACCGGGCGGCTCGTCGGTGTGGCACACCGCGCGGGGGCAGCTCGGCGGCCTGAGGGCTGTGACCGGAAGTACAGAAATGCACCCCCTTGGGGCCCCCCAGCGTTTCTCCCATTGCGCGATCCCGATTCGCCGCGGGCGGCCGGGGCCCCCGAACGTAACTCGGGCGTCCACACCCGGCGTCCGCCGGAACGTCATCTTTTTATTGCGCGACTCCTACAAATCACCGCGAGAAACAGCCAGTGTCACCAGCGTTTCGCTGTTCGGACTGCTAGGGGATCCTGTGTTTGGTCGGGCAGCAAGGCAAGCTCGGCTGGCTGGCTCGGGTTGAGGCGGCACGCCGTGGGTAACCGCCTATTGAAAGACGCACTTCGCCACCGCTGTCTGCCGCACACCTCAGAATCGCCGTCCAGACTGGAGCGTCATCAGGACCCGACGCCTGATCCGCCGGCGGAATCTAGTTTGTCACCGATTGACCATGTGCTTCAGGTGTGTTAGGGTAATGTTCCCAGGGGCGGGTGGCCCCCGTCCTCACAGAGGGCTTGTCCTTCCGGGACAAATACGTGGGTTTGCGCTCAACGGATGTCGGGAGTAGGCGCAGTGTCCGGCACGAGGGTTTGAAGGGTGGAAAGCACGTACTACGCTCATAGTGTTGAAGGCAGACCTCCGGCCGAATGGGAACCACTCGACCGCCACCTCAAACTCGTTGCGGGCGGCGGCGGTGACATCGTAGGGGCCTCCGACTTCGCAGAGGTGTTCGGGGCGGCGGACTGGGGACACCTGCTGGGGCTGTGGCACGATCTGGGCAAGTATTCACAAGAGTTCCAGGAGTATTTGCGCGCTGAAACGATAAC
>CAZYGM010000183.1:4203-6588 GCA_964647015.1 uncultured Planctomycetales bacterium | reverse complement strand
GCGAGCATGGCGTACAGCTCGGCCCGGCCGACGCCGTTGGCGACGACTTCCGTATGCACCGGATGCAGGCCGAACAGCAGCGCTGCCGCCAGTGCGAGGCCGCGCCGCTGTGTTAATCGCCAGGCCAGCCCGTATACGAGCACGGCGACCAGGGCGTTGGCGAGGACGTTCATGAGGTGCACGCCGAAGGGGCCGGGCCCGAAGACGGCCCGATCGACGGCGAAGCTCATGATGGTCAGGGGGCGGTAGAGCTGGAGGTCGCGCGTGGGGACGTCCCAGTACGACGTGCCGAAGAAGGTGGGCAAGTCCCACCAGCGTTCGAGGCGCGGGTTGTCGCGGATTATCTGGCGGTCGTCATAGACGAAGCCGTTTGTCAGCGAATTGGCGAATGCGCCGAAGGTCAGGACGAAGGCCAGCGCGGCGTACAGGCCGTCGCGGCGCCAATTCCAGCCGGGCGAGTCCGGCGGCTTGGCCGGAGTGGCCGGCGGGCGTGGTGGTCGTACACCTTGGCGGTCGCGCTTCCTGCTCATGGTTTCAGGTCTGCCATCGTATTGAGCTCAGCGGCGGTCGCGTAGCTGTGCGGCCTGCTGACTGGCGGCGCGGGCCTCCTGCGGCAGGCCGGCCTGGCGCAGGATGGAGGCCTTGACGTCCCAGAGGGCCGGCTCGTCCGGCTGCAACCGGATGGCGTCGGCTATTGCCGCCAGCGCCTGGGTCGTGTCATCCTGGCGCTTATAAGCCTGCGCTAAGTTGACGTAAACGCGGAAATCCGGCGGCTCGTTCTCGATCAGCAGTTCGTATTGGCGGACGGCGTCGTCGTCGTCGCCGAGGATTCTGAGGACATCCGCGTGTCCGCGGTGGGCGTCGCCGTAGAAGAAGCCGGCCGAGGCACGCAGTTGGGCGGCGCGTTCGTAGGCCTGGGCGGCGAGTTCGAGCTGCTGTTGCCGGTGGAGGCTCTGGGCGTGGCCGAACCAGGCCATGGCGCTGCCGGGGTTGTCGCGGACCGTGCGGGCCCAGAGGGCGTCCTGGCTGTACCAGTCCTGGTTGCGGGTCCAGGTGCGCCAACCGTAGAAGCCCAGGATGATGAGTACGAGGCTGACGCCGAGGACTTTCTGGCGGCGTGTCAGCCGGGCGAGCAGGTCGCCGGCGATGAGCGTGAAGCCAAGCGAGGGGACGAACAGCAGCCGGTCGGCGCGGATCGTCCCGACCGGCATGAGCAGGTTGCTGGCGGGCAGAAGTGCCAGGAAGAACCAGCCGAGCGCGAAGAGCAGCAGGTGTTGGCGGCGACGGGCCAGCACTACCGCGAGCGCGGCCACGCCGACCCAGGCCGCCAGCGATGCGAGGACCAGCGGGTCGGCGAGTGTTGGGCGGATGAGGTTGCGGTAGTCGGAGTAGTCGGCACACAGCCGGAGCGGGAAGGCTAGCTGCCCAATGTACTGGAGCGTGGTCGCGCTGGCGTGCAGCAGGCGTTGCGCCGTGCTGGCGCCCAGGAGCACTTCCTGCGGCGCCGGCGGCTGCGGGCCGACCACGGCCACGCGGGCGGCTGCGAAGATTGCCAGCGGCACCAGGAGCAGCAGGTAGCCGGGCAGGCGCGGCAGCATGGCCCGCCAGGCGCCGCCGCGCACGAGCAGCCATTCCATCAGGAACATCAGGCCGGGCAGGACGATGGCGGACTCCTTGAACAGCAGGGCGACGAGATACAGCGTGGCGATGGCTGTCAGGCGGGCGGCCTGTTTCAGCCGGGCGCGGCGTGTCGGCTGGACGGGGTCGGCGTGGCGGGCGTATGACAGGTGGAGGTGCAGCGCCGCGAGCATGGCCAGCGTGGCGCCCAGCTCGGCCCGTCCCACGCCGTTGGCCACTACCTCCGTGTGCACCGGGTGGATGGAGAACAACAGGGCCGTAAGCAGGGCCGGTAGGCGGCGACGCGTGCAGCGCAGCATGAGGGCGTAGACCAGGGCGGCGATTGCCGCGTTGGTCAGGACATTTATGAGGTGCACGCCGAGGGGACCTGGTCCGAACACGGCGCGGTCGAGCGCGAAGCTCATGATGGTGAGCGGGCGGTAGAGGCGTGAATTGGGCAGGTAGTCGCCCCAGTAAGGGGTGGTAAAGAAGGTGCGGATGTCCCAGGGGCGGTCGAGTCGCGGGTTGTGCGCGATGATGCCGACGTCGTCGCCCACGAAGCCGTTGCGCAGCGTGTTGCCGAACCCGGCCAGCGCGACGATTGTGACGAGTGCCAGCAGCGGCGAATCGCGCCGCCGGCGCCACGTCGCGGGTTGGGTGGCCGGTGCGACAGAGCGAGGCGGCGGACTCTGGCGGTGCTTACGGGTCATTGGTCGCGGTGCGGGCGGTCAGACGCTGTATCGGCGGCAGTCACGCCGTGGCATCGTA
>CAZYGM010000183.1:0-4103 GCA_964647015.1 uncultured Planctomycetales bacterium | reverse complement strand
TGGCCTGGGCCAGTTCGGCACGGGCTTCGTTCATCAGCGCGCTGGCCCGGGCGGCGACACGCTGGTCCGCGGCCGAAGGCGTGGCGGGGGCGAGGGCGGCGGCACGGACCTGCTCCATCTTGCGGATGGTGGCTTCCGGGTCGTCGGGTATGGGCGTCAGGTCGATCTGCACCTCACCGCCGACGGCGTAGCGTTTGCCGTCGGGGCCCGTTTCATATTCGAAGCTGGCGCCGCCGAGGGCATAGGGTCCGGCGGCGGCGAGGTGGGCCTGTTCGTGCTGGCGCACTTCCGCGTCGCGCTGTTTGAGTTCCTCGATACGCGCCTGGTTTTCGGGCGTCAGTTCGCGGGCGCCGGCCTGACTGGAAGCGGCCTCAACGGCAGTGGAGCGTTGGGCGGCGCGCTCGGCGGCGTCGCTCAGCTCAACGGTGTCCTCGACGTCGAAGAGTTGGAGGTCAAGCGGCAGCTCGGGGTCTGAGCCGGCTGCCGCGTTATCGGGGCCCGGACCCGGCACGCGTTCGGCCGGGCCGATGGGCTGGGCGCGCGCGGCAGCGCGCGAGAGCACGAAGCCCATGCCCAGTGGGTCGGCGACACCCGATAATATGCCCGAAATCGTCATGGCCGTTCTCGCGGGCGCACGGCGGACCGGCGCGCTGCGGATGCATCGGTCAGCCGCCGGCGGCGGTTCAATAGCAGGTGTCGATTCGCGGAGTTTTTTGCCGGCGATCGGGCCGGCGCTGTCCAAGTGGTGCGGCTTTGGGCCTATAATCCGCGTCGAGCGCGGGTAACAGTAAGTGCGTGCATGGAGGTGTGCCGGTGTCTCACCAGATGTCGTTCTGGCAGCGCGTGGGCAGCATCTTCCGTGGCGGCGGTGCTGTGGCCGGGGATCACGCCGACGTGGATCATTCAGGGCATGGGGCGGATGGGCGGACAACGGGGGCCGGCGACGGTGTGACGCCCGGTGCGAGTGAGTCGTCTGGGCTGTTGGCACGTTTTGGCGGGCGGGATTCCGGTCAGGCCCAGATGCGGGCGGGCTATCTGCGGCTGGTCGAGATGATGGACACGCTCGAAGCGCATTACCGGGCGCAGGACGAGCGTGCCGCGCAACTGGGGCAGAACACCGGCCGGATGGTTGACACGCTGGCCGAACTGGCGGAGACGGCGCGCAGCCAGGGCGGCCATATCCAGGCCGTCGCGGACAACGTGCACCGGGCGACCGAACATGCGGCGGCGGTGTCGGAGTCGTTGGGTCAGATACCCGGCTTGTTGCGTTCGCAGGCTGATGCGGTGCACGCCCTGGTGCGCCACATGGAAGTCGCCCAGGAGGCGGACACGCAGCTCATGCACTCGCTGCAGAAACTGAGCCAGGCGGTTGATGGTCTGGGAGCGTCCGGCGTGGCGCAAGTGCAGACGCTTGAACGGCTGGATGCCGAGCAGCGCGAGCAGCGGGCGGCGCTAGCGACGCTGGTTCGTGAGCAGACCCGGCGCTTCCTGGTGATTATCATTGTCGCGGCCGTCTTGTGCCTGGGCGCGCTGGGTGTGTTGGCGACGGTGCTGCTGACGCGCCCGGCCGGCTGAGATTAAGCTTGGATGTCAGGCCGGGCCGCACCCGGCCACCGAAATCAAATGCCCGTTGTCCAAGGATGGACGCTGATGAGCAGGCTACGACAGGGAAGTCGTCGCACGGCAAGCCGGTTGCACTCCTGGTTGCCGATTTGTGCCATTGTTCTGGGGCTTCTGGCGACCGTCGCGCTTGGTCGCGTCGTGACGGCGGCACAGACATGGCTGGGGCAGGATAGTACGCCCGCAACGGCGCAGGTGCTGCCGGCCGGAACGGACACCGGACGCGGCTGAGAAGGCGGGGATAGAATCTCAGCGGCGGCCGCGAGCAAGAATCTAACCGGAGTGTGCCCGTATGGCAGCCAGGAGCGTCCACTGCGCCAAATTGAAACGCGAGTTGCCCGGGATTGATGAGCAGGCCCCCGCCGGCAGTCAGGCATTGCGAATGTGCCTGCTCTTCGGCGGCCCGGAACTGCGGCAGCGCGTGCAGGAGCACATCTCCGCCCAGGCGTGGGAGATGTGGACCGATCACATGCGCATGGTGATCAACGAGTTTCGCCTCGATCCGACTTCGGATGCCGCGACGGGCGTACTGCGCGAGCACCTGGAGGCTTTTCTTTTCGGCCGGGCCAAGGACGTTCCCAACTACGTGCCGCCGACGGAATCCGGCCGGTAGCGCACGCCCGGGGGCAAGCGGGATGCGCCCAGCGCTCACGGCCGATTGCGCGTGAGAATGTGCATGCCGCCGATGAGGCCTTGGTCCGTGTAGTTGCCGGCGAGCCAGTCGCCGAAGTCCGTGCGCGGGGGGGTAACTACGCCGTGCAGATCGTTGTCAGAGATGACGAAGACCTCCGGCGGCCGGCGGCGGAGGTCGGCCACGGCGGCATCGAGGATGAACTGGGCGTGCCGGCCGAGCTGGCCGACCTTCTCGAAGGTGGCGTAGCGCGAGGGGCAGGGGCGGTAGGCGTAGCGGTAGGTGCCCGGGCTCCAGCCCCAGACGTAGATGGGGTCGTCCGGCTGGGTGAGCTGCCTGATGGTGTCGGCCTGAACGATGTAGCCGGGTGTCTCGGCATAGGTCAACGACCATGGGTGCGGCTTCTGCTGCCAGCAGCGGCCTAGTTCGGTGAGGTTGGTGGCCAGCAGGGCAGCCAGGGCGGCGAGGTAGAGCACGAGGGCGCCGGCTGTCGTGGGGCGTGCTACCAGGGCGGCGGCCAGGCCGCGCGGGCCGGCCAGCCGATGCAGCGGGTAGAGTGCCAGCAGGCCCAGCGGTGGGAGGACGGGTAGGAAGTGGTGTCCTTGCCGGCCGGGGCCAACGCAGGCCAGGTACGCCGCGAATAGGAACCAGAGCCAGAGAAGCTCGACGTACGTGCGCGGCTGTTCGTCTGTGGTGGATCGGCCGGGCCGAAACCGCTCCCAGAGCGCCCAGGCGAGTCCGATGGCCATGGCCGCGAAGAGCCAGCGCAGGGGCACGAGCACGTCCCAGTAGACCGGAAGCACCCGGTCCATCCGCGTGTACGTGGCGTCGCCGATCGCGAAGTAGGCGCGGTTGAAGGGCCCGACGGCATACCAGAACTCGCCCAGGGCGCCGTCGGCGACCAGGCGCGCGCCGGCGACCAGCGGCACCACCATCAAGCCGGCGGCGGCCACGAGCAGTGGGGCGAGTCGCGTCGGGAGCCGGAGCGCCTCACCTCGGCGCGTGGGCTGGGACTGTTGCCAGAGGAGATGTGCGGCAATGGCGCCGGCGCCGGCAAGTCCGGATTGCTTGAACCACGGGGCCGCCCCGGCCAGCAAGCCGGCCAGCAGCAGCCACCGTCGGCGACGGTGCCGGAGCCACACAAGATAGGCGCACACGGCCAGGCATTCGCAGGCGATGACGAACGTTTCGGTGCGGTTGGCGCCGGCCTCGTAGAGCAGGTGGGTGAGTAGTATGCAGCCGGTCAGGGTGGCCGGAAGTGCGAGCGCGGTCTGGTAGGCGAGCCGGGCGATGCCGGTGAAAGCCGCCAGTGCGGCGGCCAGCGCGATTGTGCAGATTGCCAGCTCGCCCATCATGCCTTCGCCGAAGAGCGCGAAGCCGGCGGCGTTGAGCCACCAGATACCGGGCGGCTTGTTGTCCCAGACGTCGAGGTAGGGCCGGGCGCCCTGGGCGACGGCCCAGCCGTGGTAGGCGAAGAGGTGCGAATCCACGACATTTTGGCGCCAATGGACAGCGGATTGGTTCACGGCGACGGTAAGCGTGATGAGCAGGCCGCAGGCGATGACGATCGCGGCCCGATGGGACACGGGCGCGGGCGGGAGCTGCGGCTGTTCTAGGCGTGCCATAGCCCTTGCGAGCGGAACCACTCCTCGATCTGCGGCAGGATGGCGCGCAGTGCCTGCCCGCGGTGGCTCAGGGCGTGCTTCTCTTCGGGCTGCAGCTCGGCGGCGGTCTTGCCGAGCGCCGGTATGAGGAAGAGCGGGTCATAGCCGAAGCCGTTGTGGCCGCGCGGTTCGGCGATGATCAAGCCTTCGACGCTGCCGGCGCTTTCGCCCAGCACCTCGCCGGGCCG
>CAZYGM010000182.1:0-6657 GCA_964647015.1 uncultured Planctomycetales bacterium | reverse complement strand
TCGCGGCGGAAATCGTTGGTGGTGATTCCATCGACGCCGAGGAGCTCGACCCAGAGGGCGTTCTCGACCTGGCCGTAGCGAGCCTGCAACTCTTTGGTGATGAGGTCTTTGACGAGCTTGCTCATGCGAGGCTACTCCAGGAGGCCGCCACTGATCGAAGTGTCGACCAGCACCGCCGGGGTCATGGTTCCGCTGAGGCAGACTTTCTTGATGTACTGTCCCTTGGCCGCCGCCGGCCGGGTGCGACGAATGTGCTCGACGAAGGCGAGAATATTAGCCTTAAGATCCTCGGGCGAGAAGCTGAGCTTGCCGACGACGGCATGGACGTTGCCGCCCTTGTCGTTACGGTACTCGAGCTTCCCGGCCGCATACTCGGTGACGGCAGTGGCGATGTCGGGGGTGACCGTGCCGCTCTTGGGCGAGGGCATCTTGCCCTGCGGGCCGAGCACGCGGCCGAGCTTGCCGACCTTGCCCATCAAGGATGGGTGGGCGATCGCGACGTCGAAGTCCATCCAACCTTTCTGGATCTTATCGACCAGTTCATCGCCGCCGGCTTCGGTTGCACCGGCGGCCTTGGCAGCGGCGACTTCGCCTTCGGGACAGAAGGCGATGACCCGCTTGGTGGCGCCGATGCCCTTGGGCAGACTGAGCGAGCCGCGCACCATCTGGTCGGCCTGGCGGGCGTCAATGCCCAAATGACAGACGATGTCCACGGTCTGGTCGAATCGGGTGGCAGCGAAGGACTTGACGGTCTTGATGGCCTCGTCCAAATGGACGGGCGTTTGGGGGACTTTCTTGATGTCCTGTCGATAACGCTTGCTGCGTTGTTGCATGCGAAGCTCCCACTATGAGCGGCCCGTGGTCAGGCCAGGGTTGTCAACCGGCCGAGTGGCCGGGGTCAGTCTACGACATCGATTCCCATGGAACGCGCGGTGCCCGCGATAATCCTTTCAGCGGCTGCGGGCTCGAACGCGTTTAGGTCTTTCATCTTGGTTTCGGCAATCTTGCGGACGTCGTCGCGCGTGACGCGGCCCACCTTGGTCCGGTTGGGCTCGCCGGAGCCTTTCTCGACAAGCGCAAGGCCTTCGCCGACGGGCTTGGCGGCCCGACGCAGCAGCACGGCGGCCGGCGGGCTCTTGACGATGAACTCGAAGGACTTGTCCTTGAAGACGGTGATTTCGACCGGGCAAGTAATGCCGTCCATGTTCTTCGTCTTCTCGTTGAACTGAGAGACGAACTGCCCGATGTTGACGCCGTGCTGACCGAGGGCGGGGCCGACCGGCGGGGCCGGGGTAGCCTTGCCACCGGGGGCCTGCAACTTGATTTTGGCGATGATGGCCTTGGCCATGAGTCGATCCTGCTTTGTTCGAGCTAGTTACCCAGTCGCCGCGAGGCGACAAGACCAAGCAGTATAGCACGAACCGGCCACCCCGTTCAAGCGCCCCGCGAGGCGGAAATGCGGGAGATCGACGGTCGCAGGGGGCAGTCGGCGCCGGGCCGGAGACGGTCGGCGAGCTTGGCCTCGATCCAGTACAGGGGGCTGACACGGACCGTCAAACCGGCGGTCAAATCATCTCGACCTGCCAGTATTCGATCTCAATGGGCGTGGCGCGGCCGAAGATGGTCACGATGACGCGGACAGTACCCTTTTGCGAGTTGATCTCGTCCACTACGCCCTCGAAGTTCTCGAAGGGGCCCTCGGTGACCTTCACGCGGTCGCCCTTGCTGAAACCGAGATTGGCAAGGGTGGGCGTCTCGTCGGGGCGGATGGCGGCGGCCAACATGCGCTCAACATCATGCAGTGGCATGGGGGAGGGCTTGCCGCCAGAGCCGATGAAGTCGCCGACGCCGGTGGTTTCCTTGATCACGAACCAGACGTTTTCCGGGATGCGACCATCCGCGTCGGTAGCCATCTCGACGAACACGTAGCCCGGATAGAGCTTGCGATGGTAGACCCGGGCGGCGCCGCCGCGAATGCGCTTCTCACGCTGGGTGGGCACCAGCACGCGGCCGACGAAGCTCTCGAGCTGCTCGATCTTCATCTTGCGTTCAAGGGCTTCGCGGACGCGGTCTTCCTTGTTGGCCGCGACGCGGAGGACATACCAATCCATGCCCTCGCGGACGAGCGGCTGGTCCGCCTCGGAATCGCTCCGGGCGCCCCGCGAACGGGCCTTCGCGCCGGAACCGTCTGCTGCAGCGGGCGGCTGCGTAGCTTGATCGGGAGAGTCCGCTGGCGGTGAATCAAGGGCCACATCACGGGGGCCGTCAGGCGCACCTTCCGTCGGTACAAGGTCAGCCTGTTTGGGCTCCTCATGCATACTCAATCACCCATGCCGAATAGTCGCTGCCAAACCGGGAGCTTGAGGACACCAATCCAACTGAAAAACAGGATGAACAACAGGTCCACAAGCGAAAGGAGAAATCCAAGGGCTAGAACCGTGAAAATGACAACCTTGGTGGCGCCCAGGACCTCCTTGCGGGTGGACCAGTTGACCTTCTTCATCTCGCCCTCGGTGGCGATCATGAAATCCACCGAGGAGGGCCGCTTGCCCACAAGCCAGTAGACCAAGTAGGCGCCCAGGAGAATCAGGGCGACCGGAATCAGATAGCGGGCCCAAAGATTCTCCCCGAACGGCAGCCGCAACCACGTATAAACGAAGTGTCCTCCCGAGAGGATGATAATCCCTGCGCCGGCGGCGGTAAGCCAGCGTACGTGCAAGCCCTGGCCGGGCTTGAAGATACGGAACGGTGCAGCCGCAGGCTGTCGGGCGGCGGGTCGCGCCTCGCCCGAGCGCTGCTGCTCTGAAGTAAGAGCTTCGTCTGCCATTTAGGAGCTCCTCCGGCGACCAAGACCTGCGCAAATGGGGCGGGGTCAGCCGCTCGGGGCCCGTTACAACCATGATGCCAGAACCAACGACCGTTCAGCGGTCGGCGAACAAACAGGAGCGGAGGGACTCGAACCCCCAACCGCCGGTTTTGGAAACCGGTGCTCTGCCAAATTGAGCTACGCTCCTAGGCGTGAGTTACTTTCGCTTGATCTTGTGGACCGTGTGCTTGCGTAGGCGTGGGCAGTACTTCTTCAACTGCAACTTCGGCACGCCGCCTTGCACGTTCACGGTGGTCCTATAATTAAGATCTCCGGTTTCGGTGCACTGAAGCCAAACGTATTCGCGTTTCTGGGCCTTGGCCATGCGCTGCACTCCGATAGTGAGGCATCAGCGGCGGGTGCCGGGGCCTTTTGGCGCCGGCACGGGTGATCGCCGCGATTATATCGACACAGATGCGGTAGGTCGTGGACTACTCGAGGATCTTGGTCACGACGCCGGAACCGACCGTGCGGCCGCCTTCGCGGATAGCGAAACGGAGGCCATCTTCCATGGCGATCGGGTTAATGATTTCGACGCGCATCTGGATGTTGTCGCCGGGCATGCACATTTCGGCGCTGCCGCCGTCGCGTGCGACGAGCTCGACGATGGAACCGGTAACGTCAGTGGTACGGAAGTAGAACTGCGGCCGGTATCCGGGGAAGAAGGGGGTATGGCGGCCGCCTTCCTCCTTGGTCAGGACGTAAACCTCGCCCATGAACTTGGTGTGCGGGGTGATGCTCTTGGGCTTGGCCAGGACCTGGCCGCGTTCGAGTTCCTGCTTTTCGACGCCGCGAAGCAGCAGGCCGACGTTGTCGCCGGCGATGCCGGATTCGAGCGTCTTGTTAAACATCTCCACGCCGGTGACGACCGTCTTGCGGCCGGGCTCGGCGTGCAAGCCGATGATCTCGACCTCCTCGCCGACGCGGATGGCGCCGCGCTCGATACGGCCGGTGCCGACGGTGCCGCGGCCCTTGATGCTGAAGACGTCTTCGACAGGCATGAGGAAGGGTTTGTCCTGCTCACGGACGGGCTCGGGGATCGCGCTATCCAGGGCGGCCATGAGATCGACGATGGCGGTATAGCCGGACTCATCCTTCGCGGCGGCGGCCTTGAGGCAATCGGTGGCGGAGCCCTTGATGAAGGGGATGTTGTCGCCGTCGAATTCGTACTGATTGAGCAGGTCACGAACCTCCATCTCGACCAGCTCGAGAAGCTCAGGGTCGTCGACCAGGTCAACCTTGTTCATGAAGACGACCAGGGCCGGGACGTTGACCTGGCGGGCCAGCAGGATGTGCTCGCGGGTCTGGGGCATGGGCCCATCCGCGGCACTGACGACCACGATCGCACCGTCCATCTGGGCCGCGCCGGTGATCATGTTCTTGACGTAGTCGGCGTGGCCAGGGCAGTCGATGTGGGCATAGTGACGATTGTCACTCTCATACTCGACGTGGGCGGTGGCAATAGTGAGGATCTTGGTCGCATCACGGCGCCCGTCCTTCTCCGAAGCCTTCGCGATGTCATCGTAAGGCTTGTACTCGGCCAGGCCGCGGGCGGCCTGGACAGCCGTGATGGCCGCCGTCAGCGTGGTCTTGCCGTGATCGACGTGTCCGATCGTCCCAACGTTCACGTGCGGTTTGGTCCGCTGGAATACGCCTTTCGCCATGTATGCTCTCCACTCAACGCCCGGGAAGGGTCGCGCCCGGTGCGGCCGCTTGGTGGCCGCCAGTCCTTTTCGTCATCTCCCAAAGGTCCAACTGTCCGGCCCCGACGCGGGTCCGCAGCAGAGCTATAGCTGCTGATGGGGGTTGAACCCATGACCTCCTCCTTACCAAGGAGGCGCTCTACCACTGAGCTACAGCAGCAGCCTGCGGTGTTTACGCACCGGCCGGTTGCCGCAGCGCGCCTGCATAGGCCAGGCGGCACGGACCAGAATGACGCATTGTAGACCCCGTGGCGAGGTTGTCAAAAGGAAAAATGGTGGGATTCCGGCACCGTGTGGGGTATTCTCTGAACCGGCCGGCCGACCGGCCGCAGGGGCGGCACGGGCCGGAGAAGGTGGCGCATGACCGGGCAACGACTGCCGTCGCTGAGCGATCTGCCGCATCGCATCCGGGAAGGCTTGGCAACCTGGCCGGATCGGCTGCGGGACTGGTGGCACGAGGTCGGGCGTGAGCCAGCTATACTGTGGCGAACGACCGGCGTGCGCGTTCTGCTCTGGATTCTCCTGGGGGTGGTGTTGATCCTGGGGGCGCGCTGGCTGACGGCGGCCTTGACGCCAGGGGCCGCCGGCCTCCGGGACGGGCAGGCGACGACGTACGCCATACTCTATGTCGCGTGCACGGCCGAGGAGTGTCGGGCACACTTCACGTCACGGCAGGCGATGGACTTTGACGCCTGGCCGCTGAAATGCCCAAGGTGCGGGGCGGATACGGTTTATCGGGCGACAGTATGCGATCGTTGCCGGCAGTGGTATGCGACCGCCCCGGGACAGCCGCGTGGATGTCCACTCTGCGCCAAGAGGGGATCGGAGGCTCCCGTTGACCCGCAACAAACCGAGCGCGCCGACGACCACCCGGATGACCTGGAGGACCCGTGGCCTTAGCGTTCGCGGCGTTTCGGGCGGACAGACCGGCAGAGTCGCACACCCATCCACGGCCGTTGCTGACAGGGCGGGACGGCGGCGGGGTGCTGCATACAAACGCGGGGGAGCCCACCGGGTTGCGCATGCTCGTTGGGCGGCCGGCGGGGCGTCTGTTCATGGCGTGAAGTGCGTCCCGGCCAAGCCCGGAGCGCGTGCGATCGGCGAACGCCCCGAAGGCATGCATGAGCAGGTCCGCCGCTTCGAACGGGGCGAGTTGATGCGGGCGCAGCACGCGTGCTTGCATTTGAAGTGTAGCGGGCCCGCGGCGCTGGGCAATCGTGGCGGCGTGGAACACGGGCCCGCGAAATTCGACGTCGCTGCCGTCGCCGCAGGTGCAGGTGTTGAGACACGCGTGACCGCAAAGTTCGTCGCGAGGTTCGCTGCGGTGGTCGCATGCTGCTGCAGTCGGGAGGCTTGGGCCAGATTGCTACACGCGTGAATGGCGGCGTCGAGCGTGGGTCTGCGGGGGTTTCTTTTTGACTGATCACAATAGGGCGACTATTCTATAGAGTAAGCGGGAGGTGTGCAGCGTGGGCGCGCTGCGGCGGACGCGCGCGATCTGAGGCCTAACCCGACGCCCCAAGTCGAAGTGAAAGGAGCGGCGTGACCGGGTGCAGCAGACGGAAGTGGAATGTCGCAGATACTGTCGCAACTCCCCCGCCAGCTCTTGCAGCAGCAGCAGCGCCTGACGCCGCAGTTGATCCAGGCCATGGATATTCTCCAGTTGCCGCTGATGGCGCTGGAGGCGCGCATCGCGCAGGAGATTGACAGCAACCCGGCGCTGGAGTTGGCATCAGCGGAGGAGGAGGCCGCTGAGGCCTCGGTCGCCACGCCGGAGGATGCGGGGGACGAGCGGGCTTCAGGGGAACAGGCGCTGGTCGTTGGGGAAGGGGATGCCCAGGATTTTGAGCGGCTGGACAACCTGGTCCGCGAGTACGACTGGATTGACGAGGAAAGCGAATACCGGGGAACGAAGTCGCGTGCCCGGAGCCTGGAAGAGAGCGACATCAAGATGGAGGCGATGGCCAACACGGCGGCGCGGCCGGTCAGCCTCCAGGAATACCTGCTGCAGCAGTGGAACCTGGTCGAGACGGACCCGGTGCAGCACGAGTTGGGGGCGCGCATCATTGACTTCCTGGACGACACGGG
>CAZYGM010000181.1:0-6679 GCA_964647015.1 uncultured Planctomycetales bacterium | reverse complement strand
GCGCTTGTGTCGCGTTAGCGGAGCGGGATAATGGGGGGTTAGGCTGCGCGGCTGGGACGGCGCGGCTCGGACGGGCGACGACGGCAGCGGACGGGGCGGCGCGGAAGGGTGCGTGATGGCGGAAGCGGACAACGCGGTGCAGAAGCCGGAATTCCCGCGGAAATACGTGGCGGTTGATGCCGACTTCGGCATCTGGGAGACGGTCGAGCGCTACTACCGCGAACTCCTGGAACGTAACGTCTCCAGCCGGGCGGAGTTGGAAGAGTGGCTGTACCAGGCCAGCGAGCTGGAGGCGGCGATCGACGAGGAGCGCTGCCGGCGGCATGTCGAGTCCACGCGTCAGACCGACGACGAGGAGCGGCAGCGGGCTTACACCGACTTCATCGAGCAGATCGAAGGGCCGCAGCAGGCGTGGCGCGAGAAGCTGATGCGCCGGTTCGTCGAGTTGGCCGATCGGCACAGCCTGCCGCCGCTGCGCTACGAGGTGCTGCTGCGGAGCGCGCGGACGGCGATCGAGTTGTACCGGGCGGAGAATGTGCCGCTGCTGACGGAGGATGAGAAGCTCAAGACGGTGTACCGGCGGATCACGGCGGCCATGACGTGCGAGTACGCCGGCCGGGAGCAAACGCTGCAGCAGATGGCGCGGTACCTGGAGGAGACGAGCCGGGAGGTGCGCGAGGAGACCTGGCGGCTGTCAAGCGAGCGGTTCCTGCAGGATGCGCAGCCGCTGGATGAGCTGTTCGCGCAGATGGTGGCGCTACGGGATCGGGTTGCGCGGCAGGCGGGGTGTGCCGATTATCGGGCGTACGCGTTCAAGTACTACGAGCGGTTCGACTATACGCCGGAAGATTGCCTGCGGTTTCACGACGCGATTGAGCGGATCGTTGTGCCGGCGGCGCAGGAGTTGGCGGAGCAGCGGCGGCAGAGGCTCGACCTGGACACTCTGCGGCCGTGGGATTTCGCGGTGGATCCGGACGGGCTGTCGCCGTTGCGGCCGTTCGAGACGGTGGAGCAACTGGTGAGCGGTTGCAGCCGGGTGTTTCATCGGGTGAACCCGGAGTTGGGGCGGGTCTTCGACAAGCTGCGGCGGCAGGACCTGCTGGACCTGGATAGCCGGAAGGGCAAGGCGCCGGGGGGTTACCAGGAGATGTTCGCGGAGCGGCGGGTGCCGTTCATTTTCATGAACGCGGTGGGGACGGACTATGACGTGCGCACGCTGCTGCATGAGGGGGGGCACGCGTTTCACACGTGGGCATGCCGGCATGAGCCGCTGCTGGCGTACCGGAGCTGCGATTCGGTGATTGAGTTTGCCGAGGTGGCGTCGATGGCGATGGAGTGCCTGGCGTTGCCACACACGGAGGTTTTCTTCGGCGACGAGACGAGCCGGGCGACGAAGCGGTTTTTCGAGCGGATTGTGCGGTTTTTGCCGTTCATGGCGCAGATCGACGCGTTCCAGCACTACGTGTACACGCATGTGGAGGCGGGGTTGGAGGGGTGGAAGGACTATTGGCAGGTGCTGACGCGGCGGCTTTCGCCGGAGGTGGACTGGTCGGGGTTGGAGGCGCATGAGCGGCATTCGTGGCAGCGGAAGCTGCACTTGTACGAGGTGCCGTTTTATTACGTGGAGTATGGGATCGCGCAGCTCGGGGCGTTGCAGGTTTGGCTGAACTCGCGGCGGGACTATGAGCAGGCGGTGGCGTTGTATCGGAATGGGCTGACGTTGGGTGGGTCACGGCCGTTGCCGGAGCTTTTTGAGGCGGCGGGGTGCAAGTTCGACTTTTCGGAAGGGACCTTGCGGCCGCTTATAGAAGCTGTGATGGAGGAGATCCGGCGGCTGTAGCGGGTGGGTGGATAAGGGGGTATTCTGTCGATTAATATAATCTTAAATGTCCCGTTGCGTTTCGGCAGCTTGACAAGTGACCGCTGGCCTGCTATTAATAGACCGACGGTCTTTTAGTATGGATAGACAGGAGAGCAAATGTCTTGGCAACGAGCGAGAAGTCCTGAGCAGAAGAGCGAGCGGCGGCGGGCGATTCTTGATGCAGCGGCGGCCCTGTTTTGTGGTCGCGAGTATGAGGCGGTCAGTCTGAATGCCATTGCCAGACAGGTTGGTTTAGCTAAATCTAATCTGTATCGATACTTCGAGACGAAGGAGCAGATATTCATACAGATATATCTGGAGGATGTCGGCGAATGGGTTGAGTTGGCGGAGCGGGTGTTGGAACCGTTGGCGGGGTGTGATGATCCGGACCGTGTAGCTCGGGAACTAACGCAGGCGTTGGTGGCGCGTCCGCGGATGTTGTCTTTGCTGGCGCTGCTGTCGGGGGTGCTGGAGCGGAACCTGTCCCTGGAGACGCTCGTTGAGTTTAAGACGGTGCTCACGTCGTTTGCCCGGCGTCTGGTGGCGGCGCTGCGGGCGGCCCTGCCGGGCGTGACAGATGAGTCCATGATACGATTTGTGATTCGCATGCACGCGGTCGTAGTTGGCTTGTGGCCGATGGCGAATCCGAGCGAGGTGGTCAGGCAGGCGCTTGCGCGGCCTGAGTTCTCGTACATGCGTGTTGATTTTGGGCGTGAACTGGAGGCGGCGTTGCGCGGGCTGCTAGGGCAGCTCCTGGCAGAGGCGCGGCAGCCGGGTCCGGTGTTTGGAGTAGTCGAATGAGTGCCGCGCCGTTTCGCGCGTCGGCCGGGGATTGCGCCGTGAAGAGTGAACCTGCGCCGATTGCCGTTCAGGCTGTGGATGCGTCTATGGGTGCGGCAGGTCGGCGGTCGGCCCGGCGGCGGCGTGGTTGGCCGATTGCGCTGGGGTTGCTGTTGCTGGCGCTCGGCGCGGTCGTATTGATAGCGCTGATTCCGGTGGAAGTGGAACAGCCGCCGGCGATCGAGACGCCGCCGGTGAACGTGGAAGTCTGGCGGGTAGTGGCCGAGCCGGAGATGGCGGACGCGCTGACGCTGACGGCGGTGATTGAGCCGGAGCGGGTGGTGACGGTTGCGGCCGAGGTGGCGGGGCGGATTGAGTGCTACGGGCAGCGGACGCGCGAGGCGGAGTTTCGGGGCCGGCGTCTGGCGCGCGGTAGTACTGTGGCGGAAGGCGAGCCGATCGAGCGGGGTGAGCCGCTGGTGTGTTTGAATCAGGAGTTGTCGCAGGCGCATTACGACCGGGCTCTGGCGCAGTATGAGTATGACGAGCGGGAGTATCGCCGGATTTCGGACCTGTACGAACGGGGGGCGACGTCGAAGACGGAGTTGGATGATGCGGGCACGAACCGCGCCATCAGCCGGGCGGCGTTGGAGGAGGCGGCGCGGCAGCTTGAGCGGACGACGATTGTCGCGCCGGCGAGCGGCATTCTGAACCGGCTGCCGATGGAGGTTGGGGAATACGCCACGCCGGGGGCGGCGGTGGCGGAGATCGTCGCGATAGATCGCGTGAAGGTGGTGGTGGCGGTGCCGGAGCGGGATGTGCACCACCTGAGCGTGGGGGACCTGGTTGAGGTTATCGTGCGCAACGCGGCGGAACGGGTGCTGAGCGGGCGCATCACGTATATCAGTGAACTGGCCGACGAGGGCACACGCACGACGCGTGTGGAGGTCACGGTGGATAATCGTGACCACGAGCTGCGCAGCGGCCAAATTGTGCGGGTGCGTCTGACGCGGCGCATGCTGCAAGATGTCATCATGATCCCGCTGGCGGCGGTGATACCCCTAGAGGAGGGGCGCGTGGTCTACCTGGAGCGGGAAGGCCAGGCCGAGCGGCGCGCGATCGAACTGGGCTTCATCAAGGGCCGCAACGTGCAGGTGCTCAGCGGCCTGGCGGCGGGCGAGCAACTGATTGTCGCCGGTCACCGCTATGTCGGGCCGGGCCAAGCCGTGCGGGTGACGGCGGAAGTGCAGGGTCAACCGTGATTATCTCGGACGCGGCGGTACGCAACCGCACGACGGTGGGCGTGCTGATTGCGCTCATGGTCATTCTGGGAACGTGGAGCTACGTGCTGCTGCCGCGCGAGAGTTCCCCGGACGTGCCGATTCCCTTCATTATCGTGACGACGGTCTACGAGGGGGTTGCGCCGGCTGACATCGAGTCGTCGGTGACGATGAAGATCGAGAAGGAACTGGCCGGGCTGAAGGGTGTGAAGGAGATCACGTCGGCCAGTGCCGAGGGGCTGTCGCTGATCACGATCGAGTTCCTGCCGGACGTGCTGGTCGACGACGCCATGCAGTACGTGCGCGACAAGATCGACCTGGCCAAGGCCGAGTTGCCGACCGAGGTCGAGGAGCCGATCCTCAAGGAGATCAGCTTCGCCGATTTTCCGATTCTGATGGTGAATATCTCCGGCGACATCTCGCCGGTGCGGCTCAAGGTAATCGCGGACGAGCTCGAGGAGGCCATCGAGAGTCTGCCGGGGGTGCTCAATTGCGACGTACTGGGCGCGCTGGAGCGTGAGATTCGCCTGGAGATCGACCAGGACCAGGTAGTGGCGTACGGCCTGACCATTCCGGAGATAGTCGGGTTGATCCCGGCCGAGAACGTCAACATCTCGGCCGGCGGCCTGGAGACGGCGGGGACCAAGTTCAATGTGCGGGTGCCGGCCGAGTTCGTCGAGCCGGAGGAAGTGGACGAGCTGGTCATCGCGGTGCGCAACGGGGCCCCGATCTACCTGACCGACGTGGCGCAGGTGCGCGACACCTTCAAAGACCGCACCAGCTTTTCGCGTCTGAACGGCGAACCCAGCATTACGCTGACGGTGCAGAAGCGCACCGGCGAGAACATCATTCACATTGCCGACCGGGTGAAGGCGTTGCTGGCCGAGGCGCAGCGCCGCGTGCCGTTGGGGGTGCGCTTCGAGATCACGCTGGACCAGTCCGAGGACATTCGGATGATGGTCAGCGATCTGGAGAACAACCTGCTCTCTGGCATGATCCTGGTCGTCGGCGTGCTGCTGCTGTTCATGGGTTGGCGCAGCAGCGTGATTGTCGGGCTGGCAATCCCGCTCAGCATGCTGCTGAGCTTCATCATCATTCGCCTGCTGGGCTACACGCTGAACATGGTGGTGCTGTTCGGCCTGATCATGGCGTTGGGGATGCTGGTCGACAACGCGATTGTCATCGTGGAGAACATCTACCGGCACTACCAGCTTACGGGGCACCGCGTCAAGGCGGCCATGTCGGGCACATCCGAGGTGGCCTGGCCGGTGATCACGTCGACTGCCACCACGCTGGCAGCGTTTACTCCGTTGATATTCTGGCCTGGCATCATGGGCGGTTTCATGAAGTGGCTGCCCATCACGCTGATCATTACGCTTACCTGTTCGCTCTTCGTGGCCCTGGTAATCAACCCGACGCTCAGCGCGGTGCTGGTGACGGCGCCGAAGCACGATGGGCGGCGGACGTCCTGGTTTGTGAGCGCGTACCGCCGGCTGCTCGAAACCGCGCTGCACTACCGGTTCACGACGCTGGCGCTGGCCGTGCTGACGCTCGTTGGCGTCGGGCTGCTGTACGGCAAGCAGGGGCACGGCGTGGAGTTGTTCCCCGACTTCGATCCGCGCCGGGCTGTCGTTGATATTCGCTACCCGCAGGGCACGAGCATTCATGAGACGGACCGTCTGGCCCGCGTCATCGAGCAACGCCTGGCGCCGTTTGCCGATGACCTGGAGCACGTTATCACCAACGTCGGTTCCGGCGGGGGAGGCAACCCGCTCAGTGGCGGGGGCGGCGGCGAGCACCTCGGTAATATCACGCTCACGTTTCATGATTACGAGGTGCGCACACGGCCGTCGAGCGAAGTGATAGGGGAGATTCGCGCCGCACTGGCCGATCTGGCGGGTGCGGAGCTGAAGGTTGACAAGGAGGAGGAGGGTCCGCCGACGGGAGCCGCTGTCACCGTCCGGATCATGGGCCAGGATTTTCGGGAGATCGAGCGGTACAGCGAGCAGGCCCGGCAGCTCATTGCGGACGTGCCGGGCCTGGTGAACCTGCGCAGCGACTTCGAGGCCGCGCGCCCGGAGCTGTCCTTCCAGGTGGATCGCCAGCGGGCCATGCGCCTGGGCGTGAATACCGCCGTCATCGGCAACTTCCTGAAGACGGCGGTCTTCGGCCGCGAGGTCGGCAAGTACCGCCAGTTCAACGATGAATACGACATCACGGTGCGTCTGCCGCTCGCGCAGCGGCAGAACATTGAGGACCTCTTCCGGCTGCATGTGCCCAACGCGGACGGCGCCGCCGTGCCGCTCAGCTCGCTGGGCGAATTCAGTTACACGGGCGGCTACGGCACGATTCGGCGCATCAATCAGAAGCGCGTCGTCACGCTGACCGCCGACGCCGAGGGGCGCCTGTCCACCGCCGTGCTGGCCGACGTCATGGCCCGGCTCGAGCAGCTCGAGCTACCCCTGGGCTACGAGATCCGCTACGCCGGCGAGAAGGAGGAGCAAGACAAAGCCCAGGCTTTCCTGGCTGAGGCATTCGTCATTGCGCTGCTCCTGATCGTGCTGATCATGGTGGCCCAGTTCAATACGCTGATCGTGCCGATCATCATCATGACCACGGTGCTGCTGTCGCTCATCGGCGTGCTGGCCGGCCTGCTGATCTGCAACATGCCGTTCGGGATCATTATGACGGGTGTGGGCGTGATCAGCCTGGCGGGCGTCGTCGTGAACAACGCCATTGTGCTGCTGGACTACACGCG
>CAZYGM010000180.1:0-6730 GCA_964647015.1 uncultured Planctomycetales bacterium | reverse complement strand
CGCACGTGTAGTGCCACGCAGCGGCCCGTGTCGGGTTCGCGGAACAGCGTGAGTGTCCCGCGATTCGACGCGCCCAGGGCGAAAGCGTCCGGGCGTTGGAGCGGGCTAATCCGCTCCCACGACGACCGCGCGAAGGCGGTGATGCCGAATGGGACCAGGCTATCGAGTACCTGTGCCCATTCTCCCCCCGCGGCTCGCCAGCGTTCCAAACCTGCACTGTCCGATAACACCGTGCGCGGCCGGAGCAGCGTCTCGAATGCCGCGGAGTCAGCCGTGAACTCGATTATCAGCACGTGCTCGCCGGGGCCGCCGGCATAGTGTCGCCAGACCCGCACGTCGCGGACGCCGGCCGGCGTGTCCATTTCGAAGGCCTCGCGAAAGGCCCAGCCCGGCCCGATGTTGAGTAGCAGCCCTACCGCGCTGCCGACGAGCAAGGACGCCAGGACGCGCAAGATGAACGCCGGCCGAATCGCGCACACAAGGTAGTCGGCGAAGAAGCCGGCCAGCGCCGCGGGAAAGAGCACGAAGCACCAGTTGTTTGATGCGACGACCGCCGCGCTCGCCGCGACCAGGATGGCGAGCAGGTGCATGGCTGCGCCCACACACCGCTCGCGCACCCGGGATGCCGGTCTTGAACAGTGAGGCAACACGCGATTATCAGTGTCGGACATGGGCAATGGCTCCCGCGCACTCATGGCCGGCAGACTCGCCACGGCACGTTACGCCGTAAAGCAGCGGATTCTAGCCGCAGAGTACTGCCGTTCCCACGGCCGAGCACCCCAGCGTGTCTTGCGGCGGACTCATAGCGCGGCCTGGGGACCTTGCTGCGAAGCGGCCACCTGCCGTCGTCACCTTCTGTCCGTCCACCGGGGGGCTGGGCGCTTATGGCTTGGTGGCCGGCAGCCACAGCGCGAATTTCCTGACCGCGTCCCAAACGAAGACCGCGCCCATGAAGCTCCAGCCGCTTATGGACGCGCGGCTCGCCAGGCCGCCGTGCGTCGTAAGCACTCCTGACAGAACGCCAGCGAAGAGGCCGACGGCGCCAAGCACGACGAGCCCGTCCACTGGGCCGGAGACCTTGGCGAAGCGCCGCAACGCCTTCTGCTGCCGCGCAGACCGGATCGGCGTGCAAACCCCCGCCAAGACCCAAGACATGCCGACGCTAATGAGAGCCAGAAAGACTGCCGAGGCGATGGGCGCCGCGCGATGGTCAGAAATGACTAGAAAGGGCGGGCCCAGCACGCCGGCCGCGACAAGCCCCAGCCCGACCAGCAGAAAGGGCTTGCGGTGGCTTCTGTCGGCCTGGGCGGCTACCGCCTGAGCGGCCGCCCCGTCCGCCGATGCAGCCCCCGCCGGGTCCGCCAAGGTGGCAACCGGTCTGCCGCACTCCGGACAGCTCCCGCTCGCATGCCCCTTCAGCGAGTAGCCGCACGGGCAGTAGAGTGGGTCAGCCATGACACGGCGAACCAGGCGGAGCAGGTCCAGCCCTGCCAGGCAAGCCAGCATGGGCCAGAAGGAGAGCAGATCCGGCAGCAGACGAGACGCCGTTTGCGCCCCAAGCCAGCCAGGTCGGCTCGAGTTCACCAGCCCGACGTCGGCCAGGAGCGTGGCGACGACGATAGCCATCACCACGCCATCCATGCCCAGCAGCAGCAGGCGCCGTCGTAAGGCGTGCGCCAGGTGCGCCGGACACGATTCTCCCCGCGAGTAGGGCAGATAGGCCGCGGCCACTCTCATGCTGATCGACACTGCCAACGCCAGCAGCAAGAACGCCCCCAGCAGGAGCAGGTCATCGCCGGGCGCAGCCGCTGGGAACGGCGGCACCGGCTGCACCAGCGGCAGCACCAGCCAGGCGCCCACCCAGTACAGGAGTGTGGCCCCGGCCGAAGCAAACCAGATCGCCGCCGCCAACCGCCGCCGCCCAGCCAAACTGTCCTTCTGCAGTGCTTGCATGACCACGCTCACTCAATAGCTGTACGCAATAGTACATCCCATTGCCTGTGCCGTCGCCGCGCAGTTCGCAAGGCTATTACGATATGTGTCGCGCGCGGCCCTCGCACCACGACCACTGCTTTCAACCAGTGCAGTTCCAGTAACTTATCGCGACGTCCCCACGCAGCACCTCAAGAGCGGCGGCGTGCCATCAGTGCCGTCTGCCCGAGTGTTGCCGAATATTCCCGGCGCGTACTGCTCCAGTTCGCGGGGTATGGGGATGGCGACGACGGTGGTGCGACGGGTTGTCCAGTCCTTAATCCAGACTCGGTTCAACCCGACACACAGACCCCACAGTCGCATCTGGCCATCGTCGCCAACTGTCACTACCGGGCCCCCGGACATTCCAGCATAATCCCCCAGCGCGACATCGATCCAGACCGCCCAGCCGTAGGGCCCCGAGCGACACTTGCGCACTATCCCTTCACACCATACCGGCTCGCGCTCCATGAATGACACCAGTGTAACGTTATGCAGGGGGCCGGGGAACCCACCGATAATGACTCGCTGCCCGACAGGCAGTTCCTCACGCTCATCCAGCGGCAATGGGTGCGCTAAGCCGACCGCGTTTGTTCGAGCGATTGCCCAATCCCCACGCCAGTCCTCGATGCCACGCTGACTGTGTGCGTTGGGGCCCAACGTCAATACTCGGGCCAGGAGGCCATCCACGGCTATAATAGATGCTGATGTAGCCACATGACCTGCGGTCACCACGAGGTCCGCGGTTACGGCAAATCCCGACCCCACCCCGCCGCTGCCGATATGCAGAATCGGAACCGGAGGCTCGGCTATATTCGGGCTGTTCTTCGCAGGGCCATAGGTCTTCCTCACGAATCGCCTAACGCTCGACCTAAGCTTCATAATGCGCCGCCCGGTCGGCACTCCTGGCTCGCGCAGTACCTCCTCAGGCAGCTTGCGAACTGACAAGCATACGAACTCTGTTGATTCGCACTCAATGACCTTCTCTACAACTCCCCACACAGACAGATGACCTGCCCGGTACTCGCCGGCGGGGCCGCCGACGAAGCCGGCATAGGAGCCCACTGGAACCCGCACGATAACGCTGTCGCCAGTCTCGTCCGCAACTATCCCATGCACGACTGTCGGCGGAGTGCGCAATACCTCAATGGGGCTGGCCTCGCAGTCAAAATCAAAGCCCGCCAAGACCACCTCATCGCCGCACGCGCCGCCAAACTCGTGCACGGGCCCATGTGGCAATGCGTCTCGTTTGACGATAAACCGTCGGAAGTCGGGTTCGGTGGGCGTCGCCCTGTGCCGGACGATGGCCGCGATGGCGGGAATACCATCCACCGCGGCCACCTTGGAATCATCGCCTGGCGTGTTGGCCGACAGGACGCCACCCGCGCTCACCGGCACGCCGGCAGACAGAACATGCGCAGTCCTGACACGCACTACTGGCAAGTCGTTAAACGCGCTATCGCCCCGCGGAGTTCCACCGTGGGGCTGGGCGGCACAGCCAACCAGCCCCACGGCGACCATCACGACCAGACGCGCAATTCGCACTGTCACACCTCACACACGCCGCAACACAATAGCGTGCGAATGTCAGAGCGGGTTGTTCGCCACAAGAACTCCATTCAAGTAGAAGTCAACCCCGGTGTACTGCGCGGGAGTCGGGCCGGACAACTGGAGCTTGTAGGTCCCGACGATGTCCTCGTATATCACGTACTTCACGCCGAGCTGCGACAGAAATTCAATTACGTCTTCCACCTTCACGTTCTTCAATTGTAGCAGCATCGCCCCGGTATAGCCGTTGGCGAGCCGGAGCCCAAACCTCTGGACGTTACTTGCCCCGATCGAAGCAAGCAGAAGATTGCTTCTGTCGGTCGGCAATTCCCAGTATTGGTCTACGACCATGTAGAAATCCATCTGGTCCGTCTTGGTGAAGTTCGTAATCGACGTCCCCGTGAAGTTCTTGAAGCACATGATCGGCGCGACTCTTCCCTCACCGTCGGGCGTCAGGCCGAGTTCAGCCTCGGTACTCAATGCGGGAATGAACCCATCCGGGTCTGGTACATAGCCCTCCGGGAGTCCGGGGGGAGTACCATCAATGTACTGACGCTGGCCCTGATGGTCTTCGTAATACCACTTGCCCTCCGCGAAGTCGTAGTAGTAGCACCACAATTCTTCGCTGGTCTCGTAACACCAGGTAGTATATGGTTCGCCAGGCCCGACAGGTGGGAACGGGTCCGGCTTCCCGTCCTTATCGCAGGCACTGGCCAAGAGAGAGAGTGGTCACAACCGTCATCGAAAACAGCAGTTTCCGTGACATGATACTTTTCCCCATGTGCAAGAGGAACAACAAACACGAATCCCGGCCCCGGTGGCCAGGACACGACACAGGAACTATAGCACCGAATGAGTGTCCTGACAAGTCGGAATGGTGATAACACTTCACCCGTCTGCAAGGTTCTCTCATCTTCCTGTGAATTAGCCCTTGCGCCGGGAGCGCGCACGGGCGCAGGTCCTCGGCACGCGCCGCGCGCCGGCTTTCGGTCGGCCGCCGGCACGCGTACCATCAACGGCGATGGAACGTTTGCGCCGACGACTGGATGACATTGGACGCGCGGGACGCCACGCCACGACGCCTGCGGCCGCCCCGGCCACACCCGCGCGCGCTGTCAGCCAACTGTGCGACCTCGTCGGCGGCCGGGAATTGCGGCAGGCCGGCGTGCCCCTCTGGGAAATCACGACCACCTTCGCGGATTGCTGCCGCCGGCACGAGCTGGCCCTGCCCACGCGGCTGGCCGAAGTCATGGCACCCACGCTGCTGCCAACACCCGACCTGCGCGCCCCGTGCGATCCGCGCCGCACGATCATCGTCGATATCGAAACGGGCGGCTTCGCCGGAACGGAAGTTTTCCTCATCGGCGTCGTGCTTCTGGATGAATGGCCGCTGCGCGTCGTGCAGTGGCTGGCCCGCGACTACCCGGAGGAAGCCGGTATCCTGCGCGCCATGGCCGCGCTTGCCCGCCGGTACGACACGTGGGTGACCTTCAACGGCAAGAGCTTCGACGAGCCGTTCCTGCGGGACCGCGCCGCCGTCCACCGCGTTACCATGCCGCGACCGGCCGAACACATCGACCTGCTGCACCACGCCCGCCGCCACTGGCGCAGCGGCTTGCCGAACTGCAAGCTACAGACGCTCGAACAGTATCTACTGGGCTGGCAGCGCGTCGGCGACGTGCCCAGTTGCGACATTCCCGACTTGTTCCACCACTTCATCCGCACCGGCAACGCCGCCCCAGTCCGCCCGATCCTCGAACACAACCAGCTCGACCTGATCAGTTGCACGGAGCTGCTGTTGCGTCTCAAGTGACCAACCCGGCGCCCCGGCGGCGCTAACCGGCGGGCGCCCGACCCCTGGCAAGCCAACGCACGGAATTCCCGATAGAATCACGGCCTGACCGTTCGGCGGCCCGCTGTGCCCGACCCGCCGCCCCGGGAGCGCTCGATGCCCCAGCAACTGGCCGAAGCCCAGCCGATGGCCGCCCAGGACACACCCCCAGCCACGCTGCGCAAAGACCTGGAGCGGCTCTACGAGGATTGCGGGCTACTGCGGCCATTTCGGCGGGCGTGCTACGACGCGGGCGATCGGCTTGAGTTATCGGTCGTGGGCGTGGTACCGGCCAACCACGCTCGGGTTGTCCTGGATATCAACAAGCTCGTCGGCGGCGGCTTCGCCGGCCAGGTCTACCGCACGACGCTGCGGCAAATAGAACCGGCAGGCGCGCCCATCGCCGGCCTGAGCGTCGGCCAGACGTACGCCGTCAAGATCCTCAAGCCGCCCTCGGGCTTCTCGTGCCTGTTCCGCGACTTTCTCTACTTCCTGGCGTATCAGGGCAAGTTCAGCGCGCAGGTCAATCCGGCGGCCGTCCGCGTTGGGGTACTCTGGCAGAAGCTGATCCGCCGGGCCGCTGCCCGGCACCTCGGCGAGCCGGACGCCGTCTGCGACACCTTCGCCACGTTCTACGATCCCGAGCTGCGCAGCTTCGGAGAAATCAACGAGTGGGTGGACGGCCGCATCTGGAAGTTCGAGGTGGACGACCGGCTGTTCGAGCGTTGGCACGGGCCGGGGCGTCCGCCGGAGGATATCAACAGCGCCGAATACGTGCACAAGCGCGCGTTCATGCGCGACCTGGTCGAGCTGCTGCACCGGATGGGCGCGCCGGAGCTGGCCCGCCAGTACGAATGGTGGACCTGCAAGAGCCAGCCCAACGCGCTGAAACGCCTGGGGCGGGAGCACTCGCCGCGCGCAGGTCTGACCGCCATCGACTTTCGCGCAGGCCTGGCCCTGCTGCCCTGCCTGCCGATGAGTCCGGCGGACCTCGCGCTGATCCCCCGCGGCATCGCCCGCGGCCGACTCGTGCAGTTCGACCGCAGCGACCTGCCGAAGCTGCGCACGTTCATCGCGGAACATCGTACGGATTTCGAGGACCTCCAGCCGGTGATCGCGGAACTGGAGCAGCAGGAGCCGCGCTATCGCCGGAGCCTGCCGGACATAACGCATCATCACGTCCGCCTGCTGACCGATGCTGACCTGCGGCGTTTGATCAGGGCGGGCGCGATCACGGGCTGGCAGCACGCCGGCCGCATCGATGAAGAGCACGCGCGCAAGCTGCATGAGCGGCCGGCACTATGCACGCTGCTGTGGGTCATAGCCCTGGTGCCGCTGCTGGGCGGCTTCGTGCTGAGCATGTGGGGGCACGCGCAGCGG
>CAZYGM010000179.1:0-6778 GCA_964647015.1 uncultured Planctomycetales bacterium | reverse complement strand
TGTCGCGCCGCTCCAGCACCCGCCGCCAATCCCGATACGCCGCACACCCCCGGCCAGCCTTCTCCACCGCCGCCGCCAGGTGCTGCTCATCCACGTCACACACGGCGAGCGTCTGCGGCGGCTGCCCGACCTTGTTCTCCGTCACGTGCCCCGCCAAACCCATCCCACCCGTGCCAATCACCGCGCGCGTAATCACCTCGCTAGGCGGCGTGTAGCCCGGCCCGCCCAGTACATGCCGCGGCACAATGTAGAACGACGCCCCCGCCGTCAGCGCCTGCTTCAAGAACATCCGTCGCGAGGATCTGGCTTTGCCCATGGTGAGCGCTCCTGGAGGAATCTGCGCCGGCCCTTGCGCTCGTCATCGTAGCCCGCTGCCGGCCTGCACAAAAGCGCACGCCGACGTCAGCCCCGTCCCGCCTCCCAACCCGGCAAGTCGCGCCCTAAATGCTTGCAGCGCTGCTCTCCGCCGCCGGCCGGCAGCACCAGCCCGGCCACTTGTGCGTGTTTGGCGCAGTATTGCGCGACCTCCGCCGCCGGCAACACCATGAATGCCGTCGATAACGCGTCCGCCAGAGCCGCGCTCGGCGCCAGCGCCCAAGCCCCGTCGGCACCAATGGCCGGATTTCCCGTCCGCGGATCGACAATGTGTGCCCCGTGCAGCCGGCGGCCCGATCCGCTAAGCGCCTCGTCGCGCAGCCGCACTTGCCCGAGCATCGCCGTCGGCCGCCGCGGGTCGCGCACGCCGACCGTCCAGCCCGGCTGCCCCGGCGGGCTGCCCAGCGCGTAGACCGTGCTCTGCCCGCAGTGGAGCAACGCCGCACCCACGCCCCAGTCACGCAACAGCGCCGCCGCCTGGTCCAGCGCGTAGCCCTTGCCGATCCCGCCCAAGTCCACGACCGTCCCATCCGCCAGCATCCGCACGCTCAGCGCCTTTCGATCCAGCGCGATGCGCGCCCCCGGCGCTGCCGCAGCGCCCGACGCCGCCGTCACGTCAAACGCGCCATGCGTCTCGCGGCTCACCCGCAGCGCCAGCTCCAGGCAATCGAACACGTCAACTCCCACCCGCACAGCTTGCCCGGCCCGCAAGGCATTGATCCGCGCCACGTCGCTCGTCGCCACGAAGCGGCTCAGCTCACCTTCCAACCGCTCGATCTCGGCGAACGCCGCCCGCGCCGCCTGCTCGGCCTGCTTCGCATCCGCTCCAACGATCCCCACCCCCCACACACATGCCATGGCGCGCCGCTCAAACCAGTGCGGCGGGCCGGCACCGTCGTCCACCGCCAGCGGCCCGTGTGACTCCTCAGGGCCCATCCGTCGCTGCCTCCTCCCGCCGCACGAACTCCTCGTACAACCCGCGCTCCACGTACACCAGCAGCCGCACATCCGGCCGCAGCCCGTACGTGCTGACGTGGTACGTATCCTCCGCAGCGAACGCGGCCGGCAGCGACTCCGCCAGGTCGTTCGTCACAATCACCACCGGCGCCGCGACGTTCTCCGGCGGCCGCTCCCAATACCCCACGCGCTTCAGCCCGCGCAAGTACCAGGGTAGCGGCCAGGAATCCTCCGCCACGACGCGCACCAGCATGTCGCGCCCGTCAGCGTGCACTTGCGCCAGCCGCTCGACCCAGTCCGCCGCCCGCACCACGCCGCTCAGCGGATGCGCATACACATATGGATTGCGATAGTCTCCACAGAACCGATACGCCGCCCGCCACGCCTGCCAGCCAAGCTGCCCGGCCGCCAGGCCGAGTACTGCTGCAAAGGCCACCCGCCGCCAGGGCCCGCGCATCAGGCCCAGCACTGCGGCCGCTCCCACCCCCGCCAGCAGCACCAGCGGATGAAAGAACTGAATCACGCACCAGGGCGTCTTGTAGGGAATCGCCGAGTACACAACTACCATGAACACGGCATACAGCGCCAGAAACCGCAGCAGCGCGACATCTGTTGCTTTACCGCAGTAGGCGCGCTCGGTACTGACGGCTGCTTCTCGCCGCAGCGCCACCACGCTGCCACAAAGCGCCAATACCAGAATGAGCGCTTCGCTCCACCACGGCCCCGGCGCCGCGCGCCAATATGCCAGCATCTGCAAGTAGTAGTACCACGGATGGTCATGCAATCCGGCTCCGCCCGCGCGCTCGAAGTACGTACCGTACGCTCGCAGCGAATCCCACGGACCCCGCAGATTCTGCCCCAGTGACGAGAAGATCAGTACAGACACAACCACCGCCGCCACGCCGCCCCACACCAGCGCGCCCGGCCGCAGCCGCTTCCAGCCGCTGCGCCAGCGCCCTGCCCATGCCACCGTCAGTACCAGCGCAGTCAACATGCCCCCATAGCTGATGATGCACGTCTCCTTCGTTGCATGCATCAATCCAACGCCAACGCCCGCCAGCACCGCCCACACTATCCGCCGCGACTGCACATACCGCCATCCGCAGCCGATTACTGCAAAGGCGAAGAAAGCCAGCAACATCTCCTGTATGTAATACCGGCTGTAGAAAACCAGCACCGGCGACAACGCCGTGAGCGCCCCCGCCGCCAGCGTCGCCCCGCGCCCCAGCCCATCCACCACCAGCAGTAGCAGCAATATCAGCCCGACCCCGAACAGCAGCGGCACCAGCCGGAAGGTCGTCTCCGTCGTCTCCGCCAGCGTCCGCACCCCGCTTAGCCACACGATCGGCAGCGTGGCATAGTAGAGCACCGGCCCGTGGTATTCCTCCGGATCGTAAGCATACTCCCCCGTTTGCCACAGCCCGTCGAACTTGACCGCGTGCACCGCCTCGTCGCCGTGCATCGGCCGCCGCTCGAGCCGCGGCAGCCGCAGGGCCAGCCCCCCGGCAACAATCAGCAGGCCCAGGCCCGCCACCCACCAGCCGCGTTTCATTTCGCCGGCCGCGCGAACACCTCAACCTCCACGTAGTGGTTCTGATCGTCGGTCGTGCTGCCATTGCTGTACAGCCGCACGTACCGCGCCTGCTCCCCACGTGCATCGATCAGCTTGCCCTCGTACGTGTCCCAGTACTCCTTGTCCCGGCCAATGCCCAGACCGGCCGAGTTGTCATGGTCATTGTTGAACAGCGTGCGGACATTGGTGATGAAATCGGCGTCGTCCGCCACCTGCACGATCACGTCATGATAGACGCGCGCGTTCAGATGGTAATGCCAGACAAGTACAGCATGCAGCGTGTACGCCTCCTTCAAGTCAATCTGTACCCATTGCACGCCCGGGCCCAATTCCACATATGTCCCCTCTTCGGCCGCCTTCTGCCCATCCGTCACGAATTTGAGCGCGCCAATGATGGGCTCCTTGTCGCTCGACGTCACCGGCTTGTCACGCGCGACGTTCCGCGTCCCCGGCGGCACCATCAAAGGCGGCCGCGGCCCCTTGCGCGGCTCTTCCAGGTTCACCGAGCCCGGCGGCACATGCCTCGGCGTGCCGCGAAACGCCGGCTTCGGCAGTTCCAGCTCCAACGGAACCAGCCCGGCCTGCTCGGCCGCCGCCGCCTTCGCCGCCTCCCTGGTCTGTTCCGCCTGCCCCGGCTGATTGCCGGCCGCCACGCCCACCGCCAGCCCGGCCAGCGCCGCCGCGACCATCAAACCCACTCCGCACCGCGCGCGACCACCTGCTGCCAACATGATTCCCACTCCCATGCGCCCTTTGTTCCAAGCTCTCATCGCTCATCCGCCTTGAATCGGCCTTGCCCGCCACACGCGCAAGGCCCACAAACCTGCGGCCACCGTCAGCCCCAACGCACTGTACAGATGAACCTCAACCAACACCGCCTGCCCTTCGTAGCCAAACACCGGCCACATCGCCACCAGCATCGACCCGATTGTCACCAAGCCCAGCACCATCGTCACCCCCAGCAGCCCCTTGGCCAGCGGATCACTCATGTTCAGCACGCCCGGGCCCTGCCAGCCAAACCGCCGCCGCCCACCCCACAGCAACGCCAGCACCCCCAGCCCCAGCGCGAACAGCGGCGCCCCGGCCATGTGCGCCAGCAGCAGCCAGCCCGATACGCCCGCTCCAACCCAGGCTCCCCCAAAGCCCGTCAGCGCACTCACGACCAGCCCCAGCAACAACAGCACCAGCGCCGCCGTCTCTGCCCAGCGCCGGACCCAGTTCCGCGCCCCACCCTCCTCACACGCGTGCGACCTCGCAACCAGCACAACCTGCAGCATGACCGCCACCACCACCGCCGCGCACACCAGCGCCGCCAGCTTGAACACCGGCCGCACCGCAAACCCCAGCGCCCACGCCCGCGTCAGCAGCCCATCGTCGCCGCGCAACGCATACATCACGCCCGCGTCCACCCACGGCTGCAACGCCAAATCCACGCCCGCCGCCGCCGTACCGCCGAAGTAGATCACGCCCGTGCGCGCGTGGCAGTCCTCGCAGCCGCGCGCCCCCAGCGCCTGCGCCGCCGGCCGCACATCATGCGCGATCGCCCAACCGTAGTACGCGTCCCCACCCGCCACCAGCCGCTCCGGCGCAATCTTCCCATCCGCCTGCCGCAGGAAAATCGGCCCCACCACCGCCGGCAGATCATCAGCCGCCCGGTTACTCACCGCCCGGCCCAATCCATGCGCCCGCGCCGTCTGGAACCGCGCCGGCGTCGCTGCCGGCCACGGCCCGCTGTGGCACGCCGTGCATGACAGCCGCTCCAAATGAATCGGCGGCAGACCCCGGTGCAGCGGATGCGGCGCGCCATGGTGCCCGCCCAGCCGCAGCCAAGGCTCCTCCGCGTCCGCGACGCCCATGTGACAGCCCCGGCACGAATACGCCCCGACGGCCGGATCCACCCGCTCCGCAGACTCCCCCTCGTAACCGCGCACGATCAGATGATCGAGCGCGTTCCGGTGACAATCCACGCAACTCAGCCCGGCTGCCAGATGCACGTCCTCGGAACTGGTTGTCGCCGCCGCCGAACCCGTCCCCACCACGCGCCCCGAGTGACAGAAGTAGCACCGTTCGTTCGTCGGTCGCGGTGCAATATCGAAAAGCACCCGATCGTCCGCGTCAAAAAGCCCAACGTTCCACACCAACTCCGGCCCCCGCACGGGCGGCAGGTTCGGATCGGTCGGCATCAGCGGATCCCAATCGTCCGGCAAATCCTTGGCGTCGCCGCGCACCACCGCCAACCCCAGCGCCACCGTCGCCGCCCACTTGTAGTTCTCCCGCTCGATCTGCCGCACCAACTCCGCCGGGTCGTGCTGCCGCCCAGCGGCATGGCATATCATGCAGTCAATCTCCAGCGAACCCGAAATCTCCCAGCGGGCTCGCTCGCGCGACGCCGCCATGACCTCCGCCGCCGGCTCGCCAAAGCCACCGCCCGGCGTATATCCGCCAAAACGCCGCAGAAACTGCCAATCCGTAAGCCCCGCCTCGTCGGGCCGGGCCGTCCCCGGCCAACCCCGACCGGACAACAGCGTCTGCCCGCCGGTTTTCGGATCGATCAGCACCCACGGCTCACCCGTCCGGCCCCCCGGCAAATCGCGTCGCCGCTCGCTGAAATGCCAACCCCCACCTATCAAGCGGTAATCGTGGCACTTTCCGCACGTCATCTTCGGCGAATACGGGCCCGCGAACCGGTCCTTCGGGTTAATTATCCGCCCTGCGTGGTCATACAGCGAGATCCGATGCACGTACGGCGCCCGGCTGTCAGTCCGCAGCAGTTGCCCGGTCTCCTCAGCCCCGAGCGCGGCAGCGGCGACCGACCAGGCCACCACCGCCAGCAACGCCCCGACCCGCGCCCCCCGGCGCAATCCCCCCGCAGCGGCCACGGCCCAGCAGCTCAAACAACGAACTCCTTCGGGTCGAAGACATACCGACAACCCGCCGCGACGGCATCGTTCGCCCGCATCACCGCCACGCACGTCCCGTACGCCACCTCCGGCGGACAGGTCAGCTCCGCCCGCCCCCGAATCGCGTCGAAGAAGTTCTCCAGGTGCAACTGCACCGAGCGCTTCATGCTCGCCTCCACCAACTCCTGCGCACCGGCGGCCTTCTCGCCCTCACCGGTCAGCGTCTCGCCGATCTTCAGCTCGATCGCCTCGCGCCCCATCTGCTCGACCTTCTCCGCTTCGTCCTCCCACTCGCGCCGCTTGGCGTGCGCCTCGCGCAGCACGTAGCCCGTCTTGCCGTCGTCGGAAATCGTCAACGAGCCCTCGTCGCCCATGAACTGCTCGTAGAACCCGCCATGGCTGGTCGTGTTCAACACCTGGTACATCCCGCGCACCGGGCCGCCCGGCGTCTCGTACTCGTAAATCGCCATCACGTTGTCGTACCAGTCGCGCCCGGCCTGCTCCCGGTAGTAATCCAGCCCGCCGCTGGCCAGCACCGCCCGCGGATGCCCCCGCAGGAACCAGTCGAAGATGTCAACCTGGTGTGAGCCCAGGTCGGCCATCGGTCCCCCGGAGTACTTGCGATACCAGCGCCAGTTGCGGAACTCGTCCATCGAGCCGTAGCCGCAGCGCCGCAGCGTCTCCGCATCCAGCTCCTTCCCCTGCGGCCAGCCCTGCTCCTCCAGCCGCGCCCGGTTCCACTGGGCATAGCAGTGCGTCATACGCCCGAGAATGCGGTCCTTCTCGATCATTCGCAGCGCGTGGACATAGCGCGGACTGCTGCGCCGCTGATGCCCGATCTGCAAATGCCGGCCGGTCTCGCGGGCCGCCAGCACCATCTGCCGCGCCCCCTCCACCGTGTTCGACATCTCCTTCTCGCAGTACACGTGCTTGCCGGCCCGCAAACACGCCACCGTCTGCTCCGCGTGTACCC
>CAZYGM010000178.1:4598-6858 GCA_964647015.1 uncultured Planctomycetales bacterium | reverse complement strand
TAGCTTTCGGCCCACCGGCCACGATCAGCGGACGCTCCGGCCCCAAGCGGTGCGTGTCACGCACCAACTCGAAGGCGGCCGCCGCGTGAACCTGCATAGACGACACGAGCAGCGCGTCGAGCGGCTGCCCGTCCAACTCGGCCAGACTGGGCCGGAAATTGGGCGTCCATTGCTGCAGTATTACCCGGAGGTGCTCAAAGCCGGCGGCATGCAGCACGTCCGCAAGCGTCCGAACGGAACACGGCGCCATGCGCGTGTCCGCGTACCAATACGGCAACATGTGCGTGCGCCGGTCATAAGCGTACACCAACCCAAAACGCAGGCCGTGCGCGTCACGCCGCTGTCGCAGCCGCTCCAACAGACCGCGAAGCGTGCCATCGGGGAGGAATACGTCGTCACCACAACGGCGCGGCAGTTCCATGGTAGCATTCCCTTGCTTGTGGCCAGCAACTCACTGGGAGCGCTGCTGGCCCTCGTCGCCGACCGGGAAGGCCTCATCGGCCTCCCCGGCCGTCGGCGACTCGGAATCAAGACCATGCTCCAAGCGGCGTTGTCGCTTGCGCTCGGCCTTCTCTGCTTTCTTCACTTCACGCTGGCGTTTCCTGAACTCGCGTTCCCCTTTGTGACTGGACGGTCTTTTTCGTGTTGCCATTCGGGCTCCAGCAGTAGCCGACCAGCCCCCGGGCCAGCGGTCTTACCCGCGCCGGCGTGAGTCGCCGGCCGGGTGGCACGACGGCCCAGGCTCGCCGGACGACTACCAGCGACTGCGGCCTCGGCCGCCGCCGCCACCACCGCCACCACCACCGCCACCGGCCGGCCGCGGCTTGGCTTCGTTCACCCGGAGGGTGCGTCCGCCAAAGTCCTTGCCGTCGAGCGCCGTGATGGCCTCCTGGGCCTCCGAGCTTGAGCTCATCTCGACGAAGCCGAAGCCCTTGCTCTGCCCAGTGGCCCGGTCGGAGATAACGCTGGCGCTCTCCACGGTACCGTGACTGGCGAACAGGCGTTCGAGATCAGCGCTGCTCACGTCATAACCCAGGTTGCCGACATACAGTTTTTTTCCCATCGGGAATCTCCAAGCGGCTCGATGATACTCGTCTGCCGACGCCCGTCGACGTCAATATTCCTACGCCGATGAACCAGACCCCCACTCGTTTGGCCAACTTGCAGCCCGAGGACACCTCGGGCCCAGCAAATGGCCCTTCTTCGCGTGGGGCTAAGCACGGTCCGGCACTTGCGACGTTGGGGTGGGGCAGGACGGGTCTCTCGAGCTCCAAACAGCTTCCGGCGGCATCGGCCGCCCTTCATCAGCCAAACACCGCAGATCGCAGACAGCACGGTGCCATCGTACGGTCCCGGCGCGTCACACTCGCGATTGAGCCTCAGTGACCAGTCCAGTTCAGCAAACGGAGCCCTGTTGATAGGCAGGCCTCGGGAAGCGGAACGATCAGAGAAGGTCATCGTACATCAAGGTGAAATACTAGCGCGGATCTCGGCGGTTGCCAAGTGCCCGTTGTGAGATTGTGGAATTCTGCGCCCCCTCCAGCCAGGGACCGTGGCGGACAAACGCGCGCTGCAAGGTAGCCCCCTGAATGCGTTGACACGCGCATTCGCACCGATACGATCCTGTTTGCGGGCCGAAATTGCGCGGTCTCGGGTCGGGCGTCTCCGCCGTCGGCACTCGTCGTGCTGCTGGCTTCGCGGCAACGTACGGCTATCAGCAGATGCTGACGTGGGCCGGCGCGGGCGAGTCTTCGGAGATGCGCTCCTGCTTGACTTCGCCGCCGGCGCAGTGGAAGAGCGTCTGATCGTCCTTGATGCGGGCCTGCAAGTGCACGGGTCGGTGCCAGATGTGCTCCAGGTTGCGCAGGCATTCGGTGGCGTACTTGATGTCCAGGTCGACGCCGAGGTGCTTGTGGGCGAGGTAGAGCTCGCCGCGGTTGGCGTAGTTGCCGTCGACGACGTAGATGTACGGCTGCCCGTGGTTGGTGAGCATGAACAGCATGGTCTGTTTGATGTGGTCGAAATCGCGGTTGACGACGACCATGCGGCCGGTGGCCGGGTCGTAGCGGTAGTGATAGAGCTTGTGGCGCTCCACGAACTCGGGCGTCAGAAACTCGTCGATGAAGGTGATATCGTTGTGGACGCGGCGGACCTCGAAGATCTTCTCGCGCCCCTGCTGCAGGCCGGCATCCCACTTGCGGCGCCGTTCAATCGAGTCGCACTCGTCGAATTCCTTGCCGAAGCGGCCCTTGTTCCAGCG
>CAZYGM010000178.1:0-4498 GCA_964647015.1 uncultured Planctomycetales bacterium | reverse complement strand
CCGGGCCCGCTCCTCGATGATTCGCCGCTGCTGTTCGAGCTCTGCCGGAAACTGCCGCAACACGGTCACCTCCAGGGTCAAATCCTATCGATTGTATCGTCTCAACGGCGTTGGGGCCTTGGGCGTCGGGCCGGTTCTCGCGCGCCGCGATAGCGCCGGCCGACCGCGGCCCGGTGGGCGCGGCATTTACCTTCCGCCCAACCGGGGGTAGATTCCGGGCAACGGCCACCTGCGGCCGATAGAATGTGCTTATCAAGTACTGTCACCCTGCGCGCGGCCGGCCCGTGCGGCCGAAGCGCCTGGAGAGGATCATGAGCGAGCCCACAGCGCCGGAATCGGGCTCGGCGGGGCCGCACGCACGACAGAAGCCCTCTCCCTGGATCTTCGCCGGCCTGCTGGCCCTGCTGGCAGGGTGGTTTGTCGTGACCCAGGTGATCCAGCACACGGGCCCGCCGATCGCGTGGATTCATAATGACCTGCCGGCCGCCGAAGCTGCGGCCCAAGACACCGGCCGCCGCGTGTTCCTCATGCTGCACGAGCCGGGCTGCCCGGTGACCGCCGGCAACGAGCGTGACCTGTTCTCAACGCGCTTCGCCCGCGAGCGGCTGGCCAAGATGGTCTGCTGCCGCATCGAGCTCTCCGAGACCGACCCGCTGCGGCAACGCTTCGGTTTCCGTGAGCAACCGTTGATGCTGGTGCTGCGGCCGGGACTCGCCGCGCCGCTGGCACGCCTGGAGGGCAAGATCGACGAGCTCCAGTTCAAGACCTATGTCGACCCGGGACAGGTCGGCGAGCCGGAGTAGCCGTGCGCGCGCCCGCGGCGTCAGTTCTGCGTTCGGCGCCCACACGTCCGCCACGAACCGCCGCCGCGCGAATCGGCCTGATTTGCGGGCTGTGCGCCCTGGTGCTGTACGTTCTCACCTGTGCCCCGGGAGTGGAGTGGCAGGACAGCGGCGTCCACCAGTACCGCATCGTCACGGGGCAGGCTGAGAACTCGCGCGGTTTGGCGCTTTCGCATCCGCTGCATTACTGGCTGGGCCGCGGGCTGCTGCGCATCCCCCTGGGTGAGCCCGCCTATCGTTTGAATCTCCTCTCGGCTGTCTGTGGGGCCATCGGCATCGGACTGCTGGCCGCGCTGCTCACCCGCCTGGTCCGCAGGCCACAGGCAGTCTTCTTCGCCGCCGGCGCTCTGCTGGTCGCACACAGCTACTGGCAGATGTCCGCAGTCACGGAGACGTATACGATCGCCGGCGCCCTGATGGTGCTGGAGTGGTGGCTGCTGCTGACCTACGTGAGCCGCGGACGGCCACTCTGGCTCGTCGCCTTGTTCGGCGTTAACGGCCTGCACGTGGCCGATCATCCGCTCGGGCTGCTTACCGGCGTAACGTACGTCGTCCTGTTGCTGGAGCGCGTCATCCGCGGCAAGCTGGCAGCCCAGTGGCTACTGGCCGCCGCAGTCGCCTGGCTCATCGGCGCCAGCCCGTACCTGGCCCTCGCGGCCGGCTACTACCAGCGGACGGGCGATCTGGCAATGACCATCCAGTCCGCGCTGTTCGGTGGCGGCGAAACGGGCGGCTATGCGCAGGAGGTTCTCGCCGTTCGCGTTGGCACCGCCCAACTGGCTTTGGCCGGCCTAACGCTGGGCTACAACTTCCCGTCGCTGGCCATTCCGCTGGCAGTTGTTGGCATCACGCGCCGGCCGCGCCGGCGCAATCGCACCTTCCGCCGGGTGCTGCTGGCGCAGACGCTGATAGTGGCGGGATTCGTGCTTCGCTATCCGATCCCCGATTTGTACACGTTCTTCGTCCCGGTGTGCCTGCTGGTGGCCTTGTGGCTGGGCTTGGGGATCGACTGGTTTCTGCGGCGCACGCCCACGGGGCGCGCCCGCCCCTGGCGGACCGCCGTCCTGGTGGTCAGCACGCTGTTGCCAGTGGCGGTCTATGTCGTCTTCCCGGCCGTCGCCCGGGAGCGTCAGTGGCTGCGCGCGCGGCTGCGCAACCTCCCGCATCGTGACGAGTACGCCGCCTTCTTCCAACCGTGGCGCCACGGCGACGACTCCGCCGCCCGCTTTGCCAGCGACACACTTGAGTTGGTTGGGCCACATGGGTGGGTCCTGGCCGACCACACTACCGCCCCCGCCCTGGCCTATACGTGCATGTTCCACAGCGGGCCGCCGGGCGTGCGCGTGTATTGCGGACGAATCAGCTTCGCCCCACCCGACGGGCCCATGCTCGAACCGAAAGATGTCGAGGAGTATGTCCGGTCCGGCGGCCGCGTGCTGGCAGTGGCGGGATACGCCAGCGAGCATACCTGGGGGCAGCGCCTTAACCTGGACAAGTCGGACCGGCACAACTGGTTTGTCCGGCCGTCCGCCCCGACGCTGGAGCCATAGTCATCCGACGCCGGAACAATGCACCGCCGGCTGACTGCGCTGCTATGCCAGTCCCAAGTCCGCGGCGCGGGCTTGCAGCGCCGTGACGCAGTGCCGAATGTGGTCGTCCAGCGGGATGTCCAGCAACTCCGCCCCGGCCTGGATGTCGTCGCGCGAGACCGCGGCCGCAAAGGAGGGCGTCTTCATCTTCTTCTTGACGCTCTTGGGTTCGAGCCCTTCCAGCCGGTTTGGACGAACCAGTGCACAGGCGACCAGGAAACCGCACAACTCGTCCACGGCGAACAGCGTCTTCCGTAGCGGGCAATCGCGGGGATACTCCGTCAGGTTCCAGTCCGTGTGCGAGAGAATCGCCCCGACGATCTCCTCGGCGATGCCGCGCTCGCGCAGGATGGCCGCGCCAGCAGTTCCGTGGTCCGGCGGATTGGGGTAGCGCTCGTAGTCGAAGTCGTGCAGCAGACCGGTGACGCCCCACAGCTCCTCGTCGGCGCCGAAGTGCCGCGCGTAGTGACGCATGGCGGCCTCGACGGCCAGCGCGTGCTTGCGCAGCGAGTCATTCTGCGTGTATTCGCACAGCAGGTTCCAGGCTTCCTCGCGCGTCATCATCACCTCCACACACTGTCCAGCAGGATTGGCCGAAGCCGCGTTCGCCGCCGGGCCGGGCCCTTGCCGCGTTCATGGCCACAGCACGGCGGTTGGCACATGACCTTTTATGCGCCCCAGCTCGCGCAGCGCCTCTTCGTACTCAGCGTAGCGCCCGACGAGCACCACGTACATCATGACCCCATGGCGCGGCTCACGCTTTACGTACGCCGAGACCCCGGCGCGCTCCAACTCGAGCACTTGCTGGTTCGCGTTCGTCTCCCGGGCGAAGACGCCGCACTGCACGGCGAAGTGACCGGCCCTGATCTGCACGCGGCGTCCGGCGGCCTCCGCCATTACCCCGGCCGGGTATTCGCGCACCACGCGCTCGAAGGCCGCGCGGGCCGCGTCCCAGCGGCCGGTGCGCTCGTGGCAGACGCCCAGCCGAAACAGCAGGGTATCCGTAGGCGGCACGGCCGGCGCCAGCTCCACGGCGGCCGCATAGGCGCGCCCGGCCGACTCCCAGCGCTCGTCTTCATAATCCAGCGTCCCGAGGACCGAGTAGGCGCGCCAGCGAACTTCGCGGTCTTCCGTAACGCGCACGCACTGCGCCAAATCCGCGCGCGCCGGCTCGCGCTGCTGACTGCGTGCATACGCCAACCCCCGCACGTACAGGGCCCGTCCCAGTTCCGGCTGGTCGCCGGCTTCGCCGACGAAACGGGTCAGCGAGCGAATCGCCTCGTCGTAGCGTCCCGCATCAAACGACCGCTCGCCCTCGGTCAACCAAGCCCGCTGCTGCTGCGTCATGCCCTGGCAGCCGCACAGCACCAAGCCCACCAGCGTGGTCCAAATTGGCAGCATACTGTTTCGCATGGGCGTCAAGTTACCGCCGCCTGATCGTCCGGGAAACCTCGGCCGGGCAATTTGACTCCCCTCCCCGGCCAGCTACGATTAGGAAAATGGCTGAAATAACCCCGGCCCGGCGACGATGAGAGCAGTAGTGCGGCCCGGTTCGCGCACCCCGCGCACCGGTTGCCGGTCCGGCCAGACACCCACCCGTGGAACATAAACCGGCTAAGCCCGGAAGGATGCAGCAGTTTGGATCCAGTTACGCAGGGCGCTCTTGGAGCCATTGCCGCCCAGGCGGTATGCGGTAAGCAACTGCCGCGGAGCGCGTGGCTCATCGGGGCGGCCGCAGGCATGGCCGCCGACCTCGACGTGCTCATACGCCCCGCGGGGGCGGTGCTCGGTGGCCTGACCTACCACCGGCATTTCACGCACGCGCTGCTGTTCATTCCAATTGGAGCGCTGCTGTCGGCAATTCCGTTCCTGCTGTTTCCGCGTCTGCGCCGGCACTGGCCGTTCGTGTTGCTCGCCGCCCTGGTGGCATACGCGACGCACGGCCTGCTTGACGCCTTCACGAGTTATGGGACTGTCCTGTACTGGCCGTTCAGCGAGGCCCGCGTCGCGTGGGACATCATGCCCATCGTTGACCCGGTCTACACCCTCCTGCTGATAGCCGGAGTG
>CAZYGM010000177.1:0-6890 GCA_964647015.1 uncultured Planctomycetales bacterium | reverse complement strand
CTGAGTACATCGCAAAGTCCTCCAGGTTCACGACGCGAGCGCGGACGGGCGTCTCACGGTAACAGCCTGATGAAACAGCGGCCACCGCAACGATCAGGAGCAGGAGAACCCGAGCGCGCCCGTGTGTACAACGCGCACATGGTACGGCTCGCGGTCGCGGGGCACCTTGCTGACGCCACAACCACGTCTCTGTTCGTGCTGAAACTCCGGATGTTATTAGCGCGGCTTCCATCGTGCATCCTTCGGTGAGCATCGTTGCACTCCTCCTTTGTTGCACTTCGGAACACTGCTTTCGTCGCACTGCAGGGGTGCAGGCTGCCGAGCGATGGCTTGTTTCTGTGTCTGCACGCGCTGCCGCTGCACCAACAGGCTGCAATAGCGGCGGCCATGTCGCTCTGTCGGCAGCGTACCGCAACGGTAATGGTAGCCCGGGCTCACGTTAGCCGCCACCCTCGACGCCGCCCGGCGGACGCCGGGTCACGGCAGTTGCTACCAAAGATACGGGAACCGCTTCTCGAACGGTAAGAAGGCATCCGCCTTCACGCGGCCATTCTTCTCAATGACGAGGTTCCGGTAGCTGTCCGGACGCGAGTCCATCACGACGCCGTTGGCCACTATCTGGGCGGCGCCGACCGTAATCTCGGCTGCGGGCCACCGTAGCGTCCCGGTACCGCTGACAAGGAAAAGCCCACCCCCCTTGCCCGTCTCCTCAACGCAAAGGCCGTCTACTTGCAGGGAGGCGCGCAGTTCCGCCGGATCGAAGTGCGTCCAGATGTAGACGCGCGGTGTCTGCAGGTCAAAGGTCGAGCCTTTCTGTTCTGCGCAGCCTCCAAGGACCAGCATCGCCGAAATGACCAACGTCCCAGCCAGTACTTGCTTGGCCATAGGTCATCCTTTCCTGCGTTTGGATTCAGGAGGACAGCAGCATTCGTTCGGGCATTTCTCCCCGCCGAGTATCCCGTCGATCTCACGTTGCTGCGCGGTCCCACCGTACTCGCCCATCATGTGCCCTTCGTGGCCCTTCTTCGGCTTGCCCGTCCAATAGCTGTACGTGTCGGGCAACCCCATCAGATGACCCGCCTCATGCGCGGAAACCCAGCATGGATCGCGGTTTTCGGAAGTGACTGTGTCATCTTCCCAATGCCCCCATGATGCTCCTGGCCAAGACACCCAAGACCGCTTCGTCTTGCCGGTGAACTTGATCTGATTGTCCTCAGGCACGTGGAACCAGTGCTTGGCATCGGGGTAGTACTTGACGTGTGCCTCGACGGCAACCCTGCAGTTGCCTGGATCGCACTCGCCACAACCCTTCCTGGTGGCGTGGCCGTTCCAGTGCGAGTTGATGCACCTCTGAATAGTGGACGCCAGCGCGCTGCTGGCCGCCGCGCCGTAGATACCGATGTTCAGGGTTACCGTGATGGTGCAGCTCTGCGGATCGACCGAGACACGCGCCTTCTGGCCGAAAGGATCTACGGCCTGGAGCGCCGAGTTCCGCGCATACACGTACAGATTCAACCCGCCCTGCTCCTCGAGCGGATCCCGCGAGATCCAGCGGCCGAGGCGGGGCGAGTAGTAGCGGTAGCCCCAGTAGCCCAGGCCGGTTTCGGCGTCGTTGTACTTGCTGCTGAAGCGGATGGGGTTGGCCTCCGCGTAAGTGTAGCCGCTCAGGTCGTTTACGACGCCGCCGTACGGGTCGTACTCGTAATGCGCCACGATCGCCGCCGCGGCCGAGTGATTCGCGTCAGAAAACTTCAAACTGCGCGTCAAAAACATCGAACTAAATGCCATGGTGAACACCCCCCGCAGTCCCCACTGGGGACGTATGAAGTGGCCCGACCCGGCGGCCAACAGGTTTCTAGCGCCTACGCAATCCGCCGCGACAGCGGCCTCACCCTCCTTGTGAAAACGCCGTTCGATCCAACCTGCGGCAAGACCCAAAGAAGCCCGAACACAGACCGTCCGAACAGGTGTCGAAGCCACCCACAGTGGTGCCCGAACGGTCTTCGAACCTGCGTGTTCTACCCTGTCTCAAGGCCGCCAGGGGCGCGGGGCGACAGCCCGGGGTCCCGGAGCTTACGGGCGCCGTCTGAAGAGCGCCACGGGCCGCACAACGCCCCTGCGCGCGCCCTGACGGCGCGCCAGCTCGCTTACGGTCCTGCACGCTGGGCAGGGCGTTGGTCCACCGTCGGGCCATGAGCGCGAGCACCATCCGGCAATCCCTTCGTGCACTAGCGGCGGCGGATGCCGTACTGCGTGATTTCCGCGTCGGTTAGCGGGTCCTGCCCGGCGTCGCGCAGGGCGGTGTGCACCGCGGCCTTCTCGCTGCAGCACAACTTCTCGCCGCTGGCGACCTGCGCCACATAGCTTGCCCGGGCGTCGGCGATCAGCGCCGCGCGGTCAGTCGGGCCGGTTGCCGCGCTCGGCGACGCTGGTGCACTGCTGCCGACGGCCCGAGGCCCCCGGCTTGCAAGCACCGTTGTGCCGGAGCCGCGGCGGATGCCGTACTGTGCGATCTCTTTGTTGGTCAGCTGGTCCTGCCCGGCAGCGCGTAGGGCAGCGTGAACCCAGTCCGCCTCAGCACAGCGGACCGGTGCGCCGCGGGCCACTTCGGCCGCAAAGGTCTTCCTGGCGGCCGCGATCACCGTCTCCCGGCCAGCCATTCCCAGGGTCTGTCTGAGTCCGTTCATGACACTCTCCTTGCGTGCGGCGCGCGGACCCTGCGGCGGGTCCCCCGCGCCTGCAATCCATGGCACGCGCCGACCACACGCCACAAGCGCGGGCAGACGCTTCACCGTCGGCTCATTTGTCAGTGCCACCGGCCCGAGCGACCCTACACGTTGCCGCGTCCGGTCGCTCCAGTAGATGACCGGGCTGAAGTACACGTACTCCCTCGCGGCGATCAGCCGCGTCGCCTCCGGCGTCCATTCGACCCGCGTCGCCCATAAGCCGTCGTGGCGCGTCTCCAGCCCGCCGATCCAGCCCGCCGCCGGCGCGCGGCCGTCCGGCCGCGTGTTGAACTCCGGGATGGATTGATGCTCGTAATCGATGACCAGGCGGCGCCCGAGCGAGCGGAACCAAGCCACGGCTTGCTGCGCGTGCACGCGACTGAACACGAAGCCGCCGTCCCCGCCGGCGTGGCCGGCCGCGACACGGCCGAACGGAATCAACAAGAACTCCGCAGCCGGCCGGCCACCGCCCGTTGCGATGCTTGTACTCTTACGACCTGCGTGTTGGCACAGCATCAGTCCCGGTCTCCACTCTCTGAGAGTCCCAGCCGCGCGTTGTTCCACGGGCTGGTCCGCCGGTCGCCGACGTTGAATAGCGTGCCGACGTTGTTGTTGACTACGTGCACGATCGAGCGCCGCTCGCGCTGTTGCTCCAGGGGCTCAACCGCCGGCTGCGCCCCAACGCCTGGCGCCGCCACCCCCGCTCGTTCTTCGGCCCGCAACAGGGCGAGGTAGTAGTTGTTTCTCACTAGCTGGGAGCTGAGTGCGGACCGCTCAAAGAGCTCCGGCCCAGTCATGTCCGGCAGGCCCATGGCCGAGTGCTTGCGAGCCAACCGCAGCGCCGCCGCATCCATCTCCGCCATCCGCGCCTGCGCATCCAGCGCCGCATCCACGCGGCGGCGCAACTCGTCAGTGCTGATGTCCTCGCCGGCGGCGGCCAGCTTGGCCTGCACGCGCTCCAGCGGGTCCTCCGCGACGGTCACCTGGGCCGCGCCGCGCGCCCGGCGGCCGGCTTCGGTCGTACCCACGCCGCGCGCCCGGCGGTCCGCTTCGGCCAGCAGCTCCGGCGGCACGTGCTGCCACAGCGCCGCCACTTGCTCGGGCGTCTCGGCCGCAAAGCCCATGCGTTGCAGCTCGTACAGGCGCGCCGCCGCGCCCGCGTCCAACCCGGACGCCACCGCCAGCGGCGCGACGCCGGCCGCCGCGCCGCGCGCGTAGCCGAAGTCGCGCTGCAACGCGAACACCAGCGACCGCAGCGCCTGCTCGCCGCCCTCATCCTGCAGCCCGAAGCGTCCCAGGCCCTGCACGGCGTCATCCAGGGCGCCGCGCTCGCCCCGTTTGCGTTCCGTGATGGCCTGGTTGAAGCGCTCCTGCTCGGCGCGCGCCTCGCGCAGCGCGTCACGCACCGCGTTAATGGCGCTCACGCCGACGGTCAGGCCGGCCAGGCCGGCGCCGAACGCCAGCGTGGCCTTGCTGCCGGCCAGCAGCAGCTCGACCACGTAACCCATGCGGTTTATCAGCCCGCCGAACTGACCGCCCAGCAGCCCCACCACGCCGCTAAGGCGCTGCTTCTGGCGCGTCAGCTCACTGGCCGCGCCGGCCGCCTGCTGCTGGGCCTGGGCCACCTGCCCGAGCCCTTCGAGTTCGCGGCCCAGGGCCGCCTCCAGCGCGCCGGCGTCCTGGCCGCCGCGGCGGGCTTGGGCGATCTCATCGACCAGTGCCTGCACGCGCTGGGCCTTGGCCTCGACGTCGGCGATGTCGAGCTCGTAACGCAGAACTTCGCGCCGCTCATCCATGATCACACCTCGCCCGGACCGGCCGGATTCATGCGGCTGGCCAGTCTAACTTGCAGCCCCCGCCGATCCCCGCCGCGCTCAGCCGGCGGCGGCATCTCACCGGCCGCGGCCCGCGCCGCCGCACGCTGACGGCGCCCATCGGACGTCAGGCCCACGCCCCACACGATCTTGCCCACTTGCCGCAACACGTCGGCCGGCACCTCCATCAGCACCGCCGCCGCGGCCACAGGCGACACCGGAGCCATGGGCCGGTAGCCCAGATACCACAACTCATACAGCCTGGCCGCGTCAAACGCAGACAGCCCGGCCTCTACCGCCACGACCGCCATGAGCAAGCCTTGTTCGCGCGTGTAGCCAAACCGGCGGCGGATCTCGTCTGCCAAGGCGCACGCAGCCCGCCACCCGTCCGCCGTGTCCGGCCCGAGCACGATCATGGCGCCCCATTCAGATTGCGCCAGCCGCCGGCCTGCGGACAGGGCCCGGCTAAGGTGCTCGTGTTCATCGTGGACAGCGCGCAGTGCACGGTCAATGGCAACACGGGGCCGCATACCAGCGCCGCTGAGCACAAGCGCTCCCCGGCAACCGGCGGACAGCCTGCGGGCCAGACGGCCGAGCCAACCGACCACGCCACCACGCGGGGCGGCGTGGTCGCGTTGGCGGCATATGACTGTGTATTGCTCAGACATCGACACTCCCGAAAGCCGCCGACTACTGGGCCAGGGCGCGGAGCAGTGCGTCGGCCTGCATGACGGCAGCCGCAAACGTCGCACCATCCGGCAGTCCGAGCGCGGCGGACACCGCCGCCGGGCACACGGTCGGCCGCCCTGCGACGGGCGCCGCCGTGCCGCTCATCGCGCCCGCGCTATCGAACTCGCTGATGATCCAGTCCGCGAAGTCCTGCTCGGCCAGCAGCACGGCCACCGCTGCCCGGTACGTGGTCGCCGCCGGCATCATCAGCCGCACGCAGCACTCGCCCGGCACGGTGGCGTGCGGTTGAATCACCGCCAAGGGACCCCGTGGATCGGCCCATTCAGCCGGGACGCGCCGGCCGGTCAGGTTGCCACGGTTGTAGTTGGCCAGGATGTACGCGACCACCGCCTCGCGCGCGGCCTGCTCGCCGCCGCTCACCGGGCGATGCAGGTTGGGGTCATGCGTGACGCTCACGCCGCACCGCCTTCCGGATACTCGGGCCCATGTATGAGAGAGGCCCCGGTCTCCGCGAGCTCCGCGCCCAGCCGCTCACGGCGGACCTCTTCGACGTCGCGAGCGGTCACCAGCGCGGCCCATGCGTCGCGCGCGAGCTGTGCATCGCGAACGGCCTTCTTCGCAGCCTCCAGGGTGACTCGCGCACTGGAGGCGGCCGCGGCCGTGGCCTGGACAGCGGCGTGGCCGCGCTGCTGTACCTCCGCCAGCTCGCGCTCAAACTGCGCCACCGCTGCAGTCCAGGCACAATGTGCCTTGTGGGACGCGGCCTGTACGTCTGGCAGCCGCGCCTCCGCCGCTTCGCCGGCCTGGATGCTGAGCACAAGCGCGATGTCGTGCTCCACGTCGGCCAGCGAACGGCCCAGTTGCGGCAGCAGCGCGGCCAGCTCCGCCGCGTCTTTCGGACGCGGATCGTCGGCCCGCCGCAGGATCGTCTCGTACTTCGCGAACGCTTCGCTGCGCTGGCTCACGGTTGTCGCCAGCAACTGCGTTTCAAGGTCTCGCACCATCACTCGTCTCCTTGCTGTGGTGTCTATTGGGACCGCCGCAGGCCGACCCGCGGCGGTCCCGGTCCATTTGTTACCCCTTGCTCTTCCGCCGTCGACTGCCGCCGTTGGCCGGCCCGCGCCTCGGGCGGTCCCGCTTGGTGGCGATGGTCTTCAGGCTGTCAACGTCGTCCATTGCGAGGCTCGCTCCTGCGGCGTCCCCGGGCATGATCGTCACCGTCCAGCGGCCCCCGCACTCCGTCAAACGGTAGCGCACGCCCGCGGCCTTGAGCCACTCCTCTACCTCGCCCCGGTCATGCGTGACCAGCACCGGGAAGCACGTCCAGGCTGGGAAGTTCGCGCGCGCCGCCGCGACGCGCTCGCGCACCCAATCGCCTACCGCCGGGTCGCGCTTCGCGAGCCAGCCCGACACCGGGCCGTCCAGGCCGGCGAGCAGGTGGCACGCCTCCGCCAGCGCCCGCCGCATTGTCTCCTCTGCGACGACGTGCTCAGCTTCAGGGGCCAGCGCCTCGAAGAGCGGAAACTGATCGCGCGCAAACGTCACACATTCCAGCACGCGCCGCCACTTGGCCAGCGGCGACTTCATCGCATCAACAACCGGGGCACTTAGAGCCTATCCCATAACCGTTCCTGAAGGTATAATCCCCGCCATGGCAAGG
>CAZYGM010000176.1:0-6903 GCA_964647015.1 uncultured Planctomycetales bacterium | reverse complement strand
CCGTGCCAGCCGGCCCGCTGCAGCCAGGCACGGTGCTCGTCGAATGCCCCGCGCCAGCCGAAATAGGCCACGCTGGGCAGTATGTTGAACAGCACGAGGGCCGCGATGAAGCCGAGCAGCGCGCGCCAGCGGCGGCGCAGCAGCAGGTACCCGATGAACATGGCCGGCATGGTCTTGATGAGCGCTGCCAGCCCGAGCAGCAGCCCGCCGCTCAGTTCCCGGCGCCGCTCGACCAGTGCCAACCCGGCCACGCAGGCCAAGAGCGTCCACATGGTCACCTGGTTCGCCTGAATGGCGTGGGCGAAGTTGACGCAGACGAGGACGACCGGCCAGACAAAGGTGGCGTCGGCGTCCGTCCCGAGCCACCAGCGGCGCACGATCCAGATGCTCGCCAGGCCGGCGAGAATGTTGCTCAGCACGTAAAGGGCGGCACCGATCGGCAGGGGGGTCCAGGCCATGAACGGCCAGAGGGCGAAAGTCGTCGTCGGCAGGTAGCCGAACATGGCCGTGCCCGGGGCGGTGTGCCCGTGTTCCCAAACGTAGCGGACTTCGGAGCGCAGTTGTTGCCAGTCGGGCCGGTCGCGCAAGGCGCGCCGCATGCCGCTGAACGCCCCGACGCTGAGAGCCAGGGCCACGAAGACCCAGCCGACGCGCTGCCAGGTGCGTGGTCTAGGCGGCTGGTTTGCTGGTTGGTTGTTGCGCTCTGGCATGTTGCTCGCCGGGGCCTCCCGGAAGACGTTGCCACGTGCTCAAATGCTGACCTTTGTCGCGAATTGTAGGGGGGTGGCCCGGGGGGTGGATAGGTGCGCGGTACGCTCTGCGTGCGTAAGTTGCCGCTGTGTGGCGCAATCGGTACGATCGCCGGGCGTTACCAAGGAGTTCCGACATGAAGCGCGTGCGTCTGATGATCTTTGTGACACTGGTGTGCCTCGCCGTGGCATTGTTCGCCGGCTGCGCGAGTGCGCCCGCCGAGCGGCCGGCCGGACAGGCGGGTCCCGCAGAGCCGCAGCCGGCCTCGATGGCGGCTGAGCCGGCCGAAGTTGCCGAGCCGGCTGAACCGCCTGCTGAGTCGGCGGGGTCACCCGAGCCGGCGGTTGCGCCGGCCGCGCCTGCCGAGGTTGCGGAAGCTACCGCGCCGCCGCCGCTGCCCGCGAAGATCCGCATCACGCGGCGTGACGAGCTGCCCCGGCACGTCTATCCATTTTCCGGCCAGGCTACTGAGCTGATGTACTCGCGCGAGCAGGTGCTGGAGCTGGCTCGGTTGGTGCGGGCGGACCTGGAGTCCGACCTGGCTGCCTACGAGATCGCCGATCCGACGACGCTCAAGGAGATGTACGCGACGCTCGTCACAATCGACCTGCTCGAGGGCCGCTATGACGATGCGCTCAGACGCACCGAGCAGATTCGGGCCTTGGAGGAGAAGCCGGCGGCCAAGTTCATGACGGGGATGTTCGCGCGCGCCTTCATCTGGGCCCATCGCGAGACCGGTGGGGGAGACTCGCCGGCCCTCCGCGAGGCCTTCTACCGCCACTTCGCGGCCCAGGTAGCCGATGCGCCCTGGGAGGTCGTGCGGGACGAGATCGAGCAGGGCAAGGGGCGGCTCGAAATCATGAGTCCGAACCTGATCGCCGGCTTTGTGCAGGGCCAACTGCAGCCCGCCATCGATCACACCGGCGAACTCTCGGCTGATATGGCCGGGCGAATCATCGGCGTGCACAGCACGCTGACGCTGCGCTTGCCGCTGCGGAACGAAATGATCGCCATCTACCAGAACAAGATTGATGCCAACCGGCGGGTCAAGCATGACATCTGGGCCGCGCGCGAAGTCGCGCTCGCGCCGCGGGATGCCGGCCACCCCGTGCTCATGGCCGTCTGGGACTCGGGCACCGATCCGGACGTGTTTCGCGAGATCCTGTGGACGAATCCCGGCGAGCAGTTGGACGGTGAGGATACCGACTTCAACGGCTTCGTCGATGACGTGCACGGCATCGCCTACGACATCCACGCGCGCAAGACCACCGGGCTGCTGTGCCCATTGGAAGACATGGCCGAGCGTCTGCCGGACGTCATGCAGCACGTCAAGGGCTTCACGGACTTACAGGCCGCGGTCGACAGTCCGGAGGCGGTCGCACTGAAGCGCTTCCTGGCCGGCATCAGGCCCGCCGAGGTGCAGGGCTTCCTTGAAGACCTGGCGCTGGCGGGCAATTACTGCCACGGCACACACGTGGCCGGCATCATGGTCGCCGGCAATCCCTTCGCCCGCCTGCTCATAGCCCGGCTGAGCTATGACCACCGGCTGGTCACGGTGCCGCGCACGCTGGAGTGGGGCCTGCGCGACGCCGACAAGTTCAGCAACACGGTGACATACTTCGTCGCGCAGGGGGTGCGCATCGCCAACATGAGCTGGGGCGAGTCGCAGGGCGACATCGAGTCCTCGCTGGAACAAAACGGCATCGGCGCCAGCGCGGAAGAACGCCGGGAAATGGCGCGCGAGGTCTTCAGCGTACAGCGGCAAGGGCTCCACGACGCCATCCAGGGCGCGCCCAACGTCCTGTTCATATGTGCCGCCGGCAACGCCGACAACGACGTCGTGTTCGACGAGTACATTCCCGCTTCGTTCGACCTGCCCAACCTGCTGGTCGTCGGCGCCGTCGATCAGGCCGGTGACCCCACCTCGTTCACCAGCTTCGGGCCGACGGTCGCTGTTTACGCCAATGGCTTCGAGGTGGAGAGTTACGTCCCGGGCGGCGCGCGGATGAAGATGTCCGGCACGTCAATGGCGGCCCCCAACGTCGCCAACGTGGCGGCGAAGATGATGGCGATTGACCCGGGACTGACGCCCGAGCACGTGATTCTCCTGATCAAGAAAGGCGCGGAACGGCGCAGCGCCGGATCGCGCGAGTACCTGCTCATACATCCGCAGCGAACGCTCGAACTGACGCGCCAGCGCCTGAAGTCTTAGCAGTCCACGCGGCGACCCCCGGTGTCAGGCCGGCGTGCTGATGCGACCATCGCAGATCTCGACCTGCCGGTGGCAGCGGGCCGCGACGCTGCGGTCATGGGTCGCCATGATGATTGTGCGCCCGGCGCCGCTCAGTTCGTCCAGCAGTTCCAGGATCATTTGGCCGGCGCTCGTGTCGAGTTTGCCGGTGGGCTCGTCCGCCAGCAGTAGGTCCGGATTGTTCATCAGCGCCCGGCCGATGGCGACGCGCTGCTGCTGGCCGCCGGAGAGCTCGTGCGGCCGTTGGCGGGCGAGAGTATGCAGGCCGACGCGCTCGGCCATCTGGGTGGCTAGTTGGCGGCGTGCGGGTCGGGGAACGTTCTGGTAGAAGAGCGGCGTCTCCAGGTTCTCGAGGACGGTCTGGGCATTGATCAGGTTGAAGTTCTGGAAGATGAAGCCGATGTGTTGGCCCCGGACGTCCGATAACTGCTCGTCATCGAGGTGCGACACATCCAGTCCGCCCAGGTGGTATGTCCCGGCAGTCGGTCTGTCCAGGCAGCCCATAATGTTCAGCAGCGTCGTCTTGCCACTGCCGGACGTACCGACGATTGCGAGGTACTCGCCCCGGCGGACCGTCAGCGACAGGCCGCGCAGGGCCTCGACCGCCACGGGACTGCCGGGCGCGCGGTAGGTCTTGGCGACATTCTCCAGCCGTACGATTACATCATTGTCGGACGTGGTCATGGGCTCGTGGGCGCCGCCCGGTCGAGGGCGGTGAATACGCCGGCTCCGCGGCCTTGCCGACGAGCCGGTCATTCGGCATAATACAAGGCTCGTGTCGCCCTGAGAAGGGCGGCGGGCCGACAGGCAGTAAGGGACGATAGGTCGATGAAAGACAAGATTCACCCCAAGTATGTTGACGCCCAGGTCACGTGCGCCTGCGGCAACAGCTTCAAGACGCGGGCCACGGTCGCGGAACTGAAGGTCGACATTTGCAGCGCGTGTCACCCCTTCTATACCGGCAAGCAGAAGTTCGTGGATACGGCCGGCCGCGTGGAGCGGTTCCAGAAGAAGTTCGGCGGCGACTACTTCCGCCAGAGCAGCCAAGCGGGCAAGGCGCGCACCGGGCGCAAGTAGCTGCCATACCAGGATATTCGTGGACGGCCCTCGCCTGCGCGCGGGCCGTCGTTCTTTTCCGTCATCGCCGGGCTGAGGCGCGAGGACTACAGGCATGGCCGTGCGAATCGCTGATCCTGCGTGGATGACCCGTGTGCGCGAGATGGCTGAGCGAGCGGAGGAACTGGCCGGCCAGATGAACAAGCCGGAGGTGGCGGCCAACGGCGCGCTCATGGTCAAGCTGGCCCGCGAGCACGGCCAGCTCGAGAAATTCGCCAAGGTCTACCGGGAGTATCGGGCGCTCATGCGGCAGATCGATGAGTCGCACGAGATCTGTGACGATCCCGCGTCCGATGCCGAACTGCGCGAACTGGCCGCCCAGGAGTTGCCCGACCTGCTGGCTGCCCGCGAGGACCTGCTCACGGTCTTGCAGGAGAAGCTGGTCACCGGCGATGACGCCGCCATTCGTTCGATCATCCTCGAGGTGCGGGCCGGGACCGGCGGCGAAGAAGCCGCGCTCTTCGCCCGCGAACTGCTCGATATGTACCTGGCCTCTGCCAGCCGCAAGGGCTTCAAGACCGAACTGCTCTCGATTTCCGAATCGGAGCTCGACGGCATCAAGGAAGCCATCCTGAATATCACCGGCGAGGAGGTTTACCTGCATTACCGCTTCGAGGGCGGCGGTCACCGCGTGCAGCGCGTCCCAAAGACCGAGGCCCAGGGCCGCATCCACACCTCCGCCGCCACCGTGGCCGTCCTGCCTGAGCCTGAGGAAGTCGAGATCGACATCAACTGGGAGGCGGACGTCATCGAGCACGTCAGCCGCGCCGGCGGCCCCGGCGGGCAGAACGTCAACAAGGTTTCCAGCGCCATCAAGCTCGAGCACGTGCCCACCGGCATCACCGTTTCCATGCGCGACGAAAAAAGCCAGCACAAAAACCGCGCCAAGGCCCGACGTGTACTCATGAGCCGCGTATACGAGCATTTCGCGTCGCAGCAGCGCCGCCAGATCGAGGCCGACCGGCGCAGTATGGTCGGCTCCGGCGACCGCAGTGACCGTATCCGCACCTACAACTTCCCACAGGACCGCTGCACCGACCACCGCATCAACAAGGACCTCTTCGGCCTGCAGCGCATTCTCGGCAACGGCGAGTTCGACGAGTTCCTTCACGACCTGCACGAACGTGACCTGAAGCTCCGGCTGGAACGTCTGTAAGGCCGCGCCGGGGAGAAGCTGCGCATTTCGCCTATTTACTTCGCTGCCATTGGCATTATAATAGTTCTATATGCGGTGCGGTCGTCGATGGGTCATGTCAGGGCCCACCGGCTGACCGGCCGTGTCTATGTCCGGGGTTTCGACGGTCTGGCCGCGACTCGCCGGTGCCTGTGCGGCAGTGCGACGAGCGGCTTGGTTTGCTCCGCTACGGTTGGGGGCGTGCCGGGAGGCGCGCCCCGGAAGCGGCTTTGCGCCGCGTCGGCATAACCCCGGCGGGAGGGCCCGGTTCAGTTTGGCCGGGCTTTTTCTGTGCGCTGGCGCGCCGGCGGTTGACCAGGCTGCCCGGCGAGGGCATCTTCCCTGGTGACATGCAGACCCTGACCAGACTATCGCCTGCCAAGATCAACCTGACGCTGCGAGTTACCGGCCGGCGGCCGGATGGTTTTCACGATCTGGAATCGCTGGTGGCCTGTGTTACGCTCGCCGACCGGATAACGATCACGCTGACCGGCCAGGCGCGTTGGACCGTGACGTGTAGCGATCCGGCCATCCCGTGTGACGAATGCAACCTGGCGGTGCGGGCCGCGGTGCGCTTTGCTGAGCGGGTCGGTGAGCCGGCAGGGGGGCATATCGACATTCAGAAGCGGATCCCCGCCGGGTCGGGATTGGGCGGTGGCAGCTCGAACGCCGCCACGGTGCTCGGCATGCTGAATGACCTGCTGGGGGCGCGGCTGGCGGAGGCGGACTTGCTCGCCTTGGGCGCCGAGATCGGGTCGGATGTGCCGCTGTTCTTTCGCGGGCCGCTGTGCGTTATGCGGGGGCGGGGTGAACTCGTGGAGCCGGTCGCGGCGAGCCTCGCCGCTGAGTTGCTGCTCTTTCTGCCGGGCATTCACAGCGCGACGCCGGCCGTCTACGCCGCCTGGGATCGTCGCGGCGTACAAGCCGTGCGCCCGGAGGTCGGTTTCGTGGTGGCGGGCTTGGCGCAGCCTGAACGGCTGGCTGACCTGTTGTTCAACGACCTGGAGGAGCCGGCTGTCGCGATCAGTCGCGAACTGGCGGATTTCGCCGGCGCACTGCGCGCCGCCTGCCCGCTGCCGGTCTGGATGAGCGGGTCGGGGTCGGCGTTCTTCTGTCTGGACGCCGAGGGCAGCCCTGCGATCGCGGCCGCTGAGCGCAGGCTGCGCCAAGCCATGCCGGACCTGCGTGTCGAACGCGTGCGTGTTTGGGAGCCGCCGCCGGCCGATCAGCCTGCCGTCAGCACGTCGCCACGCTAACCAACAGCGGCGCCAGCACGTTCACCTTGCGTTGTTGGATGCCGTTGAAGCCGGCCTGTTCAAGCATGGCGCGCACTTCCGACCAACTGGCGTGATGGACCATGCGTTCGACCAGGGCGACCGCCACGTCGAATATCACCCACCCGATCACGTTGTCGCGGAAGCCGTCGATCAGTATCAGCATGCCGCCCGGCCGCAGCACCCGCCGGAACTCGTGCACCACAGCCGCCTGGTGCGGATAATGATGAAACGAGTTGCAGCAGGTCACCACTTCCAGGCTGGCGTCGTCGAACGGCAGGTGCTCGGCGTCGCCGTGCAGGACTTGCAGGCGGTCAGGCCGGCCGCCGGCGGCGATC
>CAZYGM010000175.1:0-6921 GCA_964647015.1 uncultured Planctomycetales bacterium | reverse complement strand
GTGCCCAGCAACTGGCCGACGCTCGTTTGCAGGGTGGCCGCGCGAATGTCGGCGTCCGTGGCGCGGGCCACGCCGAAATCGAGAATCTTGGGCTGGCCGGCCTCGTCCACCAGGATGTTGCCGGGCTTGAGATCACGATGGATCACGCCTTTCTGGTGGGCGTGGTGCAGGGCGTCGCAGATGCGCGCCAGTAGCTCCAGCCGCGCGCAAATGTCCAGACGTTGCGTGTGGGCATACTGCGTCAGCGGCTGGCCCTGGACCAACTCCATCGCGAAGAAGGGTTGCGGGCCGTGGCCGGCCTCGGCCGTGCCGGCCTCATACACCTGTGCGATGCCGGGGTGCTGTAACCAGCCCAGTACCTGGCACTCGTGCTCGAAGCGTCTGATCGTCTCGGGCGACTCGACGCCGGGCTTGATGACCTTCAGTGCCACGACGCGGCGGGGATGCTCCTGTTGGGCCCGGTACACGACCCCCATGCCGCCCTCGCCCAGTACGTCGAGGATGCGGTACTGGCCGATCTGCTCCGGGTGGCCGATTGCTCGGTGACCGGCGGCGGACGACGCTGCATGGGGCGCTGAGTCGCGCGCCAATGACTCGGGGCCGGCCATGACGAAATGCTCGCCCAGCGCCGGCGTCTGCAGGAAGGTCCGGGCCCGCGCGGCGCTGGCCAGCAGCGACCGGACCTCGGCCAGGATCTCCGGATCGTCGCCGCGGGCGGCGCGCAGGTAATCCGCCTGTCGGGCGGGGTCCGCGTCGCGGGCGGCCAGGAAAATCTCGCGCACGCGGGCGTATTGCTCGGGCGTCACGGCTGCGTCCCACTTCCCAGCTCACGCCGCAGCCAGGCGCGGGCCATGCTCCAATCGCCATCGACGGTGCGCGGCGAGACGCCGATGTACTCGGCCACTTCCTTGAGACTCAGACCGCCGAAGAAGCGCAGCTCGACGATCTGGGCCTGGCGGGCGTGCAGGTCGGCCAGCCGTCGCAGAGCCTCGTCCAGTGCCAGCAGATCAATGTCGGTCTCCGGCAGGGCCGCGACGTCGGCATCCAACTGGACGCGCTGGTAGCCGCCGCCGCGCTTGGCGCGCTTATGCGTGCGGGCGTGATCGACGAGTATGCGGCGAATGGCCTGGGCGGCGACGGCGAAGAAGTGGGCGCGGTTGCGCCACTCCACGTCGCGTTGGTCGATGAGCCGGACGTAAGCCTCGTGTACCAGGGCGGTTGCCTGCAGGGTGTGGTCCGAGCGCTCGCGTCTTAGATAGCTTTCGGCCAGGGCGCGCAGCTCGTCGTAGACCAGCGGCATGAGGCGGTTCACGGCGGATTCATCGCCGGCGCTGGCCCGTTTCAGTATGGTCGTAAGCTGTTGACGATCCGGCTCGTTCACTTTCAAACCCACCCCATACAGCGGCGCCACGCTGCGCAGTTCCACGTTAATTGTCGCGATTCTGGCGCGAGTAAACAAGGTGGTTTGCCGCGATGTGGGGGTAGCGGGGAGGTTCTACACATAATCGGACCTGCCCTGGGCGGGCGCGGGTGGATTGTGCGCAATTCAGCCGGCGGGGCGAGCGGCGAATTGGTGGGAGCCATCGGCCCCCGGGTCGCCGCGGCGCGGGCGGGTCTCTGCCAGGAGTGGGCGTGCTGTGGGCGTTGTCGGGGGCCGCGTGGCCCCCGACAACGCGCTCAGATTTTCTCGGGCGCTACGGCATCAGCACCAGCGTGCGGGCCGAGTCGGCGCGCAGACGGTTTATCGGGTGGTACATTTCCGTAAGGGCGCTGGCCGACAACTCGTGGGCATGCACGCGCACCTGGCGCAGCAGCGTGAGCTGTCCATCGGCGACCGTCACCTGCTGTGTCACCTGGCCCCAGTGCGCGGACACCGGCGAAGATGACAACGGATGGGTCGTCACACGCCAGCCCTTGGGCCACTCGATGGTCAGGTTCACCTGCTCGTCAAAGGCGCCGGCCAGCCGCGCCGGCGTCCGCCGCAGCGTGCTCGCGAGCGGCAGCGGCACGTCCAGGGTCGCCGGTCCGTGCTCGCCGAGTGTCAGCCAGCGTGCCCCGGCGCGCTGCTCAAGGGCCTTGGCCGACTTGATGGTGACGTCGACGTTGAACTCGCCTTCAGCCAGGGCCGTTACGTTGAAGCTCTCGACCTGGGCGTTGGGCAGCAGGCGGTGGACCAGGGCCGTGACGCGGCGCTTCTGATCCGCGGTCGTTCGCAGACTCTCGGGCGCGGCGAAGAGCCCGCTCGTCCGTAGCGACAGTGTACCACTGAATGCCCCGTCCGCATTAATAGTAACGCGGCCGACGACGTCACAGCGGCTTTCATCCGCGTCGTGCCACGCGGCCCAGGGGTGGCGTGCCAAGCTGCCGTCCGCGCTGGTCAGCAGCGTGTGGCCGGCCCAGCGGCGGTCCCGCGTGATCCGCCCGCGGCGGGCCTCCCAGATTTCCGGGCCCGCGTCACCATCCAGCAGCACCACATACGCCGCTACCAGTGAACGCTGCGGCGCCGTTTCGGCCCAGGTGTCATCAGAGACCAGGACGGCCGGCCGGGCCGGCAGACCGGCCGCACGCGCCAGTGCCAGCAGCACGGCCGCGGCTTCCTCCGGCAGGCCGTGTCCATCGCGCAAAACATCGGCCGCCGGCCGTGGCGTGGCCGGGCGCCACTCCTCCGGGAAGTCCACGAAGTTGAAGGAGCCGGCCAGTTGTTCCTGTATCGCCCGCAGGCTGTCGGACGGCCGCTGGGCGTCCTTGGTCCATTCCGCGACCAGGCGGGTGACCAGCGGCGATGCCTTGGCCGCGGCCTCAAGCTCGTCCAGCGTTCGCCGCAGCCAGGCGTCAGCCGGCCCGGCATTGCTGAACACCAGCCGCGCTGCCCCCGTCTGCCACGGCGGGGACTGCGGCTCATCCGGCCGGGCCGGCAGGTTCGCAAACCGCCAGTCCACGGACTCGACTGGCCCGACCACGGCGCGCGCCAGCGGCGTGGGCCCGTTGTCCGTAACGACGATCTCGACCCGGGGCGTCCCCTTGAACGCCGCCCGCAACTGCTCTTCGGGCAGGCCGGACAAGACCAGTTGCAGCAGGGCGTCGTTTGCACTCGCGACGCGCACACAGCGTTGCAGGACGGGGTATTCGTGATCGAGCCGGACGTCAGCCGCCAGGGCCGGCTTCGCGCCCGGTGCGCTGGTGATGCGGTATTCCAGTTCGACCAGACAGCCCGGCTCGATGCCGCTCATCACGATCACGTGCTCCTGGATGTCGGCGAAGGCCGGCCAGCCGGCCGAGGCCGGGGGCGCGGCCTGCACGTGGGAGTAGTCCGGCAACTCGCGATAGGTGCCATCGGGGCGGAGCACGCGTGCGTTCAGGATCTCCAGCTTGTCGGTTGCGACGTTGTACGTGATGCGCGGGTCAACGAAATCACCACGGAACGTGCGGTCATTGTTCAATCGCACGTGCTGCTTCTCGTAGTAAACGGTCGTGCCGTCGGCCTGCTGCCGCCACTCCTGCTCCCACACTTCGATTATCGCGTCCGGCGGCGTCGCGGCCAGGACGGGAGTTACCCAGGCGACGCAGGTTGCCAGCAGGGCCCAGCCCAGGACGATTCGAGCCGATTGCCTATCTCTAACGCTATTCATGGCTGCCCTCCAACTCGCACGCCAGCACGTACCCCGTCAGCTCCTGGAACTTCTCGATGACTTCCTTGTAGTTCGCGTAGTCCTCCGGCGGCACGGTCCATTTCTTCACTGCGAGCTCACAGGTGTAGTGGATGTCGCGACCGGTCACCTCCGCCGAGAACTTGAGGCTGGCCGAGGGCCCGTCGATGTCAACCGGGTCGGGCAGCTTCGCCACCTGCCAGCCGCGCGGCAGCCGCAGCGTCTCGTCGAAGCGGCCCAGCCGGGTGGCCAGCAGCTTGATGCCATACTGCCGCTCTGCGGTGTCGGTGGCGCCGAACAGGTCGTACAGCGTGCGGTCGCCGAATACGGTTTGCAGCATGGGCAGCTTCAGGTAGCGCTGATTGCCCGTGCCCAACGCGAATTGGCGGGCCACGTAGTCGCAACTGATGTGCAGCGGTCCGGAGAAGTCGTCCGGCTCCATGCTCACGACGTTGAGCGCCTGGGCGGCCGGGCTGAGGCGCTGGAAGGTCGCGTCGAACAGCGTCTGCCGGTCGTCCGGATGCAGCCCGGCCAGCGCGCGGCGCATGCGGCCCTCGGGGGCGCCGACGGCCGTGAAGTTGAGCGCGCCGGTCAGCCGGTTATCTGGATGAATCTCGCTCTGGGCCCGCCAGGTGACCGCGCAATCCTCCGGGGGGAAATAGGGTGACAGCGAAAGCTCTTTGCCCTCCGGGAGCCCGTAGACGACGTGCTGCTCGGGTTCGAGCGTGGACCAGTTGTCGCGGCTCTTGACCATCCAGGTCGGGTCGAGCAGCCGTAACGAACCGTCCGCGAACCGTACGCAGGTCACAGCGTGGTTGAACTGGTCAGCCGGGACGCGATCAACGCGCTGCCGGGCCATCGTCATAACCAGGAACGAGTCGTAGCCGGCGCAGCGCAGCATGGTCACCAGCATGCCCGCCTTGTCCTTGCAGACGCCGCAGCGGTCGTGAAACGTCTCGATGCTGGGGTGTATCGTGTAGCCTTCGCTCATGCCGCGACTGGTGCCGGCATAGCGGATGTTCTCCGCCACCCAGTGGTTCAGGGCCGTGAAAATCTCCTCGTCGGTGGTCAGCCCGGCGATGATTTCGGCCGTCTTGGCCCGAATAGCGTCGTCTGCCTCGAACTGCGGCTCGCTGACCGCGTACAACCAACGGCCCTTCTCCTCCCAGGTCGGCAGTGTCGCCAGCAGGAGCTTGGGCAGGACGTTCGGCTCGCTTTCCATCTGCACTTCGCTCTTGAAGGGGCGGATGTTCTCCTTCTCGAACGTGTACACGATGTGTCCGTTGTCAAACAGCACGGCCACGCGCAACTGGCCGTTGTATACCTCGTATTGCAGCGGCATGTCCTTAGGCATTCGCACGGTGTAGCGCTTCTCGATGATGGGCTCGCGCGACCAGAAATGCACCTCATCGTGCCAGTGTCCGGGCACCGGCGGCTCCAGCGGCACGCCCAGGGCGTTGCGGTCGTCGAACTCAGCCAGGTAGGCCACGTTGAAGCCGGTCATCTCGGTGATGGTCTCGACCGCGTCGCCGACCTCCAGCCGCGGCAGGGCGATCAGGTACTGATCCGTCGGCCAGAAGATGCCGGAGGCCGGTTGCGGCTGATGGGCTGGGTGCGCGATCGGCACCTCCTCGACCGCGCCGTCGGCGCGGTACACGCGGATGGCCAGCAATTCCAGGCGATTGGTGTGCGGATCAAACGGAAACCGCTGAATCGCCTGGCTGCGTATGCCACCCGGCCGCAGCACCTTGGTTATGCGGTGTTCTCGGGCCACGCCCAGGCCGTTGGGCATGACCCGGACATCCTTCTCATCCAGGACGATCACTACGTCGGCGTCCCATTTCTCGGCGGCGCCGGCGGCCGCGATCCGGGCGCGGACGTCCCCATCCGCGCGCGCTGTCAAAACGGCGGGCAGCAGGGCCAGGCCGACCGCCAGATACACGAGTCCCAAACGTCTGTTCATGCGACTGCCTCCAGGTCTCCGCGTCACTAGCCCCCCGACGGCACTCCCTATCGAAAGAGCAGTTGAGTGTATCCGATCGGGAACGTCCGGCAAACCGTCCGGCCGGCGATTGCGCGCCCGGCACAGGGGCGCCCCCGGCCCGACAAATTCTTACAATTCCAGCCAGCTCGGCCACCCAACACGCCGGCCCGCACCGAATTGGGCCGCCGAGAAGCCGAGCACAGGCTCATCCGCACAGCCTGCCGAGGCAACCGTCAAGCGCCTGGCGGAGGCACGTTGTTTGCATCGCGGCCCAGCCGTCCGCGGTCCGCCGGCAGCGCCGGCACAGGACACGGTGATTGGTGGCAGCCCGCACGCCTCTGGACGGCACAAGCTCACGCTCGTTCCGGCCGATCCAATACGTGACAAAGCCCAGCCGTGCGGCCCGGGGCACGCGGGCTGGAAAACGCGTGCCTGCTCCCCCCCCCGGGGGGGGGGCCGGATCGGCTATGAATGGGCCGTCCGTACTGGATTGTCAGGCAAGGGTGCACAATTACTGCAAGGAGACAGAAGAATGCCAAGACGGATGAAAACGCTGGTGGTCATGTTCGTGGTTATTGGCATGGGGCTGCCCCTCTTCGGATGCCCGGGGGCGCTGCTGCCGGAAGTGTCCGGGGCCCTCAAGGTCGCCAACAACCAGTGGTCACAACTTACCGGCGCGGAGATCTACGCGCTGGTGCAGGCGGCCAACGCCGCCGATCCCGACATCAACATCAACATCACGCGCGAGCAGGCTGATATCATCGCGCAGTTCTTGCGCGACAACGACATAGACTCGCCGGCCGATTGGAACGTCGTTGTGGAGCAAGCCACGAACGACCCGGGCAGCATAGTGATCCCGGATGGTGCCGAGGAGTTGTTCAGTAGCCTTTAACGCACCGTTTTCCCCCGCGCGATGAACGGACGGGTGGGCGCCGGCCGGCACCCGCCCGTCCGCTTCGCTTTCACTTCCACTTCCGTTGCAGCACGCGCTGCGAAAATCGTGCTAGCGCCGCCGGATGAACAGGCTGGCCAGTCCGAGCAGCAGCAGGCCGGCCGGTTCAGGAATCTGCTGGCCAACGTACAGGTGGTCGACGGTGGGCCAGACCGGGTTGCCCAGCGGATCGTTCGCGCCCACCGACATGGACAGGATCGGAACGTCGCTGAAGAAGTACTCGAAGTCGTCCTCGCCGTTCGGCGTCCAGGTGACGACGGTGCCGTCGCTCAGCGTGACGGTCACTTCGGACGTGACGTAGTAGCCGTTGATGTCGCCGCCGAAGAAGTAGCCGCCGA
>CAZYGM010000174.1:0-6950 GCA_964647015.1 uncultured Planctomycetales bacterium | reverse complement strand
CTGGCCGGCGAGGAGCCGATCGTGCCGCTGCCGGACTTCGCGGACGCCTACGAAACGCAGCGCGTGCTGGAAGCGGCCATGCAGGCCGCCAAGCACCGCGCCGCGGTCAAGCTCAGCGAGATCAAGTAGCCGGCCGGGGCCGGCACGCCCACCGCTAAGGCACCTCGATGTGATCGAGCACGTGTCGGACCACGTCGTCGCTGGTCTGCTCCTCCGCCTCGGCCTCGTAGCTCACGATCACGCGGTGGCGCAGGACGTCCGGGGCGATGTCCTTCACGTCCTGGGGCGTGACGTAACCGCGGCCGGCCAGGAAGGCCACGGCGCGGGCCCCCAGGGCCAGGTAGATGGTGGCACGCGGGGAGGCGCCGTATTCGATCCACTCGGCGACTTTCAGGTTAAACTCGGCCGGTCGCCGTGTGGCCTGCACCAGCGCGACGATGTAGTCCTTGATCTTGTCGTCCATGTAGATTTCGTCGACGACCTTGCGGGCGGCGAGGAGCTCGCGCGGCTCAATGACGGCATCGATGTTCGGCAGGCCGCGGTGGGTGGCCATGCGGTCGAGAATCTGGCGCTCTTCCGCGGGCGAGGGATAGTCGACGAGCAGCTTGAGCATGAAGCGGTCAATCTGGGCCTCGGGCAGGGGATAGGTGCCCTCCTGCTCGATGGGGTTCTGGGTGGCCAGGACGAGGAAGGGCTGTTCGAGCGGGTAGGACTCACCGCTGATGGTGACCTGGCGTTCCTGCATGGCCTCCAGCAGGGCGCTCTGCACCTTGGCGGGGGCCCGGTTGACCTCGTCGGCCAGCACGATGTTGGCGAAGATCGGCCCTTTCTTGACGGCGAAGCTGCCGTCCTGCGGCTGGAAGACCATGGTGCCGAGGATGTCGGCCGGCAGCAGGTCGGGCGTGAATTGGATCCGCTGGAACCTGGTGTGGATGCCGCGGGCCAGGCAGGCCACGGCGGTCGTCTTGGCCAGGCCCGGCACGCCTTCCAGCAGGATGTGGCCGTCGGAGAGCAGGCCGACCAGCATCTTCCGCAGCAGCTCCTCCTGTCCGACTATCACGCGCCGGATCTCGGTCAACAGCCGGTCGAAACCGGCCTGATGCTGACGAACGAGTTCGCCAATCTGCTGCACCTCGACATGCGTCATCGCCATTCGCGACATCCTCCATATTCGACCGGCCGGCCCCAGGCGGCCGCCCACTGCCGCAAGCTACCGCCGGCTCGCACAAAATCAATGCCCCGTACTTGTCAGGGACGGTGGGGCGGCGTTCCGCCGGTCAAGATCCGGTGCTCGGTTTGGCAGTTGCCAGCCGGACGCGGTCCGTGCCCCTGCGTGCCTTCCTTGCCGACGCGCCGCGGCGTGCTAAACTTGGCACGGAGAGCAGATGCGCAAGAACTACATTCTCGACGCGAACGTGCTGTTGCACGACCCCCGGTCGGTCTTCCAGTTCGCGGACAACACGGTCATTATCCCGGTGGGGGTTATCACCGAGATCGATCGTTTCAAGAAGGAAATGACGGCCCGCGGGTACAGCGCCCGCGAAGTGGTCCGCGTGCTGGACGGGCTGCGCGCCGGACAGAGCCTGGCCACCGGCGTGGCGCTGGAGGCGGGCGGCATGCTGAGGGTGCACTGCGGGCCGGATGCCCTGGCGGCGGAGGAGCACGGCCATGCCGACCGGGAGATCCTGCGCGTGGCGCAGCAGGTGGCGGCGGCGGAGCCCGGCACCCCGGTGATCATAGTTTCCAAGGACATCAATCTGCGGGTGCGGGCGGATGCGGCGGGCTTGCGAGCGGAGAACTACGAGTCCGACCACGTGCATCTTTCCGACCTGCGGTCCGGGCAGGTCGAACGCCAGGTTGATCCGGAACTGCTGGAGCGGCTGCGCGCGGATGGGCGCGTGGATTGGACGGACGGGCGCCTTGCGCCGAACGAGTACCTGTTGCTGCGGCCGGGCGGTGAGGCCCGTGGCAGCGTGCTGGCGCGGGCGACCGATACGGCAACCGCGGTGCAGCGGCTGCACGAGGCCCGCGACGGGCTGGTGGGCGTCGAGCCGCGGAACAAGGAGCAACACTTCGCGGTTGATGCGCTGCTGGACGAGCATCTGCAGCTCGTGACGCTGATGGGTAAAGCCGGCACGGGCAAGACGCTGCTGGCCGTGGCCGCCGCCGTACACCTGGCGCTCAAGAAGAAGCGCTATCGCGGCGTGCTGGTGTGCCGCCCGAACGTGCCGGTCGGCCGCGACCTGGGCTACCTGCCGGGCGACATCAGCAGCAAGTTGGCGCCCTGGATGAAGCCGGTCGTTGACACGGTTGAGTACCTGTTCGACACGGGCGGGTCCATCAAGGGTCACAAGGACTGTGCCGGCCTGATCCGCGCGGGGCTGATTGAGATCCAGCCGTTGACGTATATCCGGGGCCGCAGCATAGCGCGGCGCTACGTGGTGATCGACGAGGCGCAGAATCTTACGCCGCTGGAGATCAAGACGGTGATTACGCGCATCGGGCGCGATGCCAAGGTCGTCCTTACCGGCGACGTCTACCAGATTGACAACCCGTACGTCGATGCCGAGAGCAACGGTTTCACATACCTGGTGAACCGCTTTCGCGACCAGGGCATCGCCGCGCACGTTGAGCTGCACAAGGGCGAGCGCAGCCCGCTGGCGGAGTTGGCGGCTAACCTGTTGTGAGACGCGGCGGTGTTAGCGGTCCGGGGGGTTATTTCCGGTTGCCCGGGCAGTGCTTGCGCTCGAAATCAGAGATCATGTCCACGCGGCGCTTGTGGCGGCCGCCCTCGAACTCGGTTTCCAGCCACACGCGCACGATGCTCTGCATCAGCGCGTCGCCGACCAGGTCGGCCGGCAGACACAGGACATTGGCGTCGTTGTGGCGGCGCGCCATCTGGGCGGTCAGCTCATCGTGACACAAGGCGGCGCGAATCCCCCGTACTTTGTTGGCCGTGATGGACATGCCGATGCCGCTACCGCAGAAGAGGATCCCGCGCGCGGCCTCCCTTTCCGCCACCGCCTGGGCGACCGCGAAGCCGATGTCGGGGTAGTCGCACGACTCGCCCGTTTCGGTGCCGTAGTCGACCAGTTTCATGCCCATCTCAAGCAGCAGGGCCTTGATGCGTTGCTTGGCCTCATAGCCGCGATGGTCGCTACCAATTGCGATCTTCATCGAGGAACTCCTTTAGCCGCACCGCCACCGCGCGCTCGATGTGTGCCGCGCAATAGCGGTACTCTTCGGGGCCGCCGCCGATCGGGTCGGACACCGGTACGGCCGGATCCAGCAATTCTACCCGCCCGGCCGCTCCCGGCACCATAGCCAGGACGGCGGTGCGATGCTCCGGCGACATGGCGTAGATGCGCTCGGCCCGCTGGATCAGCTCCACCGTCAGCGGCTGCGAGCGGTGTTCTGCGAGGTCGATGCCGCGCCGCGCCATCTCGTCCAGCGAGCCGCGCGAGGCCGCCCCTCCGGGCGGCGCGAACGTGCCGGCGGACGCGACTTCGTAGCCGGCCAGCGCCAGCTCCTCCAGCGTACACTGCAACTGCCGGGCGAGTTGCTGCCGGAACATATGCTCGGCCATGGGCGAACGACACGAGTTGCCCGTGCAGACCATCAGCACCAGGCTGCAGGCCAGCCGCCGCAGCGTGCGCTCATCCAGCGCTCCGGGCCGCTGCACGGTCCACTCGTAACCGCGCACCTCGACCACGGTTGACGCCGCGTTGAAGCGCGTGCGGGCGGCGTCAATGGCGAGCTCCACGCGCCCCTCCACGGCACGCAAGGCGGCGGCGAAGTCGGTCGGCGGACGCACGCCGCGTGCATTGGCACTGCTGGCTACCACCGGGACTTCCGCCGCGCCGAGTAACCGCTGGGCCACGGGATGATCCGGAAAGCGCAGGGCCACCTTCTGCTGGTGGTATATGGTGGCCAGCTCGGATGGACCGCATTGCCGACCGACCTCCGTGGCTTGGGGCTCGGCCTCGTGCCCGATCAACGTGAGCGGTCCCGGCCAAGCCTTACGCGCCAGGCGGCGGATGACTGGTGACGGCGAGAGCAGATAGCGACCGGCGTCGGCCCGTCGGCCCAGGTGCACTGTGAAGGGCCGCGCCGGGTCGGCGTCCTTCAGCTCGCGCAGCCGCGCCATGGCCGCCGGATGCAAGGCGTTCGCAGCAACGCCGTAGACGGTTTCGGTCGGGAACACGACCAGCGCGCCACCCCGCAAGGCGATCGCCGCCTCGTCTATTGCAGTGGCATAAACGTTTGCATCAGAAGAGTTTATGATCTTGGTCTGCATCCAATGCTTCCGCGCCCGACAGGGATTGTCACCGCCCAGGCCAAACATGTCAACCGCAGGCGGCCATACTTCACAACTGCCTTGCGATCGAGAACACTTTCGTGTACATTTGGTGATTCTAACTGGCAGACTCGGAGAAGACCGACGATGGATATTGCCCCTGGCACGACAGTCTGTGTCGAGATTACCGCCCCGCCTACTGCCGCGGCGGCCCGCAAGACGCTCACGCGCGTGGCCTGCAAAGATCCCGCTGTCGCGCGCCAAATTCGCGCGCGCAAGCAGCAGCGTCCCTCGCTGGAGACTTGGCAGCGCGGCGGCCGGATGTGGCGGCATCGCATGAAGTCGCGCCCGCCAGTTTCCCTGAATGCGGGGGCGAAGTACACATTGCGGGCCACGCTGGACGTGATCCGCGACCTGGAGAGCGTCGGCTCCTGGGTCAAGGTGTCGCCCGTCTAGCGGCGGCCGGCGAAGCAGCACGCGAGTCGGCGCCGGTTGCACCGCGCGCAAACCTCGCCACGCGACGGGTGCGGTCGGGGGCGCGCTGAGGCGCAGAAGCCCATCTGAGGCAAGTCAGAAATTGACGTCTAGGGCCAGGCCGGCGGCCAGAGAACGTGCCTGTCGCACCGGCACAAGTGGGTTGTCGCTAATCTTAGTAACGAACAGGGGCTCAGGGCCGACCAAGTTGAGTTGAGCGGGGCGCGGGCGACGCGGGTCCGTCACCGCCACGCGCAGCAGGTGGCCGCTCCAATTGCAGACATAAGCCCCCGGATCATGGGCGGCGTCAAACGGGACGCGCGCGTCTACAGCCGGAGCCCTGCGTCGCGCCGAGTTGCATGTCACGTAGTGCTCGATTGCCATGGGCTACATCCTCCATGAACGCGTCCAGGCGAATCGACAAACCGGACATCGCGGGTCGCAACCCTGAAGAGTCACGACGGCTTGCCCGCGTGGTGCGATTTAAAGGGAATGCGACTCAGCGGCTGGCCAAGCCGAATGCCGATCTGGAAAAGCAAGAGCTTGGACCAACTGCCAAGTCGCATCCCAAGTTGCTTCTTGCCCGCTCCTATGATGCGGACCGCCAGCCGGACCGTCCCAAGTCTAACGGACGGCACAAGACGGCGGTCGAGTGGGCCACACCGTCCTTAACGCCGGCCGCAACCGCGGCGGCGAGTATTCCCGTCGTACCGGTGTCAACTAACACAAGCGGCTTGGTTTCACCCACAGCCGTGCTGAACCGCCGAACGTTGACACAAAACAACCGTAAGGGCTACGCACAAAACCGACTTGATACTTCACAGTCAAAAAAATGATCGCCGACGCTCACGTGCGAAAGTGCATTATAAGTCTTCCACACGGTCACGCCGTTGTCAACAGATTCTTGCGCAGTTGCAGCGCCACGCCTGTGCTGTGTGTTCTGGTGGGCCCGGCAGGCGCCAATTGCGCCGCCGGATCGAGCTAGAAGTTGATATTCAGATGGTACTCGTGGGCAATTCGTTTGGCCTGCGACAGCGCAATCTGCGGATCGTTGCTGATCTTTGTCACCGTCAGCGGCTGGTTGCCGACTATGTTCAGTGCCGGGGCGCGTCCCTCCACCAGCGCCTGCTCGGTCACACGCAGTAAGTGGCCGCTCCAGTCACACACGTAAGCCCCTGGCGTGCAGAGCACGTCGAACGCTATGGTCGTGCCCGGCGCGGGCTGGTGTACCTTCTTGGCCGTCACTTCCGCGGCAACAAGACCCATCGCAACTCCTCCTTGCATCGATCGGCCTTCCTTCCTTGTGTGGACGTCATTCGGCCTTAAGCTAGGTGCGGCGCATGGTTTGCGCTAACTGCCAAGCCCACTGCCTGAGTGTATTATCGGTCGGCTCGCTGCACGCCTTGAACCGGTTCGCGGTCGCTTGCCGGCGGATCCGCTGTGCGGCGTGTCAGTTCGAACGGTGGGATACTCCGATAGGTCAGAAGGAGTCCGTGGCCGCCATTCCGGTCGTGCCGGATGCCCGGGGCCAGCCGACGGACGCTAAGGATACTATGAGCGCCGTGGGTGCGACCCAACCGGACGTCTGGTCGTCACTCCGGAGCGGGCCGCTAGGCGCAAGCTTGAAACTATGGCTGCCGCCGCCCTGCAAACGATCAAGGACTGCGACGTAAACTCGGGCGAGGCACTCGCAGCGCTGCAACGGTGTTACCTGGGAAACCTGGCTGCGTTGTACGGCCTGTATCCGGATCTCGCCGCCCGCCTCGATGCGATGCCGTTCACGGCCTGCCCGCGGCTGGAGTCGGCCCGCGATGGACGGTTTACCGCCAGTCTAACGGCCGACAACGGCAAGCCGGTGTACCTGCACAGCCGCTACCGGCCGGGCGAGGAGGCGGCCCAGTTCGTCGGTGCACAGAAGGACCTGTTTGTGGACGGCCAGCCCGGCAACGGCCCGGAGCGCGACGGCCGGAGCTTCCTGATCGGCGGCGTCGGGCTGGGCTACCACCTGCTCGAACTGGACCGCCAGCACCACAAGCCGCTGATGATCGTTGCTGAGGACGACCTCGGGCTGATCAAGGCGGCGCTGTGTGTTTCGGATCTCTCGGGTCCGATCAGAGAGCGGCGTCTGCTCTTCCTTACGTCAACTGACAAGGGGCATCTGCACCAGCTTCTGCGGCCG